>NZ_CP040986.1:962849-1283799 GCF_006364615.1 Candidatus Methylopumilus rimovensis | reverse complement strand
AATTTTAATTTTATGTTGATCGTGTTCGAACTTTAGCGGTTTAATCCAGGTGTTGAATTGCTGGGCGGATAGCTCTTTTTTAAAGCGTTCGAGACAGTGAGTCCAAAAATTTTCCATTAACGGCAAAATCCAATATATATAGTATTAAAATTACAACTTCTTCTTGATTTGGCATTTTAGAGAACCGGAACGGTATAAAAATGCCTTTTGGGAATGATTGCTTTACGGAAGTCATCTTAACTGAACCTATCAAAGTTATCCACAGGCGTTTTTAGACTTCTTGCACAAATAATCGTTGACACTTGGCGGTATGTACGGTAAATTGCGCGATCCTTATCGAATTATAGCTGGAGAAACACAATGAAACGTACCTATCAACCATCAAAAGTAAAACGTGCACGCACGCATGGTTTTTTAGTACGCATGAAGACTCGTGCAGGACGCGCTGTTTTATCAGCACGCCGTGCTAAAGGCCGTGCTCGTATCGGTCTATAAAGACCTATCTGGCAAATTCTCCATAATTTGCAAACTAAATTAACCAAACTTACAAAAACGGATGAATTTTCATCCGTTTTTAATTTCCGTAAGCGACTTTCCTTTCAGCACCTAAGTTTTCATTATCAGCCTAATACTTTATCTTTATTTCGTTTAGGTATGGTTGTAGGCAAAAAAACACAGAAATTGGCTGTAAAGCGCAACTACATGAGGCGTGTCTTGCGCGAATTAATGCGAAAAAAACAAGAACAGCTCTTAAATTTTGATATAGTGATACGCATTCAAAAATCGTTTTATCGTAACGATTTTGTTGAGATTGAAACAGAAGTGGATCAGATGATTGCAAAATTGAAAAAATGAAATCAATCGCAATATTTTTTCTGAGATGTTATCAATTATTATTAAGTCCCTTTTTTGGTCAGCAATGTCGATTCACACCGACGTGTTCACAATACTCGATAGAGGCGATACAAAAAAAAGGCGTAATACAAGGTATTTTTTTATCAATGAAACGAATAGGTAAATGTCATCCCTGGTGCAAGGGTGGTCATGACCCTGTTATTTAATTTTGGAATTTTATAATTTATGGACACGAAGCGTTTAATACTGTTTGTTGTATTTTCTTTTTCAATTCTTTTGCTATGGGATACATGGCAACGTAAACATGTTCCAGTAAGCGAAGTTGCATCGCAACAAGATGCGAGCGTTCCATCTTCTCAAAAATTAAATACTTCAGATGCCAAAACAATATCTCCCGATTCTAATTTCAAATTAGAAACTGCATCTCGCATTAAAGTATTGACTGACTTGTATCAAATTGAAATTGATACAGCGGGTGGTGATATTCGTCGTTTGCTTTTAAACAACCATTTGGCTGATAACGGGCAGGATAAATTTCTTTTATTAGATGATGCACAGAAACCATTGCTTTACGTGGCACAATCAGGGCTTATCGGTAATGATTTGCCAACACATAAATCTATGTTCACATCTGAAAAAACAAATTATGTTTTAGAAAGTGGGCAAAATCATTTAGATGTTAAATTAAATTACAAAAATCAAGATGTGGAAGTTGTAAAAATTATTTCTTTCGATCGTGATAGTTATCAAATAGGTGTCCGTTATGAAATTACTAATCATAGTAAATTGGCTATTACACCATCAGCTTATTTCCAGCTGTTACATGATGATGAATCTAATCAAGGCACTAGCCTAGCACCCACATTTACCGGTGGCGCTTACTATACTGAAGCAGATAAATTTAAAAAAATTAATTTTAAAGATATGAAGAAACGTGACTTATCACTTATTTCTGTTGATGGATGGGTAGGCGTAATTCAACATTATTTTGCGAGCGCTTGGATTTTACCTGTTAATCAAAAGCGTGAATTTTATACAAAACAAGTTGCAGATAATATTTATTCATCAGGTGTGTTAACACAACTCTCTTCTATTCAGCCTGGTGAGAAAAAAAAATTTTCAACCAAACTCTACTCAGGCCCACAAATTAAAGAACAACTAGAAAAAGCCGCACCAGGTTTAACTTATTCAGTGGATTATGGTTGGTTAACTTTTATTGCGTCACCTTTATTTGTCGTGCTTAATTGGATTTATAAATTAGTAAATAATTGGGGTAGCGCCATTATTCTTCTTACGGTGTTAATTAAGCTGCTCTTTTATCCACTCTCTGCAGCAAGCTATAAATCTATGGCACAACTTCGTGAACTTGCACCGCGCTTGCAAAGCATGAAGGAAAAATTTGGTGATGACAAAGTTAAGTTTCAACAAGCCATGTTAGAACTTTATCGCACAGAAAAAATTAATCCGATGGGCGGTTGTTTACCTATTCTTATTCAGATTCCTGTTTTCATTTCACTTTACTGGGTGTTGATGGGCGCTGTTGAATTAAGACATGCACCTTTTATTTTATGGATCACTGATCTTTCTCTGAAAGATCCTTACTATGTATTACCTATCATTATGGGTATCAGCATGATTGTCCAAACAAAACTCAATCCAGCTCCCACGGATCCCATGCAAGCAAAATTGATGATGATCATGCCAGTTGTATTCAGTATATTTTTCTTTTTCTTCCCAGCAGGCTTAGTGCTTTATTGGGTGATTAATAATCTCTTGTCCATTCTTCAACAATGGATGATTAATCGATCCATTCATGCAGCAGCATTAGCTAAGAAAGGCAATGCAGCTCGCAAATAACTTAGATACCATTGCCGCCATTGCGACACCTTCGGGTGCTGGCGGCATTGGGGTCGTTAGAGTCTCAGGTCCGAAGGCGAGTGATGTTGCGAAACATATTTTAGGTGTTTGTCCTGAAAATCGTTTAGCGTCCTACCTTCCGTTTTTAGATGTGAACGGTCAAGTGATCGATCGTGGCATTGCACTTTTTTTTAAATCTCCTCACTCATATACTGGCGAAGATATTCTAGAACTTCAAGGCCATGGCGGCATTGCTGTGATGCAACTTTTATTAGCACGCTCTATTGAATGTGGTGCAAGACTTGCGAAACCTGGAGAATTTACCGAGCGAGCTTATCTTAATGACAAAATTGATTTAGCTCAGGCTGAAGCAGTTGCAGATTTAATTAATGCTTCAACAGCTGAGGCCGCAAAAAGTGCTATGCTGTCCTTAAGTGGTTATTTTTCAAATAAAATCAATGACTTACTAAAAGAACTCATCGATTTACGTATGTATGTTGAAGCTTGCTTAGATTTTCCCGAGGAAGAAATCGACTTTATTACGACTGGCAAGGTGAAGGAAAAGCTTTTAAGTCTAAAGTTGCGCATGGATGAAGTGACTTCATCTGCTAAACAAGGCCTCTTATTTCGCGAAGGTTTGACCGTTGTATTGGTGGGCCAGCCCAATGTGGGCAAGTCGAGTTTGCTTAATCAATTGTCCGGCAATGATCAGGCGATCGTGACTTCTATTCCTGGCACAACACGCGACCCCATTAAAAGTGAAATCCAAATCGATGGCATTCCGGTTCATGTAATTGATACTGCCGGATTAAGAGATACAAGTGATGAAATTGAAAAAATGGGCATCGAAAAAACATGGATTTCGATAGAAAAGGCCAATATCGCATTATTTTTAGTGGATGCTGGTAAGGGTATTACCGATTACGAGAAAATCATTCTAAATCGCATTCCAAAAGACATTTTTAAGATATGGATTCACAATAAAATTGATTTGTTATCCAAAAAGGCGTCATCCGAAATGATTGATGGTCAGCACCATCTTTTTATTTCTGCAAAAAATGGAGAAGGCTTAGCCCAGCTTAAAACGACTTTATTAAAAATGGCTGGCGTTGAATTTAGTAAGGACGGAAATCAAGGTGTTTTTATGGCGAGACAACGGCATTTAGATGCACTTGATACTGTCTCAAAACATTTGAATGAATCGCTTCATCAGCTTCAGTCGCCCGAGTTAGTCGCGGAAGAGCTCAGACAAGCTCAAACTTCATTGGCTTTCATCACGGGGGAATTTACCCCAGACGATCTTCTGGGTGAAATTTTTAGTCGTTTTTGTATTGGTAAGTAATTCTTTCGTTCCACGTGGAACACTTCCCCCTGTTTTTTTAAGTAAATGTTTCACGTGAAACAATCGTTTTCATAGTGATTCTGACCAGATTAAAGTAAAATTACACCTTTTCTAACAGACGTAAAATCATGGAATTTCCTAACAATTTTGATGTGATTGTAGTGGGCGGAGGACATGCCGGTACAGAGGCGGCCTTGGCTTCGTCACGCATGGGACAAAAGACTCTTCTTTTAACCCACAACATTGAAACTTTAGGTCAAATGTCTTGTAACCCGTCCATTGGTGGCATTGGTAAAGGTCATTTAGTTAAAGAAATCGACGCTTTAGGCGGTGCTATGGGCATTGCGACTGATGAATCTGGCATTCAATTTCGTATCTTAAATAGTAGCAAAGGTCCAGCGGTCAGAGCTACTCGTGCTCAAGCAGATCGTATTTTATATAAGGCTGCAATTCGTCATCGCCTTGAAAATCAACCTAATCTTTGGCTTTTCCAACAAGCAGTTGATGACATTCTTTTAGATAAAGATCGTGTCGCCGGTGTGGTGACGCAAATTGGCATTCAATTTAAATCTAAAACAGTTGTTTTAACTGCGGGCACATTTTTAGGCGGCCTCGTTCATGTGGGCTTAAAGAATTATCAAGCAGGCCGTGCAGGCGACCCACCTTCTATTTCTTTAGCGCATCGTTTAAGGGAAATTGGCTTACCTGTAGGCCGACTTAAAACTGGCACGCCCCCAAGAATTGATGGACGTACAATTAATTATGCTGTGATGCAGGAACAGCCGGGTGATACTCCGACCCCTTATTTTTCTTTTTATGGCAAAAAAACAACACATCCACAACAAGTGTCGTGTTGGATTACACATACCAATGAATCGACCCATGACATTATTCGAAGTGGATTAGATCGCTCCCCCATGTATACCGGCGTGATTGAGGGAGTGGGGCCTCGCTATTGCCCATCGGTTGAAGATAAAATTCATCGATTTGCAGATAAAGATTCCCACCAGATTTTTTTAGAGCCAGAAGGCCTAAATACCAATGAAATTTATCCCAATGGTATTTCAACGAGCTTACCTTTTGATATACAGTACAAATTAGTCCGTTCAATCAATGGGTTAGAGAATGCTCACATCCTAAGACCGGGTTACGCTATTGAATATGATTACTTTGACCCACGTAACTTGAAATCCAGTTTGGAAACTAAATCGATTCAAGGCTTATTTTTCGCAGGACAAATCAATGGCACGACAGGCTACGAAGAGGCTGCAGCGCAAGGATTGTTGGCTGGAACAAATGCCGCTTTAATGACACAAGATAAAGAATCCTGGTGCCCTAAGCGCGATGAAGCTTATTTAGGTGTTTTAGTTGATGACCTTATTACGAGAGGTGTTTCCGAACCTTACAGAATGTTTACAAGTCGAGCTGAATATCGATTGATGTTAAGAGAAGATAACGCTGATTTGAGACTTACAGAAATAGGTCGCAATTTAGGATTGGTTGATGATGATCGCTGGGCGATGTTCAATCAAAAACAAGAAACTATTCAGTCAGAAGAAGCGCGATTAAAAAAATTCTTTGTGAGGCCTCAAGATATTTCGATTGAAAAACAACAAGCGATTATCGGTAAAGCGATTGATCACGAATATAACTTGTTTGATTTATTAAGACGCCCTGAAGTTAGTTTTGAAGGCGTTAAAGAATTAATGAAAGAAGATGCAAGTTTGATTGATCCTGCGGTCAGAGAACAAGTTGAAATTTCAGCAAAATATAAAGGCTATATTTTAAGACAACAAGAAGAAGTGGATCGAAGTCGAGATCAATTAGATATTCCATTGCCTATCGATCTTGATTACAAAGAAGTGCATGGATTAAGTGTTGAGGCACAACAAAAATTAAATTTACATAAGCCTGAAAATTTAGGACAAGCTTCACGTATCTCGGGTATTACCCCAGCGACCATATCATTACTTTTAGTGTTTATTAAACGAAAAAATAAGCCTAAAAAAATGACCACAAATCGCCCAGAAAAAGCAGCATGAATGGCACGGAAAAAAAAGACCTCGATCTATTGATCGAGGGATTGCAACGCATGGCATTGAAATTATCTGATCAAATGATAGATCAGTTGATGACATATTTAAATTTAGTAGAAAAATGGAATCGCGTTTATAACTTAACTGCGATTCGTGAGCGCGATGAAATGATTAAGCTTCATTTTCTTGATAGCTTATCTATTTTAAATCATGTGCATGTAAAAAATATATTAGATGTAGGAAGTGGCGCTGGATTTCCAGGCATTGTATTAGCAATTACAAAACCTGAATTAAAAGTAACAGTAATGGATTCGGTCAATAAAAAAACGACATTCATGCAACAAGTGAAAAGTGAATTAGCACTTACGAATTTAGATGTAGTGAATAGTCGCGTTGAAGATTATCAACCGATAACACTTTTTGAAGCGGTGACATCAAGAGCGTTTTCAAATTTAAAAAATATGATGTCACTTACACAACACACGTTACAAAAAGAAGGCGTGTGGTTAGCGATGAAATCAAAAGATGTGAAAGAAGAATTAGAAGAATTTGAAAAAAATCAATATACATTGATTCCACTTGAAGTACCTTTTATTAATGCAGAACGATATTTAGTAATATTAAAGAAAGATAATTTTTAGATATGCGTATATTAGCGGTAACGAATCAAAAAGGCGGTGTAGGTAAAACTACGACATCAGTGAATTTAGCCGCGAGCTTAGCTGCAAAAAATAAATCAGTGCTTCTCATTGATCTTGATCCACAAGGCAATGCAACGACAGGTTCAGGTATTGATAAATCAGCAATTAAAATGTCAATTTATGATGTGCTCATTCAAAGTAAATCATTTAACGATATTGTGATTCATTGTGAGCGTGGTAATTTTGATTTAGCACCTTCGAATCGAAATCTTGCAGGCGCCGAAGTTGAACTTGTGAATGAAAGTAAACGCGAAACTAGATTAAAAGAAGCATTACAACATTTAAAAAAAGATTACGACTATGTGTTGTTAGATTGTCCACCCGCACTTAATTTAATTACAGTGAATGCCTTGACAGCTGCTGATGCTGTTCTAATTCCGATGCAATGTGAATATTATGCGTTAGAAGGTTTATCTGATTTAGTGGGTACGATTAAAAAGGTAAGAATCAATTTAAATCCCCACATTGAAATTGAAGGATTGTTAAAAACACTTTTTGATAAACGCAATATGTTAGCGCAACAAGTATCCGATCAGCTCACCGCCCATTTTGGTGACAAAGTATATGAAACCATTATTCCAAGAAATGTAAGATTGGCAGAAGCCCCAAGTCACGGTATGCCAATCTTAATGTATGACCGCTCATCACGAGGTGCGGTTGCTTATTTAAAACTTGCCGAAGAAATCATACAAAAAGAAATGAGGAAGTCACATGGCTAAACCTAAAGGACTCGGTCGAGGACTTGATGCATTATTGTCAAACACCGATGAAGATACACCAAAGAACGAAGGCTCTTTACAAACATTATCGATTAGCGACTTAAAGCCTGGTAAGTATCAGCCTCGAAGCATTATGCAAGAAGAAGCATTGCATGCGCTTTCACAATCGATTTTAAAGCAAGGCGTTATGCAACCTATTATTGTGAGACCGGTTGGTAATAACCAATATGAGATCATTGCAGGTGAGAGACGTTGGCGTGCTGCTAAATTAGCTAACTTAAATGAAGTGCCTGTCATCATTAAAAATATTCCTGATGAATCAGCGCTTGCGATGGCGCTCATTGAAAATATTCAACGCGAAGATTTAAATCCATTAGAAGAAGCTATCGGCATTAAACGTTTAATTGATGAATTTAATATGACACATGAAGCTGCAGCCGATGCTGTGGGTAAATCGCGTGTTACGGTTTCTAATTTATTAAGACTTTTAACTTTAACGAAGTCCGTTCAAGATCGATTATTAAGTGGCAAAATTGATATGGGTCATGCAAGAGCATTGATCGGTTTAGAAGGTAGCCAACAAATTATGTTGTGCGAAGAGGTAATTCAAAAAAATCTATCTGTGCGCGAAGTCGAGGCACTGGTTAAAAATTTACAAAATAGTTACAAAACAGATACGCCGAAGTCATCCCCTAAAAGAGCCAATGCGGATGTCCGTCACCTTGAGGAATCTTTAGCCGAAACCCTAGGTGCGTCGGTTACGATCGATGCTAAAAAGAATGGTTCGGGCGTTTTAAAAGTGCATTATCGCAATTTGGAGCAATTGGATGAGATTCTTAAAAAAATTAAAGGATAAAGTAAGCTTTACCCTTGACGTAACGGCCAATTCCAGCGAAAATTCATGCCTTTGTAACTCAAAAATTTTGCATTCAGTGAGCATAAATGTCCGATATTGATGAAATCACTGAAAGAATGAAGCGATTCCCTCAAATCATTCAAAAAATGTTGAGTTTGCAGGTTAAAGCCGCTGGCATATTAACGGTTTTAGTTGCAGTAGTCTTTGGAAAGCATGCAGGTATTTCTGCGTTGATCGGTAGTGTCTCCGTAATATTCGGTGTACTTCTCGCCTCAAAAATTGCTCACAAAACGGCTTTGAGTAAAGAGCCCGCAGCTATCATTATTAATGTATTAAAAGCTGAAGCTGTAAAAATTTTTGTAGTACTTGTATCGCTTTGGTTGGCGTTTAAGTTTTATACAGCGCTTGTACCATTTGCACTGATTGCAGGGCTTGTATTGTCAGCCATTATTTCAGGCGCATCGATTACAAAATTAAATGAAGACTAACAAAAGTCACTAGGAAATATTGAAAGATATGGCAACTGAAGGCACATTAACACCAAGCGAATATATCACCCACCATTTAACCTTTAATACAAAGGCAATTGGTGAAGGTGCATTTTGGAGCTTAAATATTGACTCACTCGTCATGGGTGTGTTGCTGGGTATTATTTCAATGGCATTAATTTGGATGGTGGCTCGTAAAGCTACAGCCGGCGTTCCTTCAAAAGGCCAAGCGTTTGTAGAACTCATGTTTGGTTTCATTGATGATCAAGTTAAAAATATATTTCATGGCGATCGTCATGCTTTCATTGCACCTGCCGCGCTTACCGTTTTCATTTGGGTGCTTGTCATGAACTCAATGGACTTTTTACCGATTGATGTGATGGCACATTTTATTTACGCACCTTTAGGCATTCATGAATGGCGAAGCGTTCCAACTTCAGATATCAATACCACATTTGCACTTGCGATTGCAGTGTGGATTCTTATGATTTATTTTGGTATTAAAGTAAAAGGTTTTGGCGGTTGGATTCATGAATTATTCACAGCGCCCTTCGGCAGCAAAATTTGGGTGTGGCCTGCAAACTTTCTATTTAATATTATCGAATATATTTCTAAACCTTTATCTCACTCACTCCGACTTTTCGGAAACATGTACGCAGGCGAAGTGATTTTCTTGCTACTTGGTTTACTCGCATCAACGAGTGTGACAGGCGTATTTTTTGGAGCATTATTGGGCGCAGGTTGGTCCATATTCCATATTCTAATTGTGGGGCTACAAGCATTTGTCTTCATGATGTTAACGGTGGTGTATTTATCGATGGCGCATGAAGGCCATTAGTTTTTTTATTTAAGTATTTTTAACTGAAAGGGAAGTAAACATGGAACACGTACAATATTTAGCAATGATTCAATCTTATACAGCAATTGGTCTAGGTTTGATGATTGGTTTAGCAGCTTTAGGCGCATGTATCGGTATCGGTATTATGTGTGCGAGCTTCTTAGAAGGCGCTGCAAGACAACCTGAAATGATTCCTCAATTACAAGGTAAAGTATTCTTACTTTTAGGTTTGATTGACGCTTCTTTCATTATTAGCGTTGGTATCGTGATGATGTTTGCATTTGCAAATCCATTATTAAGTGCAATCGCAAAATAATTGTTTAGGTTCTTTTAACCGAACTTAGACAGGAGCAAAAATGAATATTAATTTTACGTTAATTGCCCAAGCGATTGCTTTTGCGATTCTCATTTGGTTTACCGTGAAGTATGTGTGGCCACCTCTTTTAAGCGCGATTGAAACGCGTCAGAAAGAAATTGCCGACGGTTTAGCTGCAGCTCAAGAAGGTAAAGCATCTTTAGAAGTCGCTGCAAAGAAAACAACACAACAACTTAACGAAGCTAAACAGAAAGCATCTGAAATTATTTCTCAAGCTGAAAAAAGAGCGTCAGAAATTTTAGAAGAAGCAAAGCATCAAGCAAAAACTGAAGGCGATCGTATTATCTTGGGTGCGAAAGCAGAGATTGACCAAGAAGTGAATCGCGCAAAAGAATCTTTACGCGAACAAGTGTCAATACTTGCAATTGCAGGCGCTGAAAAAATCTTATCAAAAGAAATTGATAAGAAAGCCCATAGCGATATGTTAGGTAAATTAGCGAAAGAACTTTAGGACCACCATGGCAGAAATTTCAACAATCGCAAGACCTTATGCTGTTGCAGCATTTAATCTTGCAAAAGAAAAAAAATCCCTTTCCGAATGGTCTGAGATGTTGGAATTTTTAGCACAAGTGTCTTTAGATGAACGCATGCATGCGTTCATTAATGATTCGAAAGTTTCTGATGAAGACCGTGAAAAAGCGCTTGTAAAAATCGCGGGAAAAAAACTTAATCAATATGGTGAAAATCTGATTAAGCTTTTGATCGAATATAAAAGACTTAATGTATTGCCAGAAATCAGTCACCTTTTTGAAACATTAAAAGCGACAGATGAAGGTACGCTTGATGCAGAAATTATTGTGGCATCAAAACCGACAGATAAAGAAGTCGATACATTGGTTAAAAGTTTAGAAAAGAAATTTAATAAAAAAATTGATGCAAAAGTAACGATTGATGAAGCAATCATTGGTGGTACTAAAGTGATTGTGGGGGACACCGTGATTGATGCTTCAGTTCGTGAGCAATTACAAAATTTAGCCTACGCGTTGAAGTCGTAAGCTAATCATTATCAGGAGATAGTAATGCAGTTATCAACATCAGAAATTAGTGAACTCATTAAAAGTCGATTAGAGAACTTCTCGACAACCGCTGAGGCGAGAACACAAGGTACGGTGGTTTCAGTGACCGATGGTATTGTGCGTATTCACGGATTATCAAATGTGATGTCTGGTGAAATGATCGAATTCCCAGGAAACACATATGGACTTGCATTAAATCTTGAACGAGATTCAGTGGGTGCGGTGGTGTTAGGTGATTACGAACATATAACTGAAGGTGATGTATGTAAATGTACAGGCCGAATTTTAGAAGTACCTGTTGGCCCAGAATTGATCGGTCGTGTCGTAAACGCGCTTGGTCAACCGATTGATGGCAAAGGCCCTGTTAAAACAAAACTTACAGACAAAATCGAAAAAGTAGCACCAGGTGTGATTGCACGTAAATCTGTATCACAACCAGTTCAAACAGGGTTGAAATCTGTGGATTCTATGGTGCCAGTCGGACGAGGCCAACGTGAATTGATTATTGGTGACCGTCAAACAGGTAAAACAGCGGTAGCAACTGATGCAATTATTAATCAAAAAGGTCAAAACATGACCTGTATCTATGTAGCGATTGGTCAAAAAGCATCAACGATCGCTAACGTAGTGAGAAAACTCGAAGAGCATGGTGCAATGGAATATACCATTGTCGTTGCAGCATCAGCATCAGATTCAGCAGCATTACAATTCTTAGCGCCTTATGCAGGTTGTACGATGGGCGAATATTTCCGTGATCGTGGCGAAGATGCACTTATTATTTATGACGACTTAACAAAACAAGCGATTGCTTATCGTCAGATCTCATTACTCTTACGTCGTCCACCAGGCCGTGAAGCTTATCCAGGTGACGTGTTCTATATTCACTCACGTTTACTTGAGCGCGCAGCTCGTGTGAATGAAGAATATGTAGAAAAATTTACTAAAGGAAAAGTGAAAGGTAAAACAGGTTCACTTACTGCATTGCCAATTATTGAAACTGCGGCAGGTGACGTATCTGCATTCGTGCCGACAAACGTAATTTCGATTACTGACGGCCAGATATTCCTTGAAACAGACTTATTTAACGCAGGTATTCGTCCAGCGATTAACGCAGGTATTTCTGTCTCGCGCGTGGGCGGCGCTGCTCAAACTAAAGTAATTAAAAAATTAGGTGGGGGTGTACGTTTAGCGCTAGCTCAATATCGTGAGTTAGCAGCATTCGCACAATTTGCATCTGATCTTGACGAAGCCACACGTAAACAGCTTGATCGTGGCCGCATGTTTACTGAACTTATGAAGCAAGCACAATATACACCTTTAAATGTTTCGCAAATGGCTGTGACTTTATTCGCAGCAAACAAAGGCTACTTTGATGATGTTCCAACAAACAAAGTGTTGGCATTTGAAAATGCATTGCATGGTTTCATGAATTCTAAATACAAAAAAATTATGCAAGACATAGAAAAAACAACTGACTTATCAGGCGACAATGAAAAAGCGCTTGAAAAAGCCATTGAAGATTTCAAATCAAGTAACGCTTACTAATATAAAGAGTCATTATGGCCGGTAGTAAAGAAATCAGAACCAAGATCAAGAGTGTAGAAAATACACGAAAGATCACCAAAGCGATGGAGATGGTCGCAGCATCTAAGATGCGTAAAGCGCAAGAGCGTATGCGTCAAGCTCGGCCTTATGCTGAGAAAATTAGAAATGTAGCAGCGCATTTATCATATGCAAAATCTGAATATAAACATCCATTCCTCGTGAAAAAAGACCAAATTAAAAATATTGGTTTGATTGTAGTGACTTCAGATAAAGGTTTATGCGGCGGTCTTAATACCAATGTATTAAGAATGTCTGTGAATCAAATGAAAGAATGGGAATCACAAGGCAAAAATGTACACGTCAGTGCCTTAGGTAACAAAGGCTTAGGTTTCATGACGCGTATTAATGCGAATGTGAAATCACATATCACAGGTTTAGGCGATACACCGCACGTTGAAAAATTAATTGGTGCGATCAAAGTGATGCTTGATGCTTATGTAAATGGCGAAGTAGATCAGCTCTTTATTTGTTATACCAAATTTATTAATACGATGAAGCAAGAACCTGTGGTGGATCAATTGTTACCACTTTCAGGCGATAAAATCGGAAGTCCAGAAGGTCCATGGGATTATATCTATGAACCTGATGCACAAAGTGTAATCGATCAATTATTGACGCGTTATATTGAGTCATTGATTTATCACGGCGTCACAGAAAATATGGCATCAGAGCAATCTGCACGTATGGTTGCGATGAAATCAGCTTCAGATAATGCGAAGAATGTGATTGGCGAATTGAAATTGATTTATAACAAAGCACGTCAAGCGGCAATTACAAAAGAAATTTCAGAAATTGTGGGTGGTGCAGCTGCGGTTGCATAACGTTGAATTAATTATTTAGAGTCTTAAGGATAAAAAATGGCTAGTAAACAAATCGGAAAAGTAGTGCAATGTATCGGTGCGGTGGTTGACGTCGAATTTCCTCGCGATCAAATGCCAAAAGTATTTGATGCATTAATCATAGATGACAAAGACTCGCAAGCTGAAGCAGGTTTAACACTTGAAGTGCAACAACAGCTTGGTGACGGCATTGTTAGAACGATTGCGATGGGTTCATCTGACGGACTTGCGCGCGGTACTGCATTTAAATCCACAGGCGCTGCGATTAACGTGCCAGTAGGTACAGGCACACTAGGCCGTATCATGGACGTTCTTGGTCGCCCGATCGATGAAATGGGCCCAATCAAATCTAAAGAATTCCGTTCCATTCACCAAAAAGCTCCAGACTTTAAAGATCTATCACCTTCTGTTGATTTACTTGAAACAGGTATTAAGGTGATTGACTTGGTTTGTCCATTCGCTAAAGGCGGTAAGGTGGGTCTCTTCGGTGGTGCTGGTGTAGGTAAGACAGTGAACATGTTGGAACTCATTAACAATATTGCTAAACAACACTCAGGTTTATCCGTATTCGCAGGTGTGGGTGAGCGTACACGTGAAGGTAACGACTTCTACCATGAAATGTCAGACGCAGGCGTTATTAAATTAGATGATATGGAAGAATCTAAAGTAGCGATGGTGTTTGGTCAGATGAACGAGCCACCAGGTAACCGTTTACGCGTTGCACTATCAGGTTTAACGATGGCTGAAAAATTTCGTGACGAAGGTCGAGATGTTCTTTTCTTCGTAGATAATATTTATCGATATACACTTGCAGGTACTGAGGTATCAGCGCTTCTAGGTCGTATGCCTTCAGCGGTAGGTTATCAACCAACACTCGCTGATGAAATGGGTCGTCTACAAGAGCGTATTACTTCAACAAAAACAGGTTCGATTACATCGATCCAAGCGGTTTATGTGCCAGCCGATGACTTGACTGACCCGTCACCTGCAACAACATTCCAACATTTGGATTCAACAGTTGTGTTATCTCGTGATATTGCATCGCTTGGTATTTATCCAGCGGTGGATCCACTAGATTCAACATCACGTCAGCTTGATCCACAAATTGTGGGAGAAGAACATTATCAAGTGGCACGTTCAGTTCAATCGACATTACAACGTTATAAAGAATTACGAGATATTATTGCGATTCTTGGTATGGACGAGTTATCTCCAGAAGATAAATTAGCAGTTAGTCGTGCACGTAAAATTCAACGTTTCCTATCCCAACCATTCCACGTCGCTGAAGTATTCACAGGCGCTCCTGGTAAATATGTGTCACTTAAAGACACGATCAAAGGTTTTAAAGCGATCGTGAGTGGTGAATACGATCACTTACCAGAACAAGCATTCTATATGGTAGGTAGTATTGAAGAAGCTGTAGCAAAAGCAAAAACATTATCTTAATAATTAGGTAAATACGACATGGTGGCCACAGTTCATATTGATGTAGTAAGTGCTGAAGAATCTATTTTTTCAGGTGAAGCAGAGTTCGTGGCAGCACCTGCACAAATGGGTGAAGTAGGTATTTATCCGCACCACGCACCTATGATTACATCGATTAAACCTGGTGCGCTTCGTATTAAATTAGCAGATAAAAATGAAGAGCAACTCATTTATATTTCAGGTGGTATATTAGAAGTGCAACCCGGTGTCGTAACTGTTTTAGCAGATACAGCTATTCGCGGTCATGATCTTGATGAAGCGCAAGCGAATGCAGCTAAAAAAGCGGCTGAAGAAGCGATGAAGAATCGTGCTTCGGATGTGGATTATGCAAAAGCCCAAGCTGAATTAGCGGAAGCGATTGCACAAATTCAAGCGATTCAAAAACTCCGTCAAAAACACTAATTTTCAATATTTGCAAAATTATTAAAAGCAGCTTAAAAGCTGCTTTTTTTATGTCATGTGATAACAAATAGGCGATAAAATAGCGAAGATGTCATTATCTATTGTGATTTTAGCTGCAGGAAAAGGAACGCGTATGCGTTCTGATTTACCTAAAGTTTTGCAACCACTCGCTCATAAACCGCTTTTAGGTTATGTCATTAATGCTTCCATGTCAGTTAATCCAAGCCAGCTTGTAATAGTTTATGGCTATGGAGGCAATCTTGTTAAGAAAGCATTTCCATCAGAACATATTCAATGGGTAGAACAAAAAGAACAATTAGGTACAGGCCATGCCGTTCAACAAGCGATCCCTTTAATCAAAGATGAGGGTTGCACACTCATTCTTTATGGCGATGTACCATTGATTGATCAAGAAACGATTCAAAGTTTAATTAAAAAAGGCCAAAAAAATTTGGTCGTTTTAACTTACCAAAAAGAAAATCCAAAAGGTTATGGCAGGATCGTAAGAAAAGATGACCGTATACAAAAAATTGTAGAAGAAAAAGACTGTGATGCTTTACAAAAAAATATTAAAGAAATTAATACAGGCATCATGTGTGCCCCGAATCATCTTTTAAAAAATTGGCTCAAAAGACTCAATAATCAGAATGTACAAAAAGAATATTATTTAACAGATATTGTAGGGTTATCAATTGAAGATAACATTGAAGTATTAAGTGAATCTGCGGATAATGAAGTATCTATTACCGGTATTAATTCTAAATTTGAATTAGCAACTATGGAAAGAAGCTATCAACTTATGACAGCAAAAAAATTGATGGAAGAAGGGGTCACCATTATTGATCCGAGTCGTATTGATATTCGAGGTGAAGTCACGGCAGGTCAAGATGTCTTGATTGACGTAGGTTGTATTTTTGAAGGCAAAGTTATTTTAGGTAATCATGTGAAGATTGCTGCTTACTCTCATGTTAAAGATAGCGTTATAGGTGATCATACCTCGATCGAGCCTTATTCTCACATTGTGCAAAGTGTCATTGGCGAAAATTGTCGCATTGGCCCTTTTGCTAGATTAAGACCTGGTACAAAACTTCAAAACAAAGTGCACATTGGTAATTTTGTTGAAATTAAAAATAGTGAAGTGAATAATGAAACAAATATAAATCACTTGAGTTATGTTGGAGATAGCCTAGTTGGCAAATCAGTTAATATAGGTGCTGGTGCGATTACTTGTAATTATGATGGCGCTAATAAACATCCGACTACAATTGAAGACGATGTGTTTATAGGGTCAAACACGGCATTAGTAGCCCCTATTAAAATTGGTAAGGGAGCGACCATTGCTGCAGGATCTACTATCACGAAAGATGCACCACCGGGCGAACTCACGGTGTCCCGATCAAAACAAACCAGCATCTCTGGCTGGACTAAACCTACAAAAAAATAAAGAGAATTTATATATGTGCGGCATTGTAGGTGCAATTTCAAATCAAAATATCGTTCCACATTTAATCGAGGGATTAAGTCGTCTCGAATATCGAGGTTATGATTCATCCGGTATTGCGGTTCTTCGAAAGGGTATTGAACGTGTGCGCTCAGTAGGTCGTGTGGCTGAGATTGAAACGATGGTGAAAGATCAAAAGCTAGAAGGCTTTTTAGGTATTGGCCATACGAGATGGGCAACACATGGTGGAGTTACAGAATTGAATGCGCACCCTCATATTTCACAAGGTGAAATCGCGGTTGTACATAATGGCATTATTGAAAATTATGAAGAAGAGCGAGAGCGTCTTAAAAAATTAGGCTATGAATTTGAATCACAAACAGATACTGAAGTCATTGCACATCTGATTCATTACTTTATAAAACATCACAACAAATCACTTTTAGAAGCAATCCAAATGTTAGGTGAAGAATTAAGGGGTGCATTTGCAATTGCCGTGATCTCTCTTAAAAATCCTGATGAAATGATTTGCGCTCGGTTAGGTTGCCCGCTCATTATTGGCCTTGGTGATATGCAAAATTTTATTGCATCTGATATTTCAGCACTTTTAGCCATCACTAAAAAATTTATATATCTAGAAGATGGTGATGTTGTACAAATAAAAAAAGATGGCATTCAAATTTTCGATAAAGATAAAAAAACGATTACACGTAAAACACATATCAGTGATGTGACCTTATCTTCCATGGAGTTAGGCCCTTATGACCACTTCATGCAAAAAGAAATTTATGAACAGCCTCGAGCCTTAACAGACACGATTGAAGCTATTATTGATGCAGGTCATTTTGATGTAAGTCTATTTGGAAAAAATGCCCAAGAACATTTTTCTAAAATGGATAGTATTTTAATTTTAGCAGCAGGCACAAGTTATTACGCAGGGGTCACTGCAAAATATTGGTTAGAAAGTATTGCAAAAATACCAACGACGGTTGAAATCTCAAGTGAATATCGATATCGAGACTCAGTTCCTAATCCAAATCAATTAATTCTAACCATCTCTCAGTCAGGTGAAACCCTCGATACGATGGAAGCTTTAAAGCATGCTCAGTCCCTAGGGCAAAATTTAAGCTTAGCAATTTGTAATGTGCAAGAAAGTGCGATTGCACGCGCATCAAATCTTGTCTTATATACTAGAGCGGGTGCAGAAATTGGCGTAGCATCGACCAAAGCTTTTACGACACAACTGGTATCTCTATTTAGTCTAGCTGTAACTATTGCGAAACATAAAAAGCTCATTAATAAGATTGAGGAAAAAAGTTACCTAGAAAATTTAAGACAGTTGCCAGGAAGCGTTCAACAAGCACTTAATTTAGAGCCGCAAATTAAAGAATGGGCAAAATTATTTGCAGATAAGCAACATGCTTTATTCTTAGGTCGAGGCATTCATTACCCAATTGCCATGGAAGGCGCATTAAAATTAAAAGAGATTTCTTATATTCATGCAGAAGCTTATCCAGCAGGGGAGTTAAAACATGGTCCATTAGCATTAGTTGATAATGACATGCCAGTTGTTGTGATTGCTCCGAATGATAATTTACTTGAAAAAGTAAAATCGAATATGCAGGAAGTAAAAGCGCGAGGTGGTGAAATTTTTGTATTCGCAGATGCTGACAGCCACTTTATAGAAAGTCCAGGTGTTCGCGTAATAAGAACACCAAGACATGCAGGCATTCTGTCGCCGATTATTCACTCCATTCCAGTTCAGTTACTTGCTTATCATGTGTCACTTATTAAGGGAACAGATGTCGATAAACCTCGAAATTTAGCAAAGTCTGTCACAGTAGAATAAATCTAAAAGTACAAAAAGCTTCTAAAAGAAATAACGTAGGTTTTATATCAGCCTATAAATCACGCACACCTTTTTTGAGGATGCGCATTTTCTCTCGATGCACATTAAGGTATAAAGTTTAATCCGCGACCTCGGCTAAATAAAGAGCCCCCACTAAGCCTACATAACCAGAAGCAATAACTGTGATTTTCATAATAATTCGTTGAATTTAAAGCTATATTTTATCTCTTTTGTTTAAGGCTTTCCTTTTCTGGGCATGGATTTCACTTATAATTTGAAGAATATTAAGAAAGGTTCAACATGGCGGCTTTATTTGAGTATTTACATGAGGTTCAAACAATCTGGGTAGGCAATCTTGAGTATCAAGTTAAACAAGGTTGGTTATGGTTAGACCCGTTACTTACCTTAGTGCGCGATTATTTTTTTGAGACCACCGTGGTTGTAACCGTCATTCTCTTATATTCCATTATTTTTTTCGGCATTTCACTTTATGGCAAAAAAAAGATAGCTAAAAAAATTGTTTACACAGATGAGTTCAAAAATTTAGTGAAAGGTATAGACCTTCATTTAGGCGATGAACCTAAAAAACCTGCAGCGAAAAAGCCTGCAAAAAATAAAATTAGTTAATCGCTATAAAAAGGGTAATCGATATAACCTTTTTCAGTACCACCATAAAAAGTTCTTTGATTTGGCGTATTAAGTGGGTAATTATTTTCAAGTCGTTTTACTAAATCTGGATTAGCAAGAAAAGGAACGCCGAAAGCAACAAGATCAGCCTCATTATTTTCAATGGCACTCTCAGCCATGGCCTTGTTATAGCCATTGTTTGTCATAATGTTCATACCACCATGCGTTTTAAATAACTTTTTTAATTCAGCAAAATTAACTTTAGGATTGGCATCGCGTGGCCCACCTGTTTCGCCTTCAATGATATGAAGATATGCTAATTTTCTTTTACCTAGTTCAGTGACAACATAGCTATATAAGTTTTGTGGATCTGAATCATCAATATCATTAAATGTAGATGCAGGTGAAATACGACAGCCGATTAAATTCGCCGGATAGACTTTGATGATTTCATCAACTACCTCTAATAAAAAGCGCGCACGATTTTCAATCGATCCACCATATTGATCAATTCGATGATTTGTTTTGTCTCTTAAAAATTGATCAATAAGATAACCATTGGCTGCATGAACTTCAATCATATCAAATCCAGCTTTTTGCGCATTTAAAGTGGCTTGAGCATATTGCTTGGTGAGTGATTTAATTTCATCAATCTCTAACGCTTTAGGTTCTGATACATCTACTAAGCCTTTGCTATTAAATGTTTTTGCCTTAGCTCTGATTGCTGAAGGGGCTTGAGGTGGCATGTTGTTTGGTAGTAATTCGCTATGTGAAATACGGCCGACATGCCAGAGTTGCAAACAAATCTTTCCATTTTTTTTATGTACCGCATCAGTCACTTTTCTCCAGCCTTCAATTTGACCCTCAGAATAAATACCAGGTGTTGAAATATAACCTTGGCCCACAGGACAAATTTGAGTCGCTTCGGCTATGATTAAACCGGCAGTTGCGCGTTGCTCATAATAGGTGACATTTAAATCGACAGGTTCACGCTTCTCATTAGCACGATTTCGAGTGAGTGGCGCCATAACGCACCGATTATTAAGAGTTAAATTGCCTAATTGATATGAGTTATAAAGTGCATGTGTTGTCATAAAGATATTTTTGAAATTTGATTGAAGTTGCAAATTGAAGAGCCCTATTCTACTCTCAAATAGGGCGTGAATGACATTAAACCGACTTACTTTTTAACTGACTTTTTTTCTTTAGCCTTAGTTGTCATTTTTGATTTCTTTAAAGCTTTTTTAGTAGTATTTACTTTTTTAATGTCTTTTTTTGCTGAGACTTTCGTTGCCTTTTTTGACTCAGCTTTCGCAGCCGCTTTTGCCAGCAATGATGCTTCCAACTCTTTCACTTGATTTTCAAGAGCATCAATACGCAACAATTTTGTGTTGGCATCTTCTAACTCTGATTTAAGCTTTTGGATTTCAGCGTCTTTAAAATAGGCCGCCTGATAACTTGCATAACCATAGATAAGAGAACTCACTGAAATAAAGCCAGTAATGATATAGATAGCGAGAGTCTTTTTATCTGCTTTCTTCTTTTCTGGGATATTAAAAGGCGCTTCTTCTTTTTGATCAAATTCCATTTTGTTTTCCTTATGTTTTATTGAATACGCATTATTCGAATACCATCAGTCTCTATTTTAGCTAAAAAAGTTTTTTTAAGTTTTTTATTAATTATTTTATGTTTTTTATTTAGTATCTCTATATTTGTATTACCAATTAAAAAACTCTCACCAATGTCCATAATTTGATATGGATAATAACCTGATACCTCAAAATGTAGTGATTTTCTGCGTTCAATAAATTTGAAATGCCGAGTTCTTAATTGAAAAAATAATTCTCTTAATTTTTGGACCATTATGCAAAAAGTTTCCAAACAAGTGTAGTAATAAACGCTGCAATTGAGAGATAAACATATTTTTTAAAGCGCTTACCAAAATTATCTTTTTTAATGTCTTGAAAACTAGTATCAGTTTCATCTAATTCATATTGAGTGATGACAGAGTTCACATCAATATTAAGAAAGCGACAATAGCGCTTAATGACCGCTTGCTTTAATTTATTGGAATGAAAAAAAGCACCTAGATTATTTTCAATCGCTTGGACTTGTTGCACAGATAAACACAATTCTGTTGCAACATCATCAGCTTTAAGTTTTAATTCACGACGCGCTTTTGCAAGCACTTGGCCGTTATATTCGAGGTTTGACATAAATAAAAAATGTAGTTAATGACTACATTTTAATTTATTTTACGTTTTAAGGATATACGTGATGTGGATATTACTGAATCATTTTCCTGTTTTTTTTAGGGCCGCTTTTTGCTAAAAAGTCCCACATAGATGTCGGAAGAAGCTTCATGATAGTCCCCACAATATCCATTTGCCAAGGAATAATCACAAAGCCTTTTTTGTTCTGAATGGCTTTCATAAAACGAGATACCGCAACATCGACATCTAAAATAAAAGGCATGGCATATCGATTATGCTTGGTCATAGGCGTGTGAATAAAGCCTGGTGCAATGGTTGTAACATGAATACCAAAAGGCTTCATTTCTATACGAAGACTTTCTAAATAATTAATAAGTGCTGCTTTTGAAGCACTATAAGCTCCGGATCCAGGTAAACCTCTAATGCCAGCCACACTTGCAATGCCTACTAATTGACCTGTTTTTTGTTTTTTAAAAGCTTCAATAAATGGCAGAAAAGTGTGAATCACCCCAAATAAATTAATTTCGATGACACGTTTAAATGTACGAAGGTCTTCTTTTTCACCTGCAAGCGTTCCGGTACTCACTCCTGCATTGGCAATGACAATATCAGGAGCCCCGTATTTTTTGATGAAATGATTAGCTGCTTTTTGAAGATCTTTTTGATCAGTGACATCTATTCCATAAATCTCACAGGGCGTTTTAATTTTTGATTTGATTTTTTGAAGCAGTTCCAGGCGCCGCCCTACTAAACCTAGGGTAGCGCCTTGATTTGCATACTGACGGGCTAATGAATCACCGATGCCACTTGTGGCACCGGTGATAAAGACTTTTAAAGTTTTATTTTTTATTGCGATCTTTTCTGACATTGTTGATGATGAAGTCAGCAATTTGAAGTGCTTCATTATTGCCACCCGCCATCGTGCTTGAAGTAATGTACTTACCATCAATCATGATTGTAGGCACACCTGTCGCACCTGATGCTCTAAAAACCTGCGCAGCTTTGTTTAGAGAAGCATTCATAGAGAATGAATTAAAAGCGTCCTCTACTTTTTTACGATCAAGGCCTGCTTTTAATGTCACCCATTGCAGAATCGCTTTTTCGTCAGCTGGGTTAAGGGTGCGTTCCTTATGAACCGCATCAAATATAGCTGTATGTAGTTTCTCAGCTACACCTAGAGTTTCCATTGCATAAAAAGCTCTGGCCATCGGCGCCCAATCTGGACGAGGAATAGCCGGCATACGTTTAAAGTAAACATCCTTAGGTAATTTTTTTACCCAATCATTCAGCATAGGATCCATTTGGTAGCAGTGAATACAGCCATACCAAAAGAGCTCTATGACCTCAATTTTATCTTTGTTATCTGTGGGGACAGTTTGGACTGTTTTATCAAAATTAACACCAGCTTCAGGTGCTGCCGCAAAAGAAATGGATGTAAAAAGCATTAAAAAAATGAATAAGATTTTTTTCATTGAAGATATCCTTAATTATTCGAGTTTGTATTGTTAAGTGTTGCTTTGACTAAGATCGGTTTAAAGCCATTTTTAATGAGATCATTTTTTGTTTTCATAATCTGTGCGTCGTCGGTCATAGGACCCACCCTTACTTTATGCACTATTTCATTATTTTGAGACGGTGCTGTCAGTACGACCGCTTCAAATCCTAAAAGTGCCAATTTTGCTTTGGTATTATCTGCATCTTTATCTGTTGTAAATGAGCCTACTTGATAAAAGTACACTTCTTTTTGTGGAATATTCGCTGGATTTTTTAAAGCCTGTGTTGTTTCACGATCTGAGATATCTTTATCACCATTAGGCAATATATTATAAAAATCAAATTTAGTCGGCTGGTCTTGAATAGCGTCATTCGTCGCTTCACCCTCAGGCTTTGCTCCTTGGATTTCTATACAAGCACCATTCGTGTCCTTGGTTACAAAAGGACTTTTACCATTAGTAATAAAAACAGTAATAGCAATCGATAAGCCAATGCCCATTAAAATGCCCATAAAAAGGCCATTCACAAAAGAACTACCCGATTTACCCTTTTCCATATTCACCTTATTAAGCTACATTTTTTCCGGAGCGTTGACGCCAAGAAGATCTAGGCCATTTTTTAATACCACCTGCGTTGCTCGAATTAAACTTAAGCGCGCTAGTTTTTCATCTTCATTTTCAACTAAAAACTTAGTGTCATTATAATAGCTATGAAGATCTGCCGCACAGTCTTTTAAATAGTTTGCAATGGTATGGGGGGCTAATTCAACACCTGCATGTAACACTATTTCCGGAAATTCGCTTAAGCGTTTTATGAGCATTAATTCCTGGGAAGATTTAAGATTATCTACATTCACTTTAATTAGTTGATCGATATCTCCGCCCCATTGTTTTAAAACTCCGGCAATACGCGCATGCGCATATTGAATGTAATACACAGGATTATCCGAATTTTGAGTTTTGGCTAAGTCAATATCAAAAACAAGTTGTGAGTCAGGTTTACGAGCCACCAAGAAATAGCGCGTGGCATCACAACCCACCTCATCAATCAAATCTCGAAGCGTTACATAGCTACCAGCACGTTTCGAAAGCTTCACTTCTTCGCCACCCTTCATCACGGTAATCATTTGATGAAGCACATATTCAGGATAGGTTTCAGGAATGCCAAGTTTTAATGATTGAAGCCCTGCTCTTACTCGCGTAATAGTGCTGTGATGGTCCGAACCTTGTTCGTTAATGACGCGTTTAAAACCCCGCTCCCATTTATTGAGGTGATAAGCTACGTCAGGAATGAAATAGGTATAACTGCCATCTGATTTTTTCATAACACGATTTTTGTCATCACCAAACGCTGTGGTTTTTAACCAGAGCGCATTGTCTTCTTCATAAGTAAAACCATTTTTAATCAGAGACGCTACAACCTTTTCAATCTGGCCATTTTGGTAGAAAGAAGATTCAAGCGTGAAGACATCAAATTTAATTTGGAATGCATTTAAATCCTGATCTTGTTCATGTCTTAAATACGCAACGCTGAATTGGCGAATGGACTCTAAGTCATTGATGTTGCCGGATGCTTTAATTGTTTTACCTTCGCACTCAATACTCTCTTTATTTAAAAAAGTATTCGCAATCTCGACAATGTATTCACCACGATAGCCATCTTCAGGGAATGCAGGATCTGATGGATCCATATTGTGGCATCTCGCATGGACTGATTTTGTAAGATTATCAATTTGTGCACCGGCATCGTTGTAATAAAATTCGCGCGTTACATCCCAACCATTAAATTTTAGAAGTCTCGCTAAGGAATCACCAATGGCAGCACCTCGACCATGACCGACATGAAGGGGTCCCGTGGGGTTCGCGGATACAAACTCAATTTGGATTTTTTGAGGCTTACCGTTTTCATCATGACCCGAAGTATTTTGTCCGTAAGCCTCCGGATTTTTTAAAATCTCATGGATAATGAAGGTGCGTGCTCTTTCATTGAAATAGAAATTAATAAAACCTGCACCTGCAATTTCAACTTTTTCAATAAAAGGCGAAGAAGGTAACTTCTCAATGATGAGGGCCGCTAATTCCCGTGGATTTTTTTTCAAAGGCTTAGCGAGCATCATGGCTAAATTGGTTGAAAAATCACCATGCTCGATCGATTTAGGACGATCTAATTGAATAGAATTCGCTAAAATCTCAGGATGTATTGATTGTGCGACGGGCAACAATAATTGTAGAAGATGCGATTTCACGTCTTAGAATGATAGGTAACGTTTAAAGCGTTTATTTTAACTTAGAATTGATGGACTCCCCTTAAAAACTAACACTATGACTCACGCACTTCATATTCTAAAAGTTGCCCTCGATGTCCCACTCGATCGGGTATTTGACTATAAGACTGAGAATCCAAATACTCAGATTGGACAGTATGTGGTGGTACCTTTTGGTGCCCGCAAAATGATTGGTGTTGTAGTAGGTGTTTCTGATACCAGCTCAATCGAATCAACAAAACTAAAGTCTATTATACGTCTTGACCCGGAAGTCATTTTTGATGAGCAAAGTTTTAAGCTCTTTCAATTCTGTAGTCAGTATTATCACTATCCTCTTGGGCAAACGATTTTGTCCGCGGTGCCATCTCGACTAAAAAAATTAAATACTAAGGCGATGATAAAGAAGTATCTTTATCGCTTAACTCCTGAAGCAATTCAATTAGGTGTCGATCAATTGCCGCCTCGGCAAACCATTTTAAAACGTATCGTCATGGCTTTAATTGATGCCAAAGAACTCGATGAAGCGAGTCTTCGTTCGATCAGCAGCACTTGGAAAAAATCAATCGAAACGTTAGATGAGATGGGTTGGATTGACAAAAATGAAGTGACTTTAGATAGCAAAGTGTATAAAGAAGCCCCTATTCCATCTTTAAATAGCGATCAACAAAAAGCGCTTGATGCCATATTAGAAAAAAAACAAAAATTTACACCTTGGTTACTCTATGGGATTACTGGCAGTGGAAAAACGGAAGTGTATATTCGATTAATTGAGGCAGCATTACAAAAAGAACATGCACAGGTACTTGTACTCGTTCCTGAAATTAATTTAACACCGCAACTCGAGAGTCGATTTAGATCGCGTTTTGAAAAATATATGCTCGTCACCCTTCATAGCCACTTAACGGATAACGAGCGCTTAACCCATTGGCGACTGGCTAAAGAGGGCGCTGCCCAAATTATCATTGGAACACGATTAAGTATTTTTACACCAATGCCACATCTGTCTCTCATCATTATCGATGAAGAGCATGATGCATCTTTTAAACAACAAGAGGGTTTACGTTATCATGCGAGAGATGTTGCAATCTTCCGTGCCAAATCTGAAAATATTCCAATTGTCATGGGTACTGCTACACCTTCTCTTGAAACCTGGTTTAATGCGACTAAAACTAAAGATGCAAAAAAATTTGGGTTTCTAAAATTAACCTCGCGCGCAGTTCAAGATTCAACACTCCCCGAAATTAAGTGTATTGATATTTCAAAGTCTGCAGTCACTAAAGGTTTTTCACCCTATCTTATTGAAGCTATTCGCGATCGTTTAAACAAAAAAGAACAGAGTCTTATTTTTATTAATCGACGAGGCTTTGCGCCCGTCCTCTTATGTTCGTCGTGCCAGTGGACAGGACAATGCCATCGTTGCAGCAGTCGTTTAGTGGTGCACTTAAATCAAAAAAGATTACGTTGCCATCACTGTGGCCATGATGAAAAAATGCCACAACAGTGTCCCTCATGCGGCAACACAGATTTATATCCTACAGGTTTAGGTACGCAGCGCATTGAAGAAACTTTAAAAGAATTTTTTCCTGAAGCGCGTATTTTAAGAGTAGACCGAGATTCAACGAGAACTAAAGAAGCGCTCAATGATTTATTCTTAAAAATGAAAAATCGTGAGATCGATATTTTAATTGGTACTCAAATGCTCTCTAAGGGTCACGACTTCCCTCACTTAAGTTTAGTTGGTGTTCTAGATACGGACCAGGCTTTATATAGCCCCGACTTTAGAGCAAGCGAACGCTTATTTTCGCAGCTGATGCAAGTGAGTGGCCGTGCAGGCCGTGCCAATATAAAAGGTGAAGTCTATATTCAAACTGCATTTCCAAATCACCCTTTATTTGAAGCTTTAAAAACGCATGATTACGAACACTTTGCGAATGAGCTTTTAAAAGAAAGGGAATTAGCAGAGCTAAGTCCTTTCGCGTTTCTAGTGCTCTTAAAAGCGGAAGCGCACGAATTGACGCATGTGATGAAGTTTTTAAATGAGGCTATGCAAAAAGCCCAGAACTTAAGTCATCACGTGACTGTTTATAATCCAGTTCGACCTATCATGGAAAGATTAAAAGGCATGGAAAGAGCGCAATTAGTTTTACAAGCAAGCTCTCGTGTTGCATTACAAAAATTACTTGATGAATGGGTAACTTTTTTACGTGAAAATAAATTAGGTCAAAAAGTGAAATGGGTAGTAGATATTGACCCTTTAGAATTTTAAAAAGTTATCTACTAATTTTTAATGCAATAGCTTCCTGAAGTTTGACAGATAGGTCTTTTCTTGATTGAGTAGGTTTGACTGGATGTCCAATATCTAAAACAACTTCAATTTGATTTGATTTGGCAATACGTTTGAAGGATTGAAATAAAGTTGTCGAACCATGAAAACTTGTACGATTTGTAATCACATTATTTTCTTTGTATTTAATCGACAGGGGTAGAAGTAATTTATTAGCTTCGAAAGCTGATTGAAATAAGTTGCTCTTAAATGGAAGCACTTGATATCCATTTGACGTAATACCTTCAGGGAAAATACATATCGACTGCTTATGATTTTTGAAATGATGATTCATTGCCTGAATCACTTCAAGCAAGCTTGATTTGCGATTGCGATCAATAAAAATGGCGCCGGAAATTTTAGCGAGCATTCCAATAATGGGCCACATTTTGACATCAGATGTAGAGACAAACGTGATAGGTTTTAATGAAAAGATCAGAGGAATATCAAGCCATGAAATGTGGTTTGAAACCACAAGATAAGTATCTTTATTTAAAAAATTTAAAACCTCTCCAGAAAGCGTAATTTTTATTTTTAAAATACGTAAAAGACGTTTTGCCCAGTGTTGAATAAGAACACCACTGATATTTCTTGGAAGTATAATCATAGCGATACAAAGAATCACTGCTAAAAGTAAATGTAAAGCCATCAAGATAGATTTAAAAATAAAGTTCATAGAGAGCGCTCATAAAAGTTCGATACCATAAAGCTTTACAATTTTTGCAAAAACATAAAATGCGATCAAAGTAATGACAACGGAGATACCGAGCGTTGGCCAAAAGCCAAATCGCTTCAGTAAAAAAGGAAACGTTAAGAACATGGGGAGCGTGGGCACAACGTACCAAAAGGTGTACCAAGCATGATTTGCAATTTTAGATTCCGGCTGTTTTTCTATATAGAGCCAAATTAAAGTAAGTACAGTCACGAGGGGCAGCGCAGCTATGAGTCCGCCTAATCGGTCACTTTTTTTAGCTACCTCAGAAATTAAAACCACCATACCTGAGGTCATTAAAAGTTTAAATAAAATCCACATCATTGCCTTTCTTCTCTTAAAGAGTCTAGATTTGGTTTTTCTTCAGGACAAGCTTTTAAGTAAATCGCTAGATTCTGATCGAGCATATCCCAGTCTACGAAACTAGCAATTTTTTTATAAATTTTATGAATGATTATATTTCGATGCTTACAAAAATTTGTTAAAGAAATGAGTTGATGACCAGTTTCAATTTTAGCAGGGTAGGCTGCTTGGCCACTTTGAATAGTTTTGGCACCAATTTTGTATGACCAGTTGATACATTCAATCCATAATCGAAAATAAATAAACCAATCCTGTGGAGCTTCATAATCAATACCTATAAATTTATTAATCACATGATCGTTTAAGTGAAAACATAGCATAAAAGCAATTATTTCATTTGAAGATTGATGTCTTAGAATAATAAAGTGGGCTTCTTTCTCACGAGAGATAAACTCAAAAAATTCTGGTGTCAGCTCTTCGAATCTATTTTTTTCTTTTATATAAGTTTTTGAAAATAGGCGATAAAGTTGATGAAGGGTCTGATTGTCTGGCAAATGAATGACGCTGACATCGAGCGGGGCCGAGAGGCCTTTTTTTAATTTCTGTCTAAGTTGATATCTTTGCGATGTTTTAAGTGATGCAAAGTAGTCCTCCGTTTCATTTCCTTCAAGCTTAAGTAGTGTTGATGGAAGTCCTACAAGCGGGAATAGATTTTTAGATGTAGAAATTTTTGAGAGTGTTTGATGAGATGCCTCTGGAAAATCTTTCCATACCAACATAGACGTATTATATTTTTTTGCTTGTTTTTCAGCAGCTTCTTGCACGCAAAGAAAAATATCATCTTGAGTGATCTCGTTATTTTTTAAAAACTGCGGGTCAATTCCGATATGTCCTTCATCAGAGCAGGCGGTTCCTATAAAAAAAATACGTTGATATAAAAAGGATGGGATGATTTTGCCTATTAATTTCGCTAAAGGAAGAAATATGGGGGGCGTTAAAAGTTCGATAGGCACATCCATAACAAAGGCAGGTACTATACCGACGGGTTGACTATTATAGGAAATCAGTCCGTAGGTAAAAGTGAATTGTTTTTCAAGATGAGAGCATTCAAGGGATCGATACCACCATTGACCTTCGTATGGAGCTGGGAAGCAATTATCCCAGAGCGCTTGCGGAATTTGCGATTCAGAATTAAGCCATTCAAGAGTGAGCTGATGTATCATTTATGAGAATTATACTTAAAACCTTATAATTCTTGACTTATGCAGAAATTTTTATTTTTTATAACTATACTTTTTTTTAGCAGCTCACTTTTTGCAGTTTATTCAGATTATTGCGTGAGTTGTGAGCGAGATAATCATGGCCGGATTAAAAGAAGTCTTGATGTAAAAAAAGCATTTAAAAAAATGCAGCCGTGCCCATCAACAGGGAAATCTTTTGGGGCTTGTCCCGGCTATATTATTGATCACATCATTCCCTTAAAGCGAGGTGGGTTAGATGATGCATCTAATATGCAATGGCAGACTTTAGAAGAGTCAAAAGAAAAAGATAAATGGGAATAACTTTTTATTTTGAGATGTGATTTCAAGTAATATAATCTACATATGAAACGACAAATTTTTTATATCGACTATCCTCAAGAGCATCAGGGCGATGCATTACATGCCTATCAATGTAAATACTGCAAAATAGATACAGTGAAAATTAACGGCTTACTTGAAAATCATTTGCCAAATTGTCACTATAGAATTGAAAAAGAAAAAACGATTACTGAGTAAGTCGCTCACCAATTAAGGCCGCACCAATGACGCCCGCCGAATCACCTAATATATTCTTAACGATAGGTGTTGTAGGCACATCATTAAAAATACGCTTATAAACTTCTTCAATGCCTTCTTTATATAAACTTCCTTCATTGGAAAGTCCGCCACCTAAGACGACAATGTCAGGATCCAGAATATTAATAAGATTAGCTAAGGCTTGTCCAAAACGGACATAGAAATCTTGTTTAATTTTTTTTAAAGACTCATCTTTTAATGGGATTCTAAAAAAATCCATTGCTGAGATCGAGTTGCCCGTTGTATTTTTAATTCTTTTTTCTAAGCCACCTCCTGATATAAAGGTCTCAACACAACCACTTGCGCCGCAATAACAGGGCGACCCTTGAGGATCAATCACCATATGACCCCACTCACCCGAAATATTTTGTGGGCCTTGTCTAATTTTTCCATCAAATACGATGCCACCCCCACAGCCAGTTCCCATAATGACACCAAACACCGAAGGATATCCTATGCCAGCACCCATTTTTGCTTCTGCGAGCGCAAAACAATTAGCATCATTTTCAATGACGATGTCATGCACTAATTTATCTTCAAGAAGAGCTTGCATTGGCAAATCATTCAAACAAAGGGTATTGGAGTTTTTTAGTAGATGTGTTTTTTTTGAAATAGAACCAGGCGTGCCTAAGCCAAGTGTATGCGATTTATTTTGTATTGACATAACTGCTTTCGAGTAGAGCGCATGAATTTGATCAAAGATATGTTCACTACCTAAATGAGCTTCTGTGAATAATCTTTCTCGAAAGAGAATCTTGTCCTGACTATCTAATACAGCCACCTCAATCTTAGTACCACCTAAATCAATACCAATATGATAATTGGAGGCCATTTAATTATTTTGAAAATGACGTTTGATATACCAGGCGATAAAGATTACTGCAGCACCTGCAATCACATAATGAAATTCGTGAAAGTAAACTTTTAATGTGTCCCATTGTTCACCAAATACCATGCCAATATATGCGAGTGTCCAGCACCATATAAAGGAACCTACAAACGTATAGATAATGAATTTCGACATATTCATTCTTGCAATACCTGCAGGAAGTGCTATAAAAGTTCTCACTGCAGGAAGGAGGCGGCCTATAAAAATAATGATCTCACCATAATTTTTAAACCAATCATCCGCCATCTGTAAATCTTTTTTAGAAATAAGTACGAAGCGACCATATTTTTCAGCAAGATTTCTTCCGCCTGTTTTACCAACATAATAAGCAGGTATAGAGCCCAATACACATCCTAGTGCACCCATGAAAGCGACGACCCAAAGCACCATCTCGCTTTTATAAACAAGGTACCCCGCAAAAGGCATAATAATTTCCGAGGGCAATGGAATGCAAGCTGACTCGATGGCCATCAATAGGACGATGCCTCCATATCCCATACTGGATATGACGCTCATAATCCAAACAGCCAATAATCCGATCAATTTCTCTAGCATTACTTAATAGCCCAATTAAAGTTGATATTGAATTCTATCTTATGTTACATAAACCTATAATGAATCAGTAAATCTTTACTATAATGAATAATCGAACTCTAAAAAAAACATATATGAAACAGATGACAGTTTTATTTCTATTTGCCTTACTCTCAAGTTGCAGCATGATGACTTATACAAATCAGAGTAAACTATCGAATACAAGTCAAACTTATATTATCAACTGTGCCTTTTGGGATGCTTGTTATGCAAAAGCAGAGAAGTTATGTTCAAAGGATTATAGTCTTGTGGATAAATCAACAAGCCTGCCTTACAGTTTAGAAATTTCATGTAAGTAACTTTTAGTTATTAAACGATCAAATCTATTATGCATGGCATGCATAATTTCTAAAGAGAGTTAAATGCAAATACAATTTTTAGGCGCAGCGGGCGAAGTTACGGGATCCAAGTATTTAATTCATACCAGCCTTGAAGAGTCATCATGTAAATTCTTGGTAGATTACGGCATGTTTCAAGGTGCGCGTGAAGCTGATGAAAAAAATCAAAAATTATTACCCCTGCATCCAGAAGAGATTTCTTTTCTAGTTCTCACGCATGCACATATAGATCATTGCGGGCTCATTCCAAGGTTATGTGCCGAAGGATTCAAAGGACCAATCTACTGTACGACTACGACTGCAAAATTACTTGAAATTATGTTGCTTGATAGCGCGCATATTCAAGTCTCTGATTTCGAGCGGGCGGAGAGAAAAAATAAATTGGGCAAATGGCGTGGCGATATGCCTGTTCTTTTGTACGACACCAAGCAAGCGATCGAATCATTGAATCAAGTCAAAGCGATTCCTTATGCTAAGAAGTTTTCACCTACCCCTAGTATTGAAGTGACATTTGAAGAAGCGGGACATATTTTAGGCTCTTCAATTGCAGTTATCGATGTTAAAGAAAAAAATGAAGCTTCAAAGCGCTTGGTTTTTTCAGGCGACCTAGGCATGTTTGAAAAGCCTATCTTCCGTCAGCCTTCATTGATTGAATCGGCAGATGTATTAATAGTTGAATCCACTTATGGAGATCGACTTCATCGAAATATCAAAGAAACAGAAAATGAGTTAGTCGAGATTGTGACGCAGACATTAGAAAGAGGCGGAAACGTTATCATGCCAGCTTTCGCTGTAGGAAGAACACAAGAAATACTATTCATCCTAGCAGACCTCATTCGGCGAGAACGTTTACCTCATTTAAATGTGTGGGTCGATTCACCTATGGCGACAAAAGTCACGGAACTTACAACTGCTTGCATGGATGAGCTTGATGATGATGCAAAATTACTTTACCAATGGCTTCTTGATCATAAGAATAAAATTGATGTGCGATTTGTAGGTGACGTAGAAGAATCAAAATCATTAAACCGATTAAAAAGTGGTGCGATTATTATTTCGTCGAGCGGAATGTGTCAGGCGGGAAGAATTCTTCATCATCTAATTAATAATTTGCCTTTTGAAAAAAATGCCATTGTGATTACAGGATTTCAAGCGCTAAGAACTTTGGGCCGTCGACTAGTAGATGAAGCCGTTTCAGTAAAAATTATGGGTGAGTATGTAGATGTCAAAGCTTCCATTCATACATTAGGCGGTTTATCAGCACATGCTGATCGAGATAATTTATTGAAATGGTTAAAAGGATTTAAACAAAAACCAAAACATGTTTTTGTGGTTCATGGCGAACCCTCAGCTTCTGTTCATTTTGTGCAATCGATTCGAGAAACTTTAAATTGGAATGATGTCATTATTCCAACGCTTCAAAGCACGTTTGATATTAGCTAATCGCTAAACTTTTTAAGAGATAAACCTAGGCTATCTTGAATCACTTGATTTCTTCGTCATTTATTTTTTATGTGATAACGGAGCTTAAAGAAGTCTCAACTGCTACTGATTCAATCTTTTCATTAACCAAAGTGATAATGTTTCTTCAGCGCTTTTTTAACATGCCAAGTGCAAGACAATCCTTCTTTAAAGGTAACAAGATCACCCTTACCAAAATTAACAGGCTCGCCACCGTCAGGCGTCACTGTCACTTCACCTTCTAGAATATAGGCAATCTCTTGTTCCGAATAACTCCATGGGAAAGTGGATGGCTCTTTTGACCATGTGGGACAAGACTTTATACCTAAATCATTAAGTCTCTCTTCGCTTGGATTTTTTTCAACAATAATTTTAGACATCACGGCCTCCCATAAGATGAATGGATAATTCATTATAATAAGCATATTAAAATATTAGTAAATCATCATGCTCAATTTAGAACACATGTCTTCCTTCCCAAGATTCATTCAATGAATAAGCAAAAGTCAGAAAAAGTGGGTTGGCATTTTGATCAAACCTATATAAAGCTTCCTAAAGATTTTTTTGTGGAGCAGCTCCCAATAGAAGTATCAAATCCAAAACTTATTTTACTCAATGAGCCTTTATTAAAATCTTTAGGACTAGATAAAGAAAGTTTGAGCCTTGAAGCGTGGACCAATATTTTTTCTGGCAATGAAATTCCTGAAAAAGCATACCCTATAGCACAAGCTTATGCAGGGCATCAATTTGGACACTTCACTCTATTAGGTGATGGAAGAGCAGTTCTATTAGGCGAACAGATTAGTCCAGATGGCAAACGTTTTGATATTCAATTTAAAGGTTCAGGACAAACGCCTTATTCTAGACGTGGCGATGGCCGTGCCGCATTAGGTCCTATGCTTCGTGAATACATCATTAGTGAAGCGATGCATGCCTTAAATATCCCAACGACAAGAAGTCTGGCAGTGGTAGCGACCGGAGACGTTGTCATGCGGGAAGAATCATTACCTGGCGCAATACTCACAAGGGTTGCAAAAAGTCATATTCGAGTCGGTACTTTTCAATTCGCATCCACACTGAACGATGTCAATAAATTAAAAATACTCGCTGATTACACGATTGATCGACACTTTTCAGAATGTAAAGAAGAAGCCAATCCCTATCTCGCTTTTTTAAATAGAGTCACGGAAAGACAAGCTTCACTTGTAAGCCAATGGATGCATGTGGGTTTTATTCACGGTGTCATGAATACAGACAATATGTCGATCAGTGGTGAAACGATTGATTATGGTCCTTGTGCATTTATGGATCGCTACCATCCTGAAACTGTATTTAGCTCGATCGATCGTCAGGGTCGCTATGCATATGCCAATCAAGCACCTATTGCACAGTGGAATCTGGCAAGATTTGCGGAGACACTGCTTCCACTTATAGATCAAGACACTGATAAATCTATTCAATTAGCATCTCAATCAGTGAATGGTTTTTCAGATCAATTTCAGAAATCATGGTTACAAGGCATGCGACAAAAAATAGGTTTATTTGATGAGGACGCAAGTGATATAAATTTAATCAATGAATTGTTAATTCTCATGCAAAAAAATAAGGCCGACTATACCCTCACATTCAGACATCTTTCGTCAGATGTAATTTTAAAGGACGCTATTTTTGAAGATGAATCATTTAAAGCTTGGTACAAAAAATGGCTCTATCGCATTCAAAAACAAAAAGAAGGTGAGGCGACATCAAAGCTTATGATGTTAAGACATAATCCAGCCGTCATTCCTCGTAATTATTTAGTGGAGAAAGCATTGTCGCTCGCAGTAGAAGATCAAGATTACAGATTCTTAAATGATTTTATTGCAGCGCTTCAAAAACCTTACGAGGACTCCAAGGTATTTAGTGAGCCACCTTTAGAGGAAGACAAGTCTTATCAAACGTTTTGCGGGACTTAAAAAAAGAAAATCACACATAAGGCGAATGTACCTTATGTGTGAAAAACGAAATTATTTTGCTTTTTTAGCTTTTGGAGCTTCTTTTGCTTTTGCAGGCTTAATAGATTTTGCAAGTTGAGCTTTAAGATCTTCAAGATCCTTACTTTGGGCTGTTACTTTTGCTTCTAAGTCAGCCACAATAGCTTTCTTTTGAGCATCAGCCTTTTCATAGTCAGTCACTTTTTGGTTAAGCGTTGCAATTTGACCATTTAAATTTTTAATTTCTGCAGTTTGTGCACTTAGTTGATCTTCAGCGTTATAAGCGCTATACGAAAAATAACCTGCTACTGCGATTAAGATTGCAATGATGATGTTTTTAAAAGTGCCAGAGTTTTCCATCTATGATTCCTTCTTGATTATGTTGAAGTTAAAAGTATTTTTATATACACATGCTCTACTTAGGTAGGCATGATATAAGAAAGTTCACCAATCTCAAAGCAACTGAGTATTTTTAGAGAAATAAAAAAACCCGCATTAAGCGGGTTTTTTTAAATCAGCGACTAATTATTTTAAAGCAATCACTTTTGCAGCTTTTGAACAAAGCTCACCACTTGATTTATTTACCATGCCTACAACATCTTCTGAGCGAAGATTGGCTTGTGCAAGTGCTTTTTCAGCCTCAGTTTGCGCTTTGCAAGCAAGTGCAAAATCGTTATTTTTGATAGCGATCACACTTAAGTTTTGTAAGCGTGCTGCACGCTCTAATTCGTGAAGTTTTTCATTGCTTTGAATGAATGTGGACGCAGCCACTGTAGTTGAAATTGCTGCAACAGCAGCGACAATAATAAGACTTAAACGTACTGACTTTTTCATTTCTTTTCCTTTTGGGTTGAATTAATATTTTGCACTTTTGATGCAAGACATCATTCTAGAATATGATTGTTAATGAATTATGACAAAATCGTAATTTTTAAATGTAGAGTTTTTAAGTAGATTTAAATAAAAAAGCCAGCGAGTGAATCACAAGCTGGCTTTTTTATGACTTTTAGTTCGAAATTATTTCGATTGTGAGTTCTGGGCTTTAGCGCATAGCTCCTGATTACTCTTATGGATCATACCAAGTAAGTCTTCAGCTTTTGAGTGAACTTTACCGAGGTATTCTTCTGCTTCAGTTTGTGATTTACAAGCAAGCACATAATCCTTGTTGCCAATAGCTATCAAGGTTAAATTTTGTAAGCGTGAAACAGCTTCTAATTCTTTAATTTTTACTCTTGCATTAACATATTTGAATGTTACAGCTGCTGTTGCAACTAAACCAATTAATGCAACCGCTATTGTTACTTTTGTATTTTTTTTCATTGCTTTCCTTAGATCGTACTTAATATTTGAATGGTGGCCAGGGGCAGAATCGAACTGCCGACACGCGGATTTTCAATCCGCTGCTCTACCGACTGAGCTACCTGGCCATATGGAACTTCACAACAAAAACCGTGAAGAAGCGGAATTATAGCAAAAATAGCCCTTTTTATCTTCCCCAAAGCAGTTATTGGTTAATCCGCAACCCTGACGACTGAGCTAAGTGACCATATAGAATCTTATGGATAGTAAAGTCGTTTAATACGACATCACATCTTTAATTCTTTTCTTTTATCGCCAAGGGAACCCCAACCTCTCCTGCATAAAACATGATGAGTTTCACAGGTACAGAGCCATAATTGACTCCATAGTGCCATCTATTAACTAACTCAACAATTGAATCGCCAGGATTGAGAATCAGTTGTTTTCCATCCTTAGTCATGACCGTCAGCTTCCCTTGCAATACTATGCCTGCATTAATTACTAGATGCTTATGCATTGGTAATCTTATGCCCGGCGGTATTTCATAACTAAGAATAGTAATTTCTGGATTTTTTGATGGGTAAGGAGGAAGCGCATTTCCATCCCAGTCCTTGGTAGTTTTCAGTATCTGAGTGACTTTTATTTCACCTTGATTCTTTTTAGTATAAGTTTGAGCATCGTTTGATTGAGCGAATGAAGATATGGAAAGCACGAACATTATTATTGAAATTAGACACTTCATCTTTGGCCTTAAGGTCTGTATGAAAGGATGACATATAGTACCGCAGTTTTAAACCACGTTAATATCATTTAAAAGTACATTTGAGGCTGGAGCTGGGGGGGGGGGGACGTCAAAATTTTTGACGGTTGTTTAAAAAAGATTAAATATTAATAATCTAAAGGTATATCTTTATAAACCTTATTAAGCACCTTCATTTTCTTAGCAAATTTAGTTAAAACTGTATTGAGCTCTTCCAATTCTTCAATACTTAGTTTTTTTAATGTTGAAGGTATGGCACCTTCTGGCGATTTTGGAGCTTTAAGCATTAATTGCTTACCTTTTGATGTAATAGTTAAAATAATCTTTCTTTCGTCAGTTGGGCTTCGAGCTTTTTCTACAAGGCCTTTTTTAATTAGTTTGTTTACAAGAATACTACATGTCGAAACATGAAGTGTGAGGTTCTTTGCGAGCTCTGAATTACTTATTCCATTGAAATTATAAATTTGCTGCATGATCCAAAGCTGAGAGCCAGTAAGACCTGTTTTCTTAACGTTATCTTTTAGTTCAGATTTAGCCTGAATATAGATTTCTCTAAAATGTTTTAAGACTTCTTTTTGCAATTTGATTTTCATGCCTCTTATTTTACAGCCTAATCCATGTTAGGTTTAATGATATTATTACATACTTTTACAACAAATAGTTTGACATAAAACTAAATTTAGATTTAAATGATCCCTAATTCTATTTAAGAGGAATCTGTTGAATTTAATTTTATGATTAATTCTCAATATCAACTGACGACGATACCATCGTCTGAACCTAGCTGTGCCGTCTCTATGGCTCGAAGTTTAGACAGGGATCGTTCAGATATGCAGCAGTTCATTTCTCACAATTTTTACGAAGCTTATCAGGCACAGGTCGATCATTTTGCTGATCTTCTTATTGGGTGCAAAAGTAATGAAGATCATCATTGGATGGCAGTTTTTGGTATGTCTAATCTAGCAGATAAAAAAGCATATTTAGAGCAATATCTTGATCAACCCATAGAGAGTTATATCGCTTTCATGACTGGGCAAAAGGTTGATCGCAGTGAAATATTTGAATTAGGCAATCTTGCAGCTGAATACCCTGGCGCTACAAGACGATTAATTAAAAAGATGGCATCAATGATCTACAATCAAGGAGGAAGGTGGGTAGTATTTACCGCTAATAATCTTGTGCTTAATGCATTTCATAAATTAGATCTTAATCCCCAAGTGATTTCTATAGCTGATCCTGATCTTTTACCCAATCACGGCATCAATTGGGGTCATTATTATGAAACAAACCCCCAAGTTATGTTCATCGAAGTCCCTTCCCATATTTAATTTTGACAGTCGCATTAGATATTAAGCAAGCAAAGATTCATGGCGTTTTATCTTTAGATGCGCTCGTGAATGATTTTTCTATAGCATTAAAGAATAGAAAATATCCTCACGCACCTGTCGGCGTCATAGCTGATAACTCAGCTGATTGGATTGCATTAGATTTAGCAACGCAGCACCTTGGTATTCCGTTAATTCCTATCCCGCATTTCTTTTCTAATGAACAAAAAAAACATTTAATTGATAGTGCTCATATTTTTACCTTATTTGCTGAACAAGAAAATATATTTGAGTTATACGGTTTTGATGAAAATAGCGGGCAATGTCATAGTTTATTTTTAAGTCACCTAGAAAATTATGAATCAAAAGATGTCAACAAAGATATTCAAAAGATTACATTTACTTCAGGGACAACATCTAAGCCCAAAGGCGTTTGCTTATCAAGTGAACAGCAATGGTCAGTTGCAAAAAGTTTAGAACATGCATTAGCAAATCTAAAAATTAAAAAACACCTGTGTTTGCTCCCCTTGTCAGTTTTATTAGAAAATGTTGCGGGCGTCTATACATCATTTTTAAGTCATACCGAAGTATTTGTATTTCCACTGAAAGACATAGGGTTTAGAGATCCATTCAATTTTGATGCAGCTCAATGCTTATCAAAAATTGATACATATAAAATTGAAAGTATTATTTTATTACCTCAAATGCTACATAGCATTTTAAATATCATTGAGCCTAACGATCCTCGCATCCAATCCTTAAAATTCGTAGCACTGGGAGGTGCTAAAACACCTCGATTACTCATTCAAAAAGCTAAAGATCTTGGCTTACCTATATATGAGGGTTATGGATTATCTGAGTGTAGTTCTGTGGTATCTCTTAATTTACCCAATGCTTATAAAGTTGGTTCCGTGGGCAAGCCCCTCAGCAATAGAAAAATAAAAATTGCAGAAGATCATGAAATTGAAATATCCATGACAAATAAGGTGAATTACTTAGGGGAAGTATCAGATGATGATTCATGGTTTAAGACAGGCGATATTGGACATATTGATGAAGAAGGATTTCTATTTATTGATGGCAGAAAGAAAAATCTCATAATTACTAGCTATGGAAGAAACATTTCACCTGAATGGCCAGAAAGCTTATTAATGGAACAAGGTCTTTATAAACAAGTGATGGTCATAGGCGATGCTCAGCCTTATTTATTAGCTCTCATTCTCCCCTCATTTGATATCAGCCAAGCATCCATTGAATCATCCATCCGGAGTGTCAATAAAGCATTACCAAGTTACGCATCGATACTTAATTACATAGTTTTAGATCAGCCTTTTAGTTTTTCTAATGGGCAACTCACAGAAAATGGAAGATTAAAACGTGATGTGATTCAGAGCTACTACCAAAAAGAAATTAATACTTTATATGAATCATCTAAGGATTTAACTTTACTATGAGTTTTTTTAACCAATTAGAAGCAGAAACCAAACAAGATCGAGAAGCACTTTTTTCTATTCCCATTATTCAAGATGCATTAAAAGGGGAGATTAAGCTTCATCAGTACTTGGCATTTTTAAAAGAAGCTTATCATCACGTCAAACATACAGTGCCCTTATTAACGGCTTGTAAAAATCAAACCTCAATTGACTATCCATGGCTTAAGGAGGCCATGGCCGAATATATCGAAGACGAAATGGGACACGAGGAATGGATATTAAATGATATTAAGGCAGCAGGTGTGAAGTTTGACGAAGTTCGTCATAGTGAACCAATTATATTTACTGAATTGATGGTGGCTGACGCTTATTATCAAATTTATCAAAAGAATCCTATAGGATTTTTAGGTATGGTGTTTGTGCTTGAAGGCACGAGTATTGCTATCGCAACAAACGCAGCTACTGCCATGCAAAAATCACTTCAATTACCCAATGAAGCATTCACTTATCTTAACTCTCACGGCAGCCTCGATTTAACGCACGTTGAATTCTTTAAGACACTTGTCAATCAATTCACGAAAGAAGAGGATCAGAAAATAGTGATTGAATGCGCAAAGAAATTCTATTTTCTTTATGGAAACATATTCAAACATTTACCGGCATAACTAGGAGCTTCTCTAAAAATGAGTCAAAAATATAAAGTAGTTATTACAGGCGCAACAGGCGGCATTGGAAAGGAAATTGTAAAGCGCTTAGATAAAAAAGCAGAGCTGATTATCCTAGTAGGAATAATTAAAGAACCATTAAATAACTTAAAAAAAGAATTACAAACAAAAAGAATATTTATTGTAGAAGGAGATATCAATAAGTTAAATGTTCGGGAGCAAATTAAAATACTTGCTCAGCGTGAGGGTGGTATTAATTTACTCATTAATAATGCAGGGATAGGCGATTACTTTATGTTTGAAGAGCAAGATCCTAATCTTGTTGCCGATATTCTTGATATAAATTTAAAAGCACCCATGCTTCTTACTCAATCACTTTTACCTTTGCTTAAAAATGAACCAAAAGCCGAAATTATAAATACAGGATCAATCTTTGGATACATTGGTTATCCTGCTTTTACTGCATATTGTGCGAGTAAATTTGGTTTGAGGGGTTTTACTCAAGCGCTAAAGCGTGAATTGAGTGATACAAACGTTAATGTCAGATATTTTGCACCAAGAGCTACTAAAACATGTTTTAATTCAAATAATATTTCAGAGATGAATTTGAAGTTAGGTAATGCGATGGATTCGCCAGAGAAAGTGGCAGATAAATTTATGATTTTTCTAACTAATAATAATTATCAAAAGAAAATTGGTTTAAAAGAATCATTTTTTGTATTTATAAATAAAATTTTCCCGAAACTCACAGACATTGCAATTGGCAAGCAATTACCAGTGATTAAACAATACCTCAATAAATAAGGAGTCAAATATGAACTTAGTTAAAAAAATTGTGATCTCTCTATTTCTATATGGCATATATATGCAAGCCTCATTAGCGGGTGTCGATGAAGATGTCTTCCAATTAAAAAAGACATGGGAGCAATTAAAATATAAAACATCTTTAAGTGAACAAGAGAAAGGTTTTGAATTACTTCTTAACCAATCTGAAAAAGTTACAGCAAAATATCCCGGTAAAGCTGAGCCACTTGTATGGCAAGGTATTATTGAAGGTACATTTGCAGGGGTCCGCAATGGAATACGAGGTCAATTGGCAGCATTATCATTAGTGAAAGATGCAAAACAACATTTTGAGCAAGCGATCCAGATAGATTCTCAAGGTTCTAATGGTGCTGCTTATACAAGTTTGGGATCACTTTATTATCAAGTGCCCCCATGGCCTATTGCATATGGTGATAACGATAAAGCTAAAAATATGTTATTGAAAGGCTTAGAAATTAATCCCGATGGTATTGATGCTAATTATTTTTATGGTGAATTTTTATTCAAAACTGGTGAATTAAATAAAGCTACTGAATTTTTAAAAAAAGGTCTATTAGCCGAACCTCGCGAAGGAAGAGAAATTGCAGATGAAGGCCGAAAAAAAGAAATTAATGACTTATTGAAGAAAATTGCAGATAAGAAATAAGCGTCACAAGAGGGTAATTACTGATCTCAGAATCGAGCCAATATCTGAGTCTTGAGATATTGAGATTCTTAAAATTTAATGACGAGAAAATATATTTCACTAATAAAAAAAATTCCTTGGTCGACCAGTATTTTTTGGGTCATTATTTCAGCCTTTTTTATAACAATTTTTGCAAATTTCACGATGTTTGCAAAAGCTAATGCTTATTTGATTGGCTCTGGCTCAAATCAACTATTTATGGTTGTGTTAGTTTTATTTCAATTTCTTCTTTTATTATTCTTCATGTCTTTACTAACAATGCACAAATGGCATAGACATATACTAGCCATTTTTTATTTTGTAGCTGCTTTTTCTGCTTACTTTGCTGATAGCTATGGCGTAATCATTGACAAAGATATGCTAATCAATGCGACTGAAACTAATGTTAATGAGGCTTTCGGTTTGTTATCTTGGCGCTTAATATTTTATTTTACTTTTTTATTTGTACTTCCAGTTTTTGTTATTTATAAAATAAAAATTATTCGACAATCTACGAGTAAGCGAGTTTTGTATCACTCTGGGGTAGCTTTGTTGGCACTGGTTAGTTTTGCTCTTACACTGCTTGCTAGTAGTAATTTTTCTATTTCATTTTTTCGTGAACAAAAGCATTTACCCTTATACTCAAATCCTTTGAGTGCCCTTTATGCTACCTACCAAGTTACTCATAAGTCTTTGAGATCTCATAAATTATTTATGCATATTGGAGATGATGCACATATTGTGGAGCCTGAAGAAGATCCTGAACTTATAATTTTAGTGATTGGTGAGACTGCAAGAGCTGATCGATTCTCGCTGAATGGCTATACAAAAAATACAAATCCTATGCTAAGCATGGAGAATGTGGTGAGTTTTAAAAATGTTTCCTCATGTGGAACTAGCACACGTATTTCGGTGCCTTGTATTTTTTCAATTGAAGGTAAAGATAAATTTGATTTATCAAAATTTAAAGATGAAGAAAATTTCCTCGATGTAGCCAATAAAGCTGGCGTAAATATTTTTTGGCGTGATAACAACTCTAGTTCTAAGGGTGTGGCTGATCGAGTCATATACGAAGATTTTTTAACCTCACAAAATAATCCTATTTGTGATCCAGAGTGCAGAGATATTGGTATGCTTTCTCACTTAGATGATGTTATTAATAAGCAAAAAAAAGGTGATATCTTGATTGTTCTCCACCAAATGGGAAGCCATGGGCCTGCTTATTATGCAAGGGTTCCTGAAAGCTTTCAAAAATTCAAACCTTTTTGTAAAACCAATCAGTTAGATCAATGCACCAATGAAGAAATTAGTAACGCTTATGACAATACAATTTTATATACCGACTTCTTTTTAAGTGAAGTTATAAAGTTTCTGAAAAAGTATGATGATCATTTTGAAACAGCAATGTTTTATGTAAGTGATCATGGAGAATCTTTAGGTGAGCATGGAATCTATCTTCATGGGATGCCCTATTTTATGGCGCCAAAAAGTGTTACAAGTGTCCCTTTAATTTTATGGTTTGGTGATGATCTTATCAAGAGTCAGAATTTAGATATGAATTTATTAAAGCTTAAGACTAATAAACCGATAACTCATGACTATGTCTTTCACACCCTATTAGGGATTTTTGATATTAAAACTAATATATATAAGAAAGAAAAAGACCTTCAATCTCTTGGAATTAAAAGATAAATATAGATGTTATATAAAAATGAAATTGTTGATTTTTTTGAGCAAACAATTTTTAATTCAAGCATTAAAACCTTTGACACTTAAAACTAAACAATAGCGAAGTCAGATTAATTTATAGGATATCGATAACTTCATGACAAAAATTATGAAGAAAGGTATCTTCTAGAAATAGTATTTGATAAGTAGTATTTTTACTTTAATTAATAAACTACTAGGCTTCTAGGTGCAAATACTTTCCAATAACCAATAGAAAAATTATTAGATACAGCATTACTAATAAAAGAATTGCCCCTGCCGCTAAATCTTTAATTTTTTTTATTTCATTATTAACGGTCGGCGTTATGTGATCGCATAGTTTTTCAATTGATGTATTAATTGCTTCAAATGATAATAGTAAAATTGATATTACAAATAGCAGTATGCTGTAAAAATTAGGGTAAAGATAAACTGTAATTATTGATAAAAGAACTAACCAAGCCTCTCTTTTTGCTGCTTTTTCTGTAAATAACTCATGTAGTCCATTTTTAGAATTTTTAAAAGCATCTAATAGGTTTTTATTTTTCATTTTTTTCCACCAATCCGCTGCTTTAGTGACTGAGTTACCTGATTATAAAATCTCACGATAAAAACCGTGAAGAAGCGGAATTATAGCAAAAATGCTGACTTTTACCGAGTTTTAGCCCTGAATTTAGCTAATATCAGCCTCTAATTCTGTGAAGGGGGAGATTTTAAATATTAGCCGCCCATTGAATAACTCTGTTACGACCTTTATTTTTAGCAATATACATTGCTTCATCAGCACGTTTGACATATTTTAAGAAAATAGAATTGGGATTAGCGCTTCTATCTTTATTTGGATCGTAATAAGAAACACCCGCACTTATATTTATATTAATTTTTTTATGCAAATAATTGAAATTATACTTTTCAATTTTTCTTCTAAGTCTTTCTGCAACTTCATTTAAAAATATATTATCAATATTAGGAAGTATTACTAAAAATTCTTCTCCCCCAAAGCGAGAAAAGGTATCTACATTTCTAATCTCATGTTTACAAAGACTAGATAGTTTTTTCAATATTACATTTCCTGCTAAATGACCATATCGATCATTTACTTTTTTGAAATAATCTAGATCTATCATGATAAAACCAACAGGTTTTTTATTTCTTAATGATCGAGATATATCACTTTTACCTCTTAAGTATGCTTCTTCTCGGCTATATGCACCTGTTAGAAAATCAATCTTTGCTTCTTTTTTTAATTGATTATTTTTTCGCTCTAGATCTATGACGATATTTTTTAGACCCAGCGTAGCTAATAGAATAAAAAGTGAAATTACAAGTGAAGCGATAGCATCAGACATGATTACTTCTTTTGAATCAAAAATCATGATTAGAGGTGTAATTTTTGTGTAAATCATAATAAATAATGCAGTTGATAAGCAGGCCCAACCGAACTGATACTTATTTAAATGCTTAAAAAGAAAAACACTTATGAGCGCGCTTACAAACTGAATTATTAAAGCTATTAAGTAGCACGCGATCGAAATGAAGAACATATTTTAGAGAAATCAAACCTAAGGTGTGTAATGCAATCGCAGCATTAAAGCGTATGCAGATAACGCATATTGCGGCATAATACCATCTGTAAACTATAGTTATCAAACTTTATATTCTGTCAGTATCTTGTGGCATCTATAAATAAGTTATTTGGTTAGTAGCTTATTCTTCATTTTTGAGAGAGTCGCATGCAAAATTACAGAAATCATTACGTTTCAGTTAATCAAAAATTTTTAATTTCCATTGCGGTTGCTGTTTTATGGGCCACTTTTTCTTTATGGGTTGCTAGATTTTGGTTTGATGATTTATCAAGCCTCATAGGAGGTGTATTAGCTGGTTATTTCATTTTATTCATTGCAATCGTTCCTGGATTCATCAATGCATTTATGTTCTCAAGCTTAATGCTTGATAGAAGACCAGACAGGATTCATTTAAAGAGATATCCTGGGTTATCAATTCTAGTAGCTTGTTATAACGAAGAAAAAAGCATTCAAGCCACTATTCTGAGTATCTATAAACAACGTTATCCTGGACCATTAGAAGTAATAGCCATTAATGATGGGTCAACCGATCAAACACTGCCCATTTTAAGAAAACTGTCTAGAAAGTTTTCTTGGCTGAAGGTAGTGCATGTCAAAAAGAATCAAGGTAAAGCACTATGTCTTAATCAGGGTTTAAAAATATCTAAATACAGTCTCATCGTAACGTTAGATGGCGATTCATTTTTATTTAAAGAAGCTTTATCAAGGATAGTGGAGAGATATAAAAGTAACCCAGTTCATACAAGAGCTGTCGCTGGCACAGTAATGGTTAGAAATTCCCGTGATAATTGGATTACTCAATCGCAAGAATGGGATTATTTTCATGGGATTGCAACAGTCAAGAGAGTTCAGTCCTTATACCAAGGGACGCTAGTTGCTCAGGGGGCCTTTTCTCTTTATAACAAGAAAGCACTGCAAGAAATTAATGGCTGGCCCGACACTATTGGTGAAGATATTGTATTGACATGGGCATTGTTAGAAAAAAGCTACAGGGTAGGTTATTGCGAAGACGGAATTGTTTTTACAGAAGCGCCAAATACACTTCTAAGCTTCATAAAACAAAGACAGAGATGGGCGCGAGGTATGTTTGAAGCTTTTCAATATCACCCTAAAATTTTATTCAAAAAAAAATTGCATTCTTTTTTCATTTGGTGGGATCTGCTTTTTCCATTTATGGATTTTGCTTTTACATTTGGCTTTATTCCAGGACTCATTGCTGCATGTTTAGGCCATTTTTGGATTGTAGGTCCTATGACTCTAAGTCTTTTTCCAATAGCCTTATTTGTTAATTGGGTGATGTATCACATTGAAGGAAAGATGTTTAATCTTCAAAAATTAATAGTAAGACGAAATATCTTAGGATTTTTTATTTATATATTTCCATACAATCTCATTCTTCAGCCCGCAGCAGTTGCAGGATATCTATATCAAATTTTTGGCCTTAAAAAAACTTGGGGAACGAAGTGAGATTATTTTTATTATTACTTTGCCTACCTCTTTATCTTTTTGCTGATGAGACAAAAAGTTACAAAGCTATTGAAATACCAAGCTTCTTAATTTCACATGATAGTGAAAACTTCAATGTAAAGAAGATCACCTTGGGCGCGTTACCTTTATATAATGATGCGTTGCATTATCAAGGAGTTCAGGTTTCTGATTTTTCTTACTCAAGTAATGATTGGTCAAAATCCTCTACACAAGTTAATTACATAAATAAATCCATCAATAAAAAAGATTACATAGGCTATTCAGTCAACCTGGGCGTCAAGAACTTAGATCACCATAACCTAGCCACCGCAGATATTAATTACGGTATTAAATTAGGTGAAACTACAGCATCAGAAGTTTTCTTTAATCGCGACTACGTAGAAACAGTCAACTCCTTAAATGGAGGAATTTACTACAATTACTATGGGGCTTCAATCCAGCAAGAGTTCTTAAATCGATTTACTCTCATAGGATTAATAGCCCAACATCAGTTCTCTGATGACAATACTAGAAATCACGTAAGAGCCAGATTAATTTATGACATACTCCCCGAATATGGCATTAATTTACAGCTGCGTCATAGACGATTTACCAATAGCGATGATCCTAAAGGTAATTACTTTAATCCAGATCAATACTTTGAAGATATGCTAGCAGTAGGCTATAGAAAACGTATAGAAGGATGGATGTTTTCATCTCTTGTAGGTATGGGTAAACAGAAGATCAATGGGGATAAAATGATAGATACGATGCTCATAGAAGCTGAAGTGACAAGTCCTTTAGTTAATCGTTTTTATCTAAATTCGAAAGCTGGCTATAACGAAAGTGCTGGTTTTAATGGACCCGATTATAGATATCAATACATTCAGGCTAATTTAATTTTTAACTTTTAATTCTGAGAATTTATGACGCAAGACAAAAATAACGAATCAAACGTTGCTGAATCTGAATTACGCTACAGACGTTTATTTGAAACAGCGCAAGATGGCATATTAATTATAGATTTTGATTCCGGGTACATTAAAGACGCCAATCCTTTTATTACTAATCTTTTAGGCTATTCGCGCGAAGAATTGATTGATCAAGAGCTATGGGAAATTGGTTTCATGATAGATAAAACCCTTGCATTGAAAGCTTTTACAACAATTCAAGAAAAAGGTTATGTACGCTACGAGAATTTACCTTTGCGCCATAAAAATGGCGATATTCGAGAAGTTGAATTTGTAAGTAATGCTTACCATGTGGGCGGCCATAAAGTTATTCAATGTAATATTCGTGACATCACTGAAAGAAAGAAGCTTGAAGAAGAGAATTTAAAATTCCAGCACTTAATGTCAGTTTCATTACACCAAATGATTGAGACTTTAGCGAATGTAATTGTAGCTAGAGATTCTTATACTGCAGGTCATCAGAAAAGAGTGGCTAACTTAGCATCTGCAATTGCTGCTAAGCTCAATTTGCCTCTGCATACTATTGAGGGCATTGAACTTTCAGCGCTTATTCATGATATCGGTAAAATTGCTGTCCCTGCCGAAATTCTTACAAAGCCAAGCAAATTATCCAGTTTTGAGTTGGCAATGTTGAGAAATCATGTTCAAACAGGATACGATATTTTAAAGAATATGAATTTTCCATGGAACTTAGCTCAGATTATTTTAGAACATCATGAGCGAGTAGATGGAAGTGGTTATCCAAATGGATTAAAAGGCGATTCTATTTGTGAGGAAGCAAGAATCATTGCAGTAGCAGATACTGTTGAAGCTATTTCATCGGATAGGCCTTATCGAAAAAGCAAAGGCATTGAAGCTGCGCTAGAAGAGATAACAATGAACAGAGGAATCTTATATGATGATCGAGTTGTGGATGCCTGTTTAGATGTTTTTAAAGAAGATCATTTCGAATTTCCAGACATTTAATTATTTTAACCGTCAAAACTTTTTTAACTTACTACCCGAACTTTGAATGTCTTTTTAAATAATATTTAAAAATTCAGTGTCTTCTATCTAGACGTCATGTATTTAACAGTTATTCCAAAAATTTATATTCAAAAAATCATAGTAATGATTGGGTATCGCCTCATGATGGTATTCATCTTCATTTAAATGTAGAGCTCATGAATATTCATTACAAAATAGATAATTAGGTCAATAAAGTTATTTATAATAACTGAATGAATTTACACTTTTTAGATAGTATAGAAACACTTGCATATCGCCTAGGCACTTCTATGTCTACATTATTTAAGATCACTGCCATTATTGCGATCGCTCTTATTCTAACTAATCTTCTTCGCCGCACTATTAACTTATTTAGTTACGAAATCGCTAAAAAGTCCTCAGGACGAGATGCTGAAACAAGGGTAAATACTTTAGGTCGAGTGTTTAGATATATCGCATCCGTTACTATTTACTTAATCGCTTTTATGCTGATCTTAAGTGAATTGAAGATTAATATTGCTCCCATTTTAGGTGCTGCAGGCATTGTCGGTGTAGCGATTGGATTTGGTGCGCAATCTTTAGTTAAAGATTATGTAGGCGGTTTATTTATTCTGATCGAGGATCAAATAAGACAAGGCGACACTGTCAAGATCGAAGGATATGAGGGCACAGTTGAAGAAATTACACTTCGTTATGTAAGGCTTAGAGATTACGACGGCTTTGTTCACTATGTTCCTAATGGACAAATTCGTATTGTCACTAATATGGGGCGTGATTTTTCATATGCAACATTTGACATTACTTTAGGTTATGAAGTTAACCTTGATAAAGCAACCAAGCTCATGCAAGAGATAAGTCAAAAGCTAAGAAAATCTTTCACTTATAAAACCAAAGTGCTGTCTGATATTGAGATTTCTGGTATAGACCGTCTGAGTGAGTCTAATCTGGTTATTAAAGCAAGAATTAAGACACAAGCTATGGAACACGCAAACATTAAACGTGAATATTTGCGCTTAATGAAAATAGCATTTCAAAAGGCGAAAATAAAACCACCTTATGCTCAAGTTGTTGTTCACCGATCAAAGTAGATAGCACTTTTAAATTAGATTTATAGCATATAGATAGCTTTAGCATTTCTTGATTCGATGATAGGATATTTTTTATTGGGCTAAAAATTTAAATCCCATAAATTTAAATATTAATTGGAAAATTTAAATGAAATTTAATTGTGGCTTGTGCGGTTCAAACAAAAATAAAGTTCTAAATAAAAGAGATGCGAAAAGTTTTGAACATTTAAAAATAGCAATTTGTTTAAATTGTTCTTTAGTTCAGCAAGAAAATCTGCCAAATGATGAAGTATTGAAAATTTATTACTCTCATAACTATAGAGAAGACTATAAAAAAACCTATACTCCAAAATTAAAACATATTAGAAGAGCTGGATTAGCAGCTAAAAGTCGCATCAGCTTTATAAAAAATAACATTAAAAATATTTCAAATATGAAACTACTTGATGTAGGTGCGGGGGGCGGAGAGTTTGTATATCTCGCATCTAAAAACGGGTTTGATGCACAAGGAATAGAGCCTAATGTCGGCTATTCAAGCTTCGCAAGAGATCAGTACGGCGTTAATATTAAAACATTGACGCTTAATGAATTAAAGGCTGACACAGTGAATATAATTACTCTTTTTCACGTTTTTGAGCATATGGCTAATCCCCAAAAAGTTATTGAAAAGCTATCTTACATTCTTAAGAAAGATGGATATCTGCTAATTGAGGTCCCAAACATTTTTCAGCAAGACGCATCACCACATAATATTTTTTTTAAAGCCCACCTTTTTTATTACAGTAAGTACACTTTAATTAGTGCAGCAAGTAAATTTTTTGATGTTGTTCAAATTGATGACAAGGGTAATTTGAAAATCTTATTTAAGAAAAAGAGTAATTCAACTAAAAGTATTAAGCTACCAAGCAAAACTGCGCTTGATGAGACTTTAAACCGCCTACATCAAAAGGGTTGGCTAGAATACTTAACTAAAGGCGGGGGATTATTAAAACCGTTTAAGAAAATCAAACAGAAATATTGTGAATCTTTAATTAAGCATCTAACTCCAAAAAAACTTCTCGATAGTCTATGATCTTTAACTAATCAATAGCAGCGTTTAAGCATATAAGCCAATTAATACAAATAATGATTAAAAACCTAATAATGTTAATTCTGCATAGAAAAATTGTGATTCAGAACTGCGATTTGCCCCCCCTTGGACTGCCCTGAATGTACTTGGCGAGGCTACGAAGTCCCCTCCCCAAAAATAGGCATATCCTAGGTTAAGAGAAGTGTATTGGTTAATAGGGAAGCGCACACGTAAATCGTACTCTTTACCTAAATCTGTACCACTTCTTCCTGAACCATCTCTTACATCTCCTCCAGCATTCCAACGATCGGTAGCACTATCTAGACGGTACCAACTAAATCCAGTATCGACCTTTACGTTGTCTAAAAAACTAATTTTGGGATCAAATTCAAGACGGACTTTATTGGTACGAATATTTTCCATCTGAATATAATCGTCGTTTGACCATGGACGCGCAAAACCAAAAAGCCTTTCAAAGCGCTCCATGGGGGTTCTATCGTTATTCTCAAGTCTTTGATCACCAGTGGCTACGCCATAAAAAGAGCTAACACGGGGCTTCCAAGGATGTTTAACGTTGTATCCTATTTCTATATTGTATGCATGGGCGTCATGATCGACCTCGATTAAATTATTTCTAGTAACTTCACGTTGCACCTTTCCCCACTGTTTGTTATATGCACCATCGAAGTCAAATTGGGTTGCTGGGATGACACCATAAGCGCGAAGCAGAGCAGTGTGAACCTCTTTATCTATTTTATTAGCAGCAGTTTGCGCTACTCCATTAGCATTGAATCGGACTTTATCCCCATCTTGTTTTAACAAGAAATAACTTGGCTCGAAAGTCACTATGTCCGACCAACCACGGTAATTTAAAATAGCCCCATAAAATTCTTGGGATTTATCTGTTTTATCATCAGCATTACTAAATCTTTGGACTGGATTGACTGCATGGAGCTCAAGTTGCCAATCATTTTTTTTATCCCCAATATTGGCTCTCAACCCATAAAAATTATTGGTTGTATTTCGCCACTCATTTCGGGCAATCAAACGGCGATCACCCGCCTCCCAGGCATGACGACCAGCTCTTATCCAAATGGGTCTATCGTTACCTAATGGATCTTTACCTAAAAAGGTTTCTTTGAAATTGAGCTCTAGATAACCTTGTAAAATATGTAAATCGTTTGTGTCTCGCGTTTCAATTTCATTAACATACCCTCCAAGATTTGTTCGAGAATCTTGAATTTCTAATGCAAATCTAAATGGATCTAAAATATTTTTAATGCCTATATATGCGCGCGTTCTTAAAAGTAACGGCTCATCTAAAGTTTGACTTCCGCGTTTATCATCGATTTGTCTACTTCCTGATATCGTACCCCGTCTAAAGTCGTTCTCTCGATATTCATAGCGAAAGCGTTGCTCTAAACCTAAGTCCAGCCAATTGGTATCGAGAAAACTATCAAAATCTTTTAGCCATGTTTTATTGGCCTGTTTTACATATCTTGGTGGTTCCGTTTCCTTACCTGTCCCGTAACTTTTTCTCTCAACGTAGTAGCCATTTTTTTCTCTATCTGCAGCACGCGTCTCTGCTGCAATTTCTGCTAGACGTGCTTTAATTTTTTTCTCTTCTGAAACCACTTCCGTTTCTTTATTCACGGGTAAGTCTTCGGCATAACTATACGAGATGCCAAAATTTAAAATAAGCCCAGCAACTATGAGGTGACTGGTTAAGGTTTTATTTTTTAATTTAGTAAAATTCATGTTTATTATCTCTGCCCCATCTTCTTAGTATTTAATAGTATTAGCAACTATTTTTTAAAATCCCATAACTGATAGTAAATTTTGTTTGAGATGATTTCTTTGCAAAACTTACTTTTCGTATGAATTTCTCAATAGTTAATTAATTGAGGAGCACTATATAAATTTGAAATGAGGATGTGAACTATTTAATTTTCATAACGTTATATGAAAAATTGAATTATTAAACTTAAATTTGGCATTTCAGACTATTTCTGATTTTACAGTCTGCGTTACTCAAACGTCATGAAAAATGATTTTAAATGAATAAAATCTCTAGATTTTAATTAGACAGAGAAAGCTTTTTAGCTTCATTAATTAAATGATTATGAAATGCTAGGGCTATTGGTGAAAATCTTTTACCATTCAAATTGACAATAAACCAATTAGAGGCTATCGGGAAATCCTTAACCTGAAGTATGCTTAAATTTTTCTGCAAGTTATAATCTTCAATTGCATGACGAGAAATAACAGCTAAACCAAGACGACTTTCGACACATTTTTTTATTGCTTCATTATTTCCCAGCTCTAACAAAACTTTAGGTTTAAATTTTTTTTTCTTAAAGTGTTGCTCAGTGAAAAGTCTAGTCCCAGAGCCATTTTCTCTTAATATAAATCGCTCATCTTTAAGTGTATCTAAAGAAATATTATTTTTTTCACTTAAAGGATGAGATTTGTGGGCAATGATCACTAATGGATTAGACATAAACATCTCTTCTTGAATATCAATTTCTTTGGGCGGTTTCGTCATAATATAAAGGTCATCTTTATTATCATGTAATCTTTTTATGACGCCATCACGATTAAGCACTTCTAAAGCTATATCAATCTGAGGGTAGAGCGCATAAAATGACCCTAACAATTTTGGAATAAAATATTTAGCCGTGCTCACAACTGCAACTTTAAGGGAGCCGCCATGTAATCCTTTTAATTCTTCTATAGATTGCTCAAAAGATTGCCATTCGTTAAGCATTGCTCTTACAGTCAATGCTAATTTTTCCCCCATTTCTGTGAGATGCACCTTTTTATTTATCACTTCAAAGAGAGGGAAGCCAATAGTTTCTGCAATTTCTTTTAATTGCATCGATGCAGTAGGTTGCGTGATACCCATTTTTTGGGATGCCTTTGTCACACTCAGCGTGTCTGACAAAGCCAAGAATAACCGCATTTGCTTAAAAGTAATATTCATAGATGAAATTCTATAGATAAATATTTAAATATAGAATTATAAAATATATTTATTATTCTATATAATTCTATTTAATTTTATAAAGTTATTAAAAATTGATATGAATATCTTTTTAGATCCAGCCGTTTTGTTTTTTATCTTTGGTCTTCTTGCAGGCTTTGCAAGATCTAATTTAGAAATACCACCTGCTATATCAAGATTTTTATCACTTTATTTATTAATGGCTTTGGGCTTAAAAGGGGGATTTGCTCTCTATGAATCTGGAGTCAATTCAGAAGTATTCTTAAGCTTAGTAGCAGCTATCTTCTTAGCTATTTTAGTTCCAGTAATGGGATACTATATGTTAAGTCAAAAATTAAAACCTTTAGATGCCGCGGCCGTAGCCGCAACTTATGGTTCGATAAGTGCAGTAACTTTTATTACAGCAAGTCAAAGTTTAGATCAATCTAGCATTCATTATGGCGGTCATATGGCAACAGCTATGGCTCTTATGGAATCACCTGCTATTATCTTTGCGATTATCATGGCCAATAGAATTCGTGCAAAAGAGCAGCAAATTTCAACAAATTCATCAAGCATAAAGATATCTAAAATTTTGCATGAATCATTTACCGATGGCGGTCAATTATTGCTTATCGGATCAATGGCGATTGGCATTTTAAGTGGTGATGTTGCTCACAAAGTTTTGGCACCTTTTTCTATTGATTTATTTAAAGGGCTTTTATCATTTTTCTTACTTGATATGGGCTTAATTGCCGCAAGAAATATTTCACAATTAAAAAACAAACCAATCATAATTTATGTTTATGCATTTATTGCGCCGATTGTTCATGCCCTCATTGCCCTCTTAATAGCAAAACTACTGGGCCTTGAGTTAGGTAATGCAATATTACTTATGGTTTTAGCGGCGAGCGCCTCCTATATCGCTGTGCCAGCAGTCCTCAAAGAAGCATTTCCAGAAGTCAGTCCAGCACTCTATATGGGAATGTCATTGGGCATAACATTTCCGTTAAATATTATTTTTGGTATCCCTTTATATACATTCATCGCACAAAGTATTATTAAATAGTCGTGCATCCTTACGAAAATATAAAGATAAGCTTATTAACTAAGCATAAAAAAGAAAATGTCATTGCTCCAAAATTCTTAAAGATGCTGAATGCTGAAATTATTCATACGGATGCATTTGATACTGACGAACTTGGTACGTTTACAAGAGATAAAGCAAGATATGGAAATCAATTAGATGCCGCAAGACGAAAGGCTATGATTGGTATGGAAATTACAGGTTTAAAGTATGGAGTAGCAAGTGAAGGATCATTTACTAGCGACCCTTTTATTGGGCTACTTCCTTGGAATCATGAAATTGTGATTTTCATTGATAATAATCTGGGCATTGAAGTGATTGGATCTTCTAAAGCAGCTGCAATGAGCAGCCAATCAAAAATTAGAAACTGGAAAGAACTCGCAAAATTTTCAAGATTAAATAAATTTCCAACACATCATTTAGTTCTAAGGCCAGATGACGAGAATCATCCTGTGTTGCAGAAAGGTATATCAAATAGAATAGTATTGGAGGAAGCATTTAATCAAGCTATAAAGCTTTCTAAAACAAAAAAAGTTTATGTAGAGCATGACTTACGTGCTTTTGCAAATCCTACAAGAATGAAAAATATTGCAAAAGCCACAACTGACCTAATTCAGAAACTAAAGAGTTTATGCCCCAATTGCCATACACCAGGATTTCAAATTACCAAGATTAAAGCAGGCCTTCCATGTGAGCTATGTGATATGGAAACTAGAGAAACAATGGAAAGAATATTCACCTGTATTAGTTGTGATTATGAAAAAAGTGAATTTGTAAAAAAGAAAAAAGCAGATCCAGCTAAATGTGATTTTTGTAATCCTTAAAGATGTATAGATAGTGATTCAACTATCGCTCTGATTGAAAGCTTATTGCTATCCGCGTATAAAAAAAGCAATGTATTAACGAAACTAAAAATCTAACTTGCTGTAACCTAAGACAGTGCCAGTAGCATATGCGGTATCTACAAATGAAGCCTGATAATCACTCACTGCTCGTACCTCTTTAATTTGCGCTTCACCAAGTCTCGTAAGCGTTTCCAATACTTCTGTCATGGTTCTTAAGCCTTCATTAAATTGTTTTAATTCAGCATCGTAGTTTAGGCCAGCAATCACAACCTGTTGTCTTGCAGCTAATATGCGTTGCCAGTTATTTTCAACTTGATCCAGTGCATCATAAATCTCTTTTTTTACGGTAAGGGTTTGAAGCTGTTTAGTGGCAAGTCTTTTATTTCTTTGTTGAACAGCCTCTTCTAGGCGCCCTTTATTGGCTTCATTAGTGAATGGCATTTCAAACTTTAATCCTACAGACCAATCATTAAATTGCCCATTTAATGTGTTTTGATAAACATTGCCGAAATTATTAGCACTTGGTGATAATGCGCCGTATTGATAGTCCAAGGTAAACAAAGGCAGGGTTTGATTTTCTAAATATTGAATATTAATAGCATCCGCTGCCAATTTAACCTCAAGTTCTAGTAACTCTAACCTTGCGCTAAGCGCTTCGTTGAGTAACTTCTCTCGATCAAACTCATAACGAACTAAATTAGGCTCAGTAATAGTATTGATGATGTTCGGTTGACGATCTTCGGTGTCCATGTCATTCATATAAAAACGTAATTGCCGTTGAGCTAGCTTGAGATTTGTTTCAGCAATGATTAAGGCTTCCATTCTGTCTGCCACACCAATCTCTGCGCGATTAAGTTCAATCGCAGCAGTCAGACCTTCAGTTACTCTGCGTTTAACCATGTTTAGATTTTGAATGGCTAGTCGATATTGTTGCCTTCTTACATCTAGCTGTGCCCATGCCTCATAAAGACTCCAATACGATTTATCAGTCATTGCGATAATACGTATGGCTAGTAGTTTAGTTTTATACTGTATCGCTTGTTGATTAAATTCTGAGACTCTAATGCTAGCTTCATTGACAGTTTTGCCAGCATTTCTAAGTAATGGCTGACTAATCGAAAAACGCATTGCACTTCGATATTCCTCACTACCAAATACGCCTTTATCTCTTTTGCTTTCAATAGGTGAGCTTAAGGTAACCGTACCACCAGTTCGTAATGGCACTTTTACACCCGCAGCAATATCAGTAGTTCGGATGTTTTGTTCCAATATGGAGAGTTTACCTTCGCCATTAAGAGCGTTGTTAGATTTTATGCCAATGTTATCCGATGAAATTCTTGGGGTATCTCTGTTAGATTGCTGCGCATAGGCGAAAATAATATTGTCAAACTTAGCTTGTTCTTGCCTAAGTGCAGCACCAGCAATCGCAGGATCTATTTTCGCTACTTCTATGCTTAAATTATTTTTGAGCGCCTTTGCACGAATATCAGTAATACTAAAGGAGTTAGCTTGAGTTTTATCAAAAGCTGAATCTATCACCGACGCTTTATCTGCTTCTTCTATAGCTTGTTTTAAATCAATTCTAATTTTTTTAGTTTGGTTTTCTTTTTTCTCTTGATAGTCATTCAAGGATTTTTTTAAGTCGCTAGGCGGGCCGGCAGAGTAATCTTCAGGCTTAAAAGATTTGCTAGGTTCAAGAGAGATATTGCCTTTAGATTGATCTACAATTTCAGCAAATGCTAGAGAAAAACAAAGCATAGATGTCAGATAGGTGATACCCAGTAAAGGCTTTGATTGCCTTCTAGCCACTTGTTTATGCGTGGATCGCTGGATCATTTTTTGTTTTGTTTTGTGCTTTTGGACTGCACAGAGTCAGCGGGTATTCTGGGTGGGAAGCCATTAAAAATTCGCCATAACTCGTAACCTATACTGACTTTCTCAAGCAGGATCCAACCTTTTGCACTAATACCTTGCCTTAAGAAATTTGATTGCGGCCAAGGTTGTTCAGTAGGATCTGGAATGACCATGACCCTAAAGTTACCAGTACCATTATCAACCGGATCGACAAATCCTACCTTGCCACCAAAGGTTCCTACACCAACGTTTGCCCAGCCTGGAACTTGTATGGCAGGCCAACCTTCAAACTCCAGCCTTACCTTACTTTCTTTTTTTATCAGCGGGGCATCACGGCCATCGACCATGAATTCAACAGCTGGAGCATTCGTGTTAGGTTGAATCACCAGCAATGCTTCGCCTTGAGATACAATTTGTGAGGATGAGTTGAAAGGTAATCTAAAAACTACGCCATCCCGTGGTGCTAGTATTTTTTGTGTATCCTGCCGTGAAACAGATATCTCAGAACTAGTCAGGCTATTTTCCGAATCCATTAACTCACCATAGATTTTTTTAATGACTGCCGAAGTAGATTCTAGTTCGGCTTGCGTGTCGGATTGGACTTGTCGAATTTCGGCCTTTGCTGACTTAGATTCTGCCAGTGCTGATTGATGCTGTGCCTGGGCGCTTCCAAAACTTCGTTTTGCAACCTCGTAATCGCGTTCAGCAACTTCTTCGTCGCGCTTTGAAACTAAACCATCTTCAAGTAAGCGTTGCAATCGTTTGACTTGAAATTCGGCAGTATCAAGAGTGGCTTGAGCTGAAATCATAGATTCGGACGCTGCACGAATTTTTTGCTCAGCCACGTCAAGTTTAAATTTAGCGGAAGCAATTTTTGCATCGCGGGCTGTTTTCATATTTTTTTGTTGCATTTCATATGAATTTAATTCTTCTTTTTTTGCTTGCAGTCTGTTGGATAAATTATCTCGCTGAGATTCGATACGTTTTTTAAAATTTGGATCGATATCTCGCATTTCTAGCAGCAAATCACCAGTCTTTACCAGCGATGCCTCTTGCACATGCCATTGAGCGATCAAGCCTTGAATAGGGGCGTCAATGGTTTGTGCTCGTTCAAAAGGAGCAAACGCAGTAACTTTTCCTCTGGTGGAAATATTTTGCTGCCACGGAAGAAATAAAAAAATAAAGGGAATGATAAAAAATGCCCAAATTAAAATCTTAAAAAAACGATTTACTTGATCTGGCGTATTACCAAGTTTAATTGTGGGTTCGAATATGTGTTTTTTATTTTTAAACATTATTGAAGTTCAACTCAATTAAGATTTAATGTCTTATCAAAACGTTTTGCAATATGCGCGAATCGAGTGCTGATAATTAAGATCCATTCATTTTTATGTTTTTCAAACATCGTCATCATGGTGTCTAATTCAACCTCGTTAAAGCTATCAAGCATGTCATCTATGATCATGATGTCAGGACTTGCAATGATGGCTCGGGCAATCATTAGAAGTTGTAATTGCCTACTTGAAAGAGGTGAGCCCGATACGTTGATTGGGGTATCTAAACCTGCCGGAAAACAATTGAAACTCTCCGCTAAACCGAGTTCACTAATTAAGGAATTAACTTTTGTTAGCGGAATATCACGGCCTAGGCAGATATTTTCTAGTATCGAGCCATTTGCAATTTCAATATTTTTAGCAAAACCCATCCTGTTTCTTAAGGCATTATTATTAAGGTGCCTGAGATCTAACTGGTTGATAGTAATATGCCCCGCATTTGGTGTGCGAAGTTTGGTAATGAGACTTAATAAGGTAGATTTGCCCGATCCAGAATCACCTAAAATAGCTAGACTTTCACCCTTTTTTAATTCAAAGCTGATATTTTTTAGTGGCTGTATATGGCTGGTAAAAGCAAAGTCGATAGATGCTACTTTAATCGAGGTGATGTCCAATACATCGACGCTATGTTCGCCGTTGATTTCTTGAGGCATGTCTTCTAAAACGCCAATTTTATCTAAAGCCGCCATCAAGTCGTAAAAGTATTCTAGTAAATTGACTAAGCGGACCATACCGTTGAGTACGCCAAAAATAATCAGTTCTGAAGCAACAAACTGACCTAAATTAATCTGTCCTTTGATTACTAAGCTCCCACCTAATGCTAGAAGTCCTGTACCAGCGATAGCGTAAATTAATGTAGCAGTTATATTTTGCCATATCAGGATATTAAAATGCTTGGACCGATTTTCAATGAAATGTTGAACGTATTCATGGGTTTGCTTTGCTACCCGTTTTTCACCTTCATAGAACTTAAAGGCATATATATTTTTTGCGATACTCTCTAGCCAATCAACCATTTCAAATTTAGCTTTTGATTCCTTAATAGCAGTTTTACTTCCATGTTGTCCGATTGAGCGAAGAATGAAAATCAAAAAACCAATGATGACAAAAATGAATACTGAAAAAAATGCACTATAAAAAATTAAAACAAAGCTACCAATTACTATTTGTAAGAGCGAAGTTAATCCACTGGTTAATAAAACCGCAATAGATTTTTGGACAGTGCTGACATCAAGGAAGCGATTAATGAGTTCTGCAGGATCCTTCGTATCATAAAGGCCTATTTCCACTTCTTTAGTATTTTGAGCGGTTTGTATAGCCGTACGAACAAATACTCTGCGTTGAATAAGTTCTACGATGAAAGACTCGAATACATAAAGCACGCCTGATAGCAGTAACAGTGAAAAAAGGATAATGCTTATGATATAAAGCGGCTGAAGCATAGAGCCCATGGACACAATATTCACCATGGCTTGAACAGAAACCGGTGTTGCTATGCTAATTAAGCCATAACCAAAAATAAGCATAGGCAATATTTTTAAGTCGTGCTTCTCAAGTTTTAGCAAGCTAAACAATCTTGATATCGGGCTTAATGGCATTGTATTTTTATCTTATGGTTAAACTGGTTTTATGATTAATAGTTATACCAAACTTCATCGTTTTTTATAGCATTAGATGTATAGATAAAGTCAGAAATACTAAAAACTTTTGTTTTAGGGCTTTAGGCCAGATAAAATCTCACGATTAAATCGTGGTTCAAGGCAAATTATAGCAAAAATAGCCCTTTTTATCTTATTCCTGCAGTTATTGGTTAATCAGCGACATACTGGCTAGTCTAAGAAAGTGGCTTCTAAAATTTCATTTAAAAGGGCATTGAAGCTTAGGAAGAAATGTCACATTTTCTTCACATATCATCCTTTATAATTTTGATATGAAACACTACAATATATTATTTCTCTGCACCGGCAATTCTGCCCGCAGTATTTTGGCTGAAGCACTTGCGACCACTTTGAGTAGCGGCAAATTTATTGGTTATTCAGCAGGCTCTCATCCAGTAGGTCGAGTTAATCCTTTTGCTTTCGATTTGGCAATAGAAATGGGATACCCAAAAGATAAACTACGATCTAAGAATTGGGATGAATATAGCTTGCCCAATTCGCCAAAAATGGATTTCATTATTACGGTGTGTGATAACGCAGCAAATGAAACTTGTCCCATTTGGCTCGGTAATCCATCAACAGCACATTGGGGATTTCCTGATCCTGCAAGCATTGAAGGAACTGATGCGATTAAACGTGAAGCATTTCAAAAAACATTATTAGGATTAAAAAAGAATATTGAAGCACTGGTTCAATTACCTATTGATCAACTAGATGCAGCATCTTTAAAGAAGGCTATTCAAGACATTCATGCTAAATAAAAAATATCTAACAGAATTCTTCGGCACCGCAGGATTATTATCTGTCATCACAGGATCAGGTTTTATGGGACAAGGACTCGCTGCTGGCAATGATGCTGTGACACTTCTTGGCAATAGCATTGCTACAGGTGCTGGTCTTTATGTATTAATAATGATTTTAGGTCCAATCTCAGGGGCACACTTTAATCCATTAGTCAGTGTGATGGCTTATAGACAAAAACAATTAAAACAAAACGATTTATTACCCTATATTGCTTCACAAATTACAGGCGCAATTTCAGGTGTTTGGATGACACATTTGATGTTTAATCTTCCTATTATTCAGGCATCAACAAAGATAAGAACTGGATTAGGTATTTGGGTCAGTGAACTGATGGCCACACTAATCCTACTCACAGTGATTTATTTAGGCTTGAAATATGCCAAGAAACAAATTGCGATGATTGTAGCCCTAACAGTGACTGCAGGCTATTGGTTTACTTCATCTACTTTTTTTTGTAATCCTGCTGTGACTTTTGCTCGAAGTTTAACAGACACATTTGTAGGGATTGCCCCACAAAATATTTTAGGATTTGTTATTCCTCAAGTCATTGCGCTCATGCTTATACTAAAAATTATTAAAAAATAATTTTATATAAACAACTGTTTCAGGAAATAACCAAAGATTTTTAGGCTAAAAAGACTTTCCTCTTAGTAACAAAGCACCATGCCATAGATTGCGCCTAGCCATAAACCCATGGTAGTTAGCATAGAAATTAAGAAACCAGGACCTCTTTTTTTAGCATCTTTCTCGTAAGACTCTGCATACCAAATGCGACCTACAATCCATAACAAACCAGCTATACCAGCGCCTTTATCACTCATGTAAATGGCATACAACCATAATGATGGAATAAAAATGACAAAACCTTCTAGGGTATTCATTTGAACGCGGTAGATACGTTCAAATACTTTATTTCCTGTAACAGCCGGAGCTTGAATTTTATATTTGTGACGAGCACGGCCTACATTAAAGGATGTATACCAAACTAGTAAGGTTGAAAGTAATGTAATTGCTGAAGCATTAAATAAAGAAATCATATTAATCTCCTAAATTATTAAGTACATTTTATAACTTTTTTGTTAAATATATTCTTGAATAATTTCTTGATGAGCGTATTTTAATAGAACTAAATGAGCATATCTAAATTAAGGAGATGGTTATGGCTAGCATTTATGGTAATCAACACAGAAAACTTCAAGATAGCTTTGATACAAGAAAGCTAGCTGATCGTATTGAGGAGATTACGGTTAAACAAGAGTTTGATGAAGACACAAAAGGCTTCATCGAAACACGAGATATGTTTTTCTTGTCAACTATAGATCATACGGGAAGACCCACTGTTTCCTACAAAGGCGGTGATCCCGGTTTTGTAAAAATCATTGATAACACAACTCTGGTTTTTCCAAGTTACGATGGAAACGGCATGTATATGTCGATGGGAAATATTACTGAGAATAATAAGATTGGTATGCTATTTATTGCCTTCGATAGGCCTCATCGCATTCGTGTTCATGGATTAGCCTCCATTAATCAAAATGACCCACTATTAAATGAATATAAAGAAGCAGATTTAATAGTCAGAGTGAAACTTACAGATCTTTGGCAAAATTGCCCACGATATATTCATCGATATCACAAAGAAGATGCATCTCGCTACGTACCTCGAGATAAATGCGAGACACCTTTAGCTGGATGGAAACAAACCGATATCGTTCAGGATGTTTTGAGTAAAAAGGATTCTGAAAAAGCTAAAAAATTAGGCGTGATTGAAATCGGCGAATGGATAGAGAAAATTAAAGCTGGGGATCCGACTGCTTAATATATTTTTACAGAGGTTTAAATTTTTTTAAATTACTAAAAATTTTATTTTTTATAATGATGTTTTGAGTTAACCAAAACAAACCTATATAAATAAATGATGATAAGAAATATTGGGGCAAATATTCCCAGCCATGTAATAAGCTCTCTGCTAGAGATGGACTTCCAAATCTTTCAGAAAAAAGATAATAGGTTTGTGTAGAAATTAAAAAAGCCACAACTACTGCAACTGATACATAAGGAATAAAAATTGATAATTTCTGTAAATATTTTTGTTTATTTAAAAAATATCCGCATATCCAAAGGCTAGCATAGGCAGGGATTAGACCCCAGTAACCTTTTGTTAGACAAAACGCTAGTTTTGGATCCAAAGCTGATGCACCAAAATCTATAAATAATGCTAATAAAAAGAGAGCAATAAAAAACCTAATGCTATTTAGGTATATGCCGCCAATTAGAAAAAGAGCAAGGCTTGCGTCAGGCAAGGCATAAAAAGTTGTTACATGATTTCCTCGTGTTATTACCATCAAAAATGATATGGCTAAAGTTAGAAAAAACTCTTTTGAGTCAGGCCTAGGCAATTTAAAAGTCATAATTTTCCTTAAATTTATTGTGGTTCATATCGTAAAGAGATAAAAAAACTTTGACTCGGTGTTTGATATCGAAAACCATCATTATTTGGATTTCCCTCATAAGCGAAAGTGTAATTTTTATCTAAAAAGTTATCTATTCGCGCATTCATTTTTAGATCTTTATTAATTTGATATTCAGCAAATAAATTTGTTCTTATATAGCCAGGTATATTATAAAGATTCTCAGCGTCATTATATCTATTTCCCGATCCGATAGCTTCAAAACCTAAATTCCAACTTTGAACATAATAATTTATACCCACTGTACCAAAAAAATTGCTTCTTCTTGGTAAATATTTATTAGCACTTTCGTTCATTGGGGATTGAACCGTGAAACTACTTTTGACTAGAAAATGATTAATAAATTGACTGCCTGATATTGTCGCACCATATATTTCAGCAGTATTGATATTATATGGCTTCCAGCCAGTTGTAATATCTGAAATTATAAAATCTGTTATTTTATTTTTAAAAGCAACGAGAGAAAAAACATTTGATTCAAATTGATATTTAAGATTTCCTTCAATATTTTTAGATTTTTCTGGTTGTAAATCAGGATTAGCGGAACTTCCTGCATATAGATAATTAAATGTTGGCGATCTAAAGGCGGTTCCAATTGAAGATGCTATTGACCAATTAGAATCAATTGCATATGAATAGCCTAAATTTCCTGTCGTGGCATCTCGATAGGCGCTATTAAAGTCTTTCCTAATGTTAGCTTGAAAATTATGGCTCGCTTGGCTCAGATTATAACCGATCATATATGCATCGTTTTGGCGATCTTTTTTTGAGTAACTTGTATCTGTGACGTTAATTTTTTGATCAAGTTTATCGTACAATAAAATGAGCGACCCTATAGGAAGAATTAAATCATTTTGCCAAGTGATTTGATTTTGTATTGTTCGATAAACGTTGTCAGCCTCTCTTGTAGCGCCAGAAATAAACCTTTGTTTTTCGACATACTCATCAATTCCTTGACCTACTCTAAAACTAGATTTCCAATAACTAGTAAGCTGACTATTAAACGTGCCGCTGAAGCTTTCTTGATCCTGAGTATTTTTCCAATCAATATTTGGAGCCCAATGTGCATAGCGATTGTCATATTTATTTCTACCTTGGCTTAAAAAGTATTGAAAGCTTAAATTGTGGTTTTCATTAATTTTATGACTTAGAGAGGCAGAAACACTTTTATTTCTGTAGCCATCCTTATCCAAATTATAGATATTCGCTGTTGCTGCCGGATTTGTGTTGGGCTCGAAAGCAGAAAATCCTGTGGAGCTTTGACTAGATAGGTTAATAGCATAAGAGGTAATGTCGTCACCTCCTCTTATACCTCCCTGTGCTATTGAAGTATTGTATTTGCCGTAACCATAAGAAAAATAAGGTTTAAAACCATTTAAACCTTTTTTTGTAAAGATTTGAATGACACCGCCAATAGCATCCTGACCATATAAGCTTGATGCTGGTCCTCTAACGATTTCAATTTTTTCAATTTGCGATAAGGGAATGTTTTCAATAGCAGTCAGGCCTGAAGTGACCGAATCAATTCTAATACCATCTAATAAAATTACCGAGTGTGTTGAGCTAGAACCTCTTAGAAATAGCGTAGAAACTTTTCCTTGCCCTCCATTATTTGATATTTCTATTCCGGGCTGTCTTTGAAGAAGCTCAGAAAGTAATGAAGGTCCAGCAAGTTTAATTTCCTCTTCAGAGATTGTAGTTATATCGGCAATGACATTTTTTTTGTGGACAGGAGTTCGAGTAGCTGTTACAAAAACATCTGAGGTTTTAAGCGTGGTATCTGCGATGGCATGAGTTATAAAAATTTGACTCAAGCACGCTGACAATAGCGTAATCTTTTTCATAGTATTTCCCTGAATAATCATGCAACCCCGCATGAGATTAATTAAGCAGAAACACTTTTAGGAATAAAAAAGAGAAATAGCGCTCACTCTTTCAATACCACTCCCCGTAGTATTTCTGTGTGAGTTACTAGGCCGGTCTCCGGACTTGTAAGATTTGATTCATGACCTTCCCGAAATAAATTCAGTGGCATGTGTTATGAATCCGCGCTTACTTACCGTTGCGGGGGCAGTATAGGAATTGTCATTAAACTCACCTATTTCCCAGTTTCAATGTTTTCTTAAATGATTAACCTTAAGAAGACATCACCTAACAACTTGAAATCATCGTAACACATCTTTGCTATACTAAAACTTAGTGATGTATAAATTTATGGATTGCAATTCAAAGGATATTTAGTTATGGCAAGAACAGTTAAATGTGTGAAGTTAGGTAAAGAGTTAGATGGTTTAGATTTCCCTCCTTATCCAGGCCCCTTGGGTAAGCGTATTTTTGAAAGTGTATCTAAAGAAGCTTGGGCTGGATGGCTTAAACATCAAACGATGTTGGTCAATGAAAATCGGTTAAGTTTTGCAGATCCGTCTGCACGAAAATATCTTACCGAACAAACCGAAGCTTATTTCTTTGGGGAGGGTGCAGATCAAGCATCAGGATACGTGCCACCTAAGAGCTAGATAAAAAGGTAATAAAAAAAGCGCTTATAAATGATAAGCGCTTTTTTTATTTCAAGAATATTAGTTATTCTTTAATAGTCTTTTGAATTTCTTTGATACTTGCGTGACGAATGTCTTTACCTTTTACAGTGTAGACAATATATTCAGAAATATTTTTTGCATGGTCACCAATACGTTCAATCGCTTTGGCAACAAACATCACTTCAAGTGACATGGAAATCGTTCTTGGATCCTCTAACATGAAGGTAACAAGCTGACGAATGGTTGAACGGTATTGTTCATCAACCAATTCATCTTTTTTGGCAATCTCAACTGTTTTACTTACATCCATACGTGCAAATGAATCGAGAGAGGTTCTTAACATTTGACGTACCACTTCCACCATAGTTTTGACTTCACTAAAGCGAAGCTTAGTCATACGATTATCTTCATTGATACGCAGTGCAGTTCTTGCAATTTTTGTGGCTTCATCACCAATACGTTCAAGATCGGTAATGGTTTTTAAGATCATCATGATCATACGAAGGTCACCTGCTGCAGGCTGACGTCTTGCAATAATTCGAGAGCAATCTTCGTCTACTTCGATTTCAAGTTCGTTGACGCGTTGATCAGAATCCATAACGCCTTGAGCCATTTGAGGATCAGACTTTACAAGCGCTTCGATTGCATTGACGAGTTGTTCCTCAACAATGCCGCCCATTTCTAAAACTTTTGCACGGACTGACTCGAGTTCATTGTCGTATTCTTTATAGGTGTGTTCTGAAGCCATAATCGTTACCTTAAGTTTAATGTATCAATTTTATTACTAAAATATGACATTTTTATGTCGAAATAGGTTTATTTAGTAATGGTTTTAACGCCATCATTTGTAGCCAAAAGAAGGACGTTGGCAGGCCTTGCTGCAAATAAACCGTTTGTGACCACGCCCACAATTTGATTGATCATTGCTTCCATCGCCACAGGGTCTTTAATGATAAGGCCATGCACATCCAAGATGACGTTGCCGTTATCAGTTGTAAAATTTCTTAATTGTGGCTGCCCACCTAATTTAGTGAGTTCTCTTGCCACATAGCTTTTAGCCATCGGAAGTACTTCCACAGGCAAAGGGAACTTACCTAATACGGGTACATATTTTGTTTCATCACAGATACAGATAAAGGTCTTAGCAACTGCCGCTACAATTTTTTCTCGGGTTAACGCTCCACCACCACCTTTGAGCATATGCATGTGTTCAGTGATTTCGTCCGCACCATCGACATAAATATCCATACTATTGACGCTATTAAGGTCAAAAACTTCAATGCCATGTTTGCGTAAACGATCTGCAGAAGCCTCGCTACTTGCAACTGCACCATCAATCTTATGTTTTACTTTTGCTAATTCATCGATAAAGTAATTAGCAGTAGACCCTGTGCCCACACCAATGATTCCAGACTTCACATATTCAATTGCAGCCTTTGCAACCTGTTGTTTTAATTCGTCTTGCGTGAATGCCATTTTTACTTAAACCTTTATATTTTATTTATAATGATGTTTTAACATCTATCATACACGCCAAGGCGACTCTTGAAAATTAGCATATGAAGAACGACTACGTAAAACGTATTAATGAAGCGCGTGTATATGACGTGGCAAAGAAGTCGCCGCTTGAATTTCAGACACATCTTTCCAGTCGTTTTCATAATCAGATTTTCTTAAAACGTGAAGACTTACAACCTGTCTTTTCATTTAAATTACGTGGTGCCTATAACAAAATGGCAAGCCTATCCAAAGCCCAGTTAGATAAGGGCGTCATCGCAGCTTCGGCTGGTAATCATGCGCAAGGTGTTGCGTTAAGCGCTCAGAAATTAGGATGTCGTGCTGTTATTGTCATGCCTACAACAACGCCGCTCATTAAGATTGATGCCGTCAAACATCGTGGTGCTGAGGTTGTGCTCTGGGGTGATTCTTATTCTGATGCATACAAACACGCGCTTGAGATCGAGAAAAAAGAGGGGCTTACTTTTGTTCATCCTTATGATGATCCAGAAGTCATCGCAGGTCAGGGCACCATTGCAAAAGAAATTTTAGACGAATATAAAAAACCGATTCACGCAGTCTTTTGCTGTGTGGGGGGTGGAGGCCTTCTTGCTGGGATGGCCACTTATATTAAAGCTATGCGACCTGAAATTAAAGTGATCGGTGTGGAGGCTAAAGATGCTGAAGCGATGACTTTATCTTTAAAAGCGGGCAAGCGAGTAGTGCTTGATCAAGTGGGATTATTCGCTGATGGTGCGGCAGTGAAGGAAGTCGGTGAAGTGACTTTCCCACTCTGTCAGTCTTATGTGGATGAAATGATTGTGGTTGATAATGATGCGATTTGTGCAGCTATTAAAGATGTGTTTGAAGATACACGCTCTATTCTAGAGCCTGCAGGTGCCTTATCAGTTGCAGGTATGAAGGCTTATATTAAGAAGCACAATTTAAAAGACGAAACTCTAGTAGGCATTGCATCAGGTGCGAATATGAATTTTGATCGCCTACGTTTTGTAGCAGAGCGTGCCGAAATCGGTGAAAAAAGAGAAGCTGTGCTCGCGGTGACTATCCCCGAAAAACCAGGGGCATTTAAAAATTTCTGCAAGTTATTGGGTCAGCGCAATATCACTGAATTTAATTATCGATTTTCAGATCCTAAAGAAGCGCATATTTATGTAGGTTTAGCTACCAATAGTGCGGATGAGGCATCACAACTAAAAGCTATGCTTGATAAAGAAGGTTTACCCACAATTGATCTTACCGACAATGAGGTTGCAAAGCTTCACTTAAGACATTTAGTGGGCGGACATGCGCCGCAAGCAAAGAATGAAATGGTTTTTAGATTTGAATTTCCAGAAAAGCCAGGTGCTCTCATGAAGTTTTTAGAGACGATGGGCCACAATTGGAACATTAGTCTATTTCATTATCGTAATCATGGAGCAGACTTCGGGCGTGTTTTAGTTGGCATGCAAGTCCCGCCAGAAGACGAGATTAATTTTGAAGTCTTTTTGAATCAATTAGGCTACCCCTTCTGGGATGAAACAGATAATCCAGCCTATAAACTTTTCTTAGGTTAATGCTTCCTTATTTTCATGAGACATTAAAGGGAGAAATCCCCTGGAAGATTTTTTATAGTTATTTAACAATTAAAAAAAGAATATTTTAGGAGAATAGAATGCAGTTTATAAAGCCAGCCGTCGTATTAGGATTACTTATTTCGTCTTTATTTGCAAATGCTGAAGATCGAGGTAAAGCCTACGTATCGAACCAAGAGGGCGGTGTCAGCATTATCAATTTAAATACCATGGAGACAGAAGGCTCGATCGATATTCAAGCTAAGAATCCTCGCGGTATTGGTGTAACAGAGGACGGACGTTTTTTAATTACTGCAAATAAAGATAATGAAAATTTATCCGTGATTGATTTAAAAACAAATCAGTTTGTGAAACATATTCCAGTAGGTAAAAATCCAGAATTTGTGCGCGTTTATAAAGGATATGTGTTTGTCTCTACAGAGCCAGCATCCTCAGGGAAGCCACCTGTAGCAGGCCAAGAAGATGATGATAAAGATGAACCAAAAATCCCTGCGCGTATTGCAGTGGTTGATTTAGCCAAGGGCAAAAAAATTCGAGATATTATTGGCGGCCCTGAAACAGAAGGTATTGAATTTAGTAAGAGTGGTAAAGAAATTATTGTGACTAATGAAGCTGATAACACAATCACAGTCCATAACTTTAGTAATGGTAAATTATTAAAAACTATTTCAACTAAAAAATACGGAGAGCGTCCACGTGGCATCAAGGTAGCGCCGAATGGAAAGTATTACGTATCCACTCTGGAGTATGGAAATAGCTTTATCGTCTTAGACAATCAATTTAAACATCTTAAAACGATCGCTACCGGTGAGTCACCTTATGGTGTGAGTTTTGATCGAGAAGGGAAAAGATTGTTTGTTGCAACTTCAAAAGCAAAAACATTAGAAGTGTATGACACAACTAATTTTGAAAAGATTAAAGATATCCCCACAGGCCGACGTTGTTGGCACTTTAGTTTTTCACCAGATGACAAAGATATCTTACTTGCTTGCGGAAAATCAGACGAAGTGCTTGTGATTGATGCAGAGAAATTAGAAGTGACTAAACACATTCCTCATAAAGAAATCCCATGGGGAGTCGTAGCTTATCCAAAGGCCATGGGTACTTTAGATAACGTTCAATAAAATAGTCTTACTTAAAAAAGCCCAAAGAGTCTTTGGGCTTTTTTTTATTTCAAATGTTTTTCAATGAACGTCCATTCATCTTCCGTCACGGGCGTGATCGATAAGCGATTGCCTTTTTGGAGTAAGCGCATATTTTGCAATGCTTTAAATTCTCTCAATTCTTTTAGGCTTAATAAATTTGTTTTTTTAATGAGTGTCACATCCACATTAAGCCAGCGTGGATTTTCAGGTGTTGATTTTGGATCAAAGTACTTGTGACCTTTTTGAAATTGAAAGCGATCAGGGTAAGCAAGCTTACTGACTTTAACAATACCAGCGATACCAGGCACATCGCAATTTGAGTGATAAAAGAACGCGAGATCGCCTATTTTCATCAAATCTCGCATAAAGTTTCTCGCTTGGTAATTTCTAATGCCATACCAATCAATTGTTTGTTTAGGAAGTTTTGCTAAATCGTCTATCGACACATCAGACGGTTCAGATTTCATAAGCCAGTAGCGCATAGTTTAATAATAAAAAAAGTTAAGAGTGTGTAAAGAGCTATGTTGATTTTCTTAAGTGTTGCCTAGACCAGCATCCTGAACCAAAGGTTCAAGGGGTAAAAGCCTAAGGCGCATTAGGTGCAATCGCCAAGGGTGTCTTAAAAGAGCGCCCAATTTAGATCGCTCACACCGCAACCTGATGAGCTAAAACCGATGCTATAGACTAGTTCAAGGAATTATTAGCCTAAGCAACACTTAAAAAAACAAACCTGCTCATCGCAATATTTGTTAAAGAATAGGCAGATCTTTAGTTTTGTGCAAGCACTTCATCGATTTGATGTTCGATCGATGAAATTTTATGGCGGAATTGAGATATATCTAGACCGTCAGAAGAATTTTGATTAAGAAGTTCATTGGTAATGTTGAGGGCTGCCATGATGATGATACGGTCGATACCTACAATTGTCCCTTGAGATTGAATGAGATCAATTTTTTGATTTAGGTATTGTACTGAATCTAATAAACTTTTTTCTTGGCCCTCTGGACAAGCGATAATGAATTCACGTGCCATGATCGTGACCGTTACATTTTTTGAGCTCATCGATTTTCCTCAGGCAGTTGCCTCATCATTTTTTCAAGACGAAGACTTGCTTCTTTCATATTGGATTGAAGTTTTGTGAGCGTAGCTTCAGAGGAAGCTAGTCTTGTTTCGAGCCCCTTATTTTTTTCTTGTGCAGATTCAATTAAGCTGATGAGCTGCTTAATTTTTTTCTCTAGTGCGATGAGTTGAGCTTCCATACCTTCACTATAGTTTAAAGAATTGAAGTGCGTCAATAGTGCTTAACGAAATTAAATACATCATGATTTCTTTTTGGCTCTAGGATGTGCTTTATCGTAAATGTTGGCAAGATGTTGAAAGTCTAAATGTGTATAAACCTGAGTCGTACTTATATTTGCATGACCTAACATTTCTTGAACGGCCCTCAAGTCTTGGCTCGATTGTAAAACGTGTGAAGCAAAACTGTGCCTTAATAAATGAGGATGCACGGTACTATCAATACCCTGTTTGATGGCCCACATTTGAATACGGTACTGAATAGCACGCGCTGACATGCGTTTACCACGCTCAGAAATAAATAGTGCATCAGTAGATTTCTCATCTACCTTAATTGTTGCGCGTTTTTCAATCCACGACTGAATAGCATGAATCGCTTTTTGCCCTATCGGAACTATGCGCGTTTTATTACCTTTACCTGTGACGGTAATCACACCTTCTTGAAGATCAAGATCATTAATATTAACGTTCACTACTTCACTTAAACGCAATCCAGATGAATAGAATAATTCTAGGAAAGCTTTATCTCTTACTCCTAATAAAGTTGAGTCATCAATCGAAATGAGTTTGACCATCTGCTCGATTGATAAAGTTTGTGGCAAGGTCTTGGCACTCTTAGGCGCATGAACATCTTTAACAGGATTTTCTTTAAATTGATGGCGCTCAATAAGGTAGTCAAAAAAACCTCGCCATGCAGATAGCATGCGGGCGATAGATTTACCGTGCAGTCCTTGGCTATTAAGTTTAGCGCTTGCGCGCCTAATATCTTGAATGGTGATCGACTCAAAACGGTCATGCTCGACGAGTGTCACAAGTTGAATTAGATCGTGTGTATAACTTTTAATAGAATTATGGCTTAGCCCTTTTTCAAAGGTGAGGTAATCAATATAACTTTTTTGGAAGTGATTATGTTCCATAAGATTTAAGCGATCTCAATATCTCCCTCGAAGAGGGTTACGGCCGGACCTTTCATCATGACAGGATTTGTATCACCTCTCCAATCAATAGATAATGACCCCCCTAGCATATCAACTTTCACAGGGGAGGTAAGTAGATGACGCTTAATCCCTGACACTACTGCAGCACACGCCCCAGTTCCGCAGGCGAGCGTTTCACCCACACCTCTTTCAAAAACACGTAAACGAATATGATGTGGTGTTACAATTTTCATAAATCCAACATTCACACGTTTTGGGAAAAGCGGATGTGATTCCAAATAAGCACCTAATGTTTTAACGCGAGCCTTATCAATATCTTCAACTGTAATCACTGTGTGCGGATTACCCATAGATAATACAGCTACATTTATCATTTCTTTTTGATCTGGCAACTCTATAGAAATAGAGTATTCATTTTTTTCTGTATCTGAAATAAATGGAATCAGTTTAGGATTAAAAATGGGTGCGCCCATATTTACTTCAATCATATGTTCGTGGTCTTCAGTCAATGTAATGACACCAGATTTTGTTTCAACGCGAATCAATTCTTTTTCAGTTAAATGCTTATCTTTTACAAATCGATAAAAACAACGCGCACCATTACCGCATTGTTCTACTTCACTACCATCTTGATTAAAAATACGATATTTGAAATCAACATCTTTGAGTGTTGAACCCTCAACCACCAGAAGCTGATCAAATCCAATACCGAGTTGTCGATGAGATAAAGATTGAATCTTCTCTTGCGTTAATTGGAAAGGAGACTTTGTATGATCAAGCACTATAAAGTCGTTACCAATTCCATGCATCTTTGTAAAATGAAGTTTCATAAAATGATTGTCTCTTATTTATTTGGTTTTTTAAACCGCTGATAATTCCAAAGATACTGACTGGGATGTTTTCGAATGAGCAATTCAAGTTGATCATTAATGCCTTGAGGTGAATGATCTGACCCGAGGGGCTCAATAAAGACTTCATATCCTTGACCCTTTGAAAGCCTGTGACCAAAACCAATCAGGACAGTGGCTTTTGATGATTCTGCAAGTTTCGAAACAAGCGTCATTGTATAGGCGGGTGTATTAAAAAATTGAGCCCACACACCCTGGCCCTCATTGGGCACTTGGTCGGGCAATATGCCAATGGCTTCACCTTTTTTTAATGCTTGCATTAATTGTTTTACACCTTGGATGTTAGCTTCAGCAAGATGAATGTGTGAGTGACGTCTGCCAGATATAACAATATTGGCTAACCATTTTTGTTTTGGACGTTTAAAAAGAACAGTGATGGGATAAAAATGTGCATAGTACTGAGCGGTAATTTCAAAACAGCCAAGATGAGGTGTTAAAAAAATAATACCTTTTTTCTTTTTGAGCGCAGCTTCAACATAGTTCCACCCATAACATTGCTTGACCCAGCGAAAATTCTTTTGAGGGGTATTAAACCAAATAGCAGGTGCTTCCATTAGGCACTTTCCGATTTCGCGAATTGCCAATGATGTGAGTTTTTTTAAATCGTTTCTATCCAATGAGGCAAAAGCACGTTTTACATTTGCATCGATACGTTCTTTAAATCGATGATCAAATTGATAAGCGATCCTTCCAAATAACCCTCCCAGTCCATGCAGCATAAAGAGAGGTAATTTAAAGAATATAGCAATGAAAGATAAGAGAAGTCTTGATAGCATAATTGTATTTAATCGCGATATTTTGCTATTCTAAACGCTTTACGTAATTTAAAACTTGGAAAAAACTATGAGTGAGTATTTATTTACCTCAGAATCTGTTTCTGAAGGTCATCCAGATAAAGTAGCCGATCAGATATCTGATGCGATTCTTGATGCTATTCTTGAACAAGATCCAACAGCACGTGTTGCAGCTGAGACTTTAACAAATACAGGCCTTGTGGTTTTGGCAGGCGAGATTACGACTACCGCGAATGTGGATTATATTAAAGTAGCGCGCGATACGATTCGCTATATAGGGTATGACAATACGGATTACGGCATTGACTATAAAGGCTGTGCAGTTCTCGTTGCTTATGACAAGCAGTCACCTGACATTGCGCAAGGTGTGGATGGTGCTTTAGATGATCCTTTAGATCAAGGCGCTGGCGATCAAGGCTTGATGTTTGGTTATGCTTGTGATGAAACAGCACAGCTAATGCCTATGCCCATTTGGTTATCCCATCGATTGATGGAAAGACAGTCCTACTTAAGAAAGGATGGCAGGCTTCCTTGGCTACGTCCTGACGCTAAAGCGCAAGTCACTTTAAAGTATAAAGATCATAAACCTTATTCGATTGATACTGTGGTTCTCTCAACACAACACGATCCAGAAGTCTCACTAGAGACCATTCGCGAATCAGTGATTGAGGAAATTATTAAACCCATTCTGCCTAAAGAGCTCATTAAAGGCGACATCAAGTATCTTGTAAATCCTACGGGTCGATTCGTGATTGGCGGACCTCAAGGTGATTGCGGACTCACCGGACGTAAAATTATTGTAGATACTTATGGCGGTTCCGCACCCCATGGTGGCGGTGCTTTTTCAGGCAAAGATCCTAGTAAGGTGGATCGATCAGCAGCGTATGCTGCGCGCTATGTTGCTAAAAATATTGTGGCTGCAGGATTGGCCTCTCGTTGTTTAGTGCAAATTTCATATGCGATTGGCGTGGCAAGGCCGACTTCAGTGATGCTTGAAACTTATGGTACAGGCAAGATTTCAGACGATCAATTGACCGCATTGGTGCTCGAGCATTTTGATTTAAGACCTAAAGGTATTGTAAAGATGCTTGATCTGTTGCGCCCTATTTACAAGAAAACCGCGGCTTATGGACATTTTGGTCGCGATGAACCAGAGTTTTCATGGGAAACAGCAGATAAAGCTCAAGCCCTTAAATCCGCAAATTAAATATTTGAACTTTAGTAAGTATTTGAGTCCTAAATACTTTTAATCTATAATGCAATTCTTCTGAGGAACGCTGCGAGATTTTTTCATAAAATCCCAGGCTCAGATTACAAGTTTACTTGTAAACGGCGTTCACCAATTTATAACCGTGCCAGTCACGGGGTGTTGGTGGATACCGAAACATCCCAGCTGGTCACTTAGCATTCAAAAGGAATTTAAAATGAATACAGTGACTAACCAAAATTTAAATACACAAGACTATCTCGTTGCCGATATTAATCAGGCTGATTTCGGTCGAAAAGAAATCGCTATTGCAGAAACTGAGATGCCGGGACTTATGGCTATCCGTGAAGAATATGCAAAAGAAAAACCATTAAAGGGTGCTCGCATAAGCGGATCATTGCATATGACGATTCAAACAGCTGTGCTCATCGAAACACTTAAAGATTTGGGCGCTGAAGTGAGATGGGCATCTTGCAATATCTATTCAACCCAAGACCATGCTGCTGCTGCAATTGCTAAGAGCGGTACACCTGTTTTCGCCTTTAAAGGTGAAACGCTTGATCAATATTGGGAATATACACACCGTATTTTTGAATGGAGTGATGGCGGCTATACCAATATGATTCTAGATGATGGCGGCGATGCAACTTTACTTCTCCACTTAGGTACGCGTGCAGAAAAAGATGCTTCAGTTATTTCCAAACCTTCAAGCGAAGAAGAGATTTGTCTCTTTAACTCAATTAAACAAAAATTAGCAATAGATCCTCATTGGTATTCTGTGAGACTTAAGCACATTAAAGGTGTGACCGAAGAAACCACTACAGGTGTTCATCGTTTATATCAAATGCATAAAGAAGGCAAATTAGCTTTCCCTGCTATTAATGTGAATGATTCAGTGACCAAATCTAAATTTGATAATCTTTATGGTTGCCGTGAATCATTAGTAGATGCTATTAAGCGCGCAACGGATGTCATGATTGCAGGTAAAGTGGCGGTTGTAGCTGGATACGGCGATGTAGGCAAGGGTTCAGCACAAGCACTTCGTGCTTTATCAGCTCAAGTGTGGGTAACTGAAATTGATCCTATTTGTGCGCTTCAAGCTGCGATGGAAGGATATCGCGTGGTGACTATGGATTATGCAGCAGAGCATGCAGATATTTTTGTGACAGCGACAGGTAATTATCATGTGATTACCCGTGACCATATGTCGCGCATGAAAGATCAAGCAATTGTTTGTAATATTGGCCATTTCGATAATGAGATTGATGTTGCATCATTAAGCGATTGCAAATGGGAAGAGATTAAACCGCAAGTAGATCATGTCATTTTCAAAGATGGCAAACGCATCATCTTGCTTGCAAAAGGTAGACTTGTGAATTTAGGTTGTGGAACAGGTCATCCAAGTTATGTTATGAGCTCATCTTTCGCGAATCAAACAATCGCTCAAATTGAATTATTTGCGCATACTGAAAAATATCCTGTGGGTGTTTATACTTTACCGAAACACTTGGACGAGAAAGTAGCTCGCTTACAATTGAAAAAATTAAATGCACAACTTACAAACTTGTCAGAAGTGCAAGCTAAGTATATTGGAGTTAAAGAAGAAGGCCCTTACAAACCTGAGCACTACCGCTATTAATAATGGCTAAAAAAGTTTCTTATAGTTTTGAGTTTTTCCCTCCCAATACACCGGAAGGGATAAAAAACTTAGCAGATACGCGTCAGCAGTTATCCACATTCAAGCCTGAATTTTATTCAGTGACATTTGGTGCGGGTGGCTCAACACGCGATCGAACTCTTGAAACAGTATTGGAAATAAAAAATGAAGGTTTTAATGCAGTGCCTCATATTTCAGGCATTTCATCGACAAAGATAGAAATTAAAACTTTGCTTAATCAATATCAGCAACATGGCATTAAGCATCTCGTGGCTTTGCGAGGTGACGTCCCTCAAGGTGAGGTACCAAGTGGAGAATTTAAACATGCGAATGAATTAGTAAGCTTCATTCGGCAAGAAACTAATGATTACTTTCATATTGAGGTGGCAGCCTATCCGGAATATCATCCTGAGGCTACCTCGGCACAAATAGATATTCAAAACTTTAAAAATAAAGTGGCCGCTGGCGCTAATTCAGCTATTACACAATTCTTTTTTAATGCCGATGCCTATTTTAGATTTATGGATGAATGTTTGATTGCAGACATTGATGTGCCGATTATTCCAGGCGTGATGCCCATCTACAACATTAAGCAATTAGCTCGTTTTGCCTCAAATTGCGGTGCAGAGATACCTCGTTGGCTTCGAATTAAATTAGAAAGCTACGGAGACGATTTGCCCTCCTTGAGATCATTTGGTGTAGACGTTATATCTGAACTTTGTGAAACATTGGTTAGTTGGGATGTACCGAGCTTGCATTTCTACACCTTAAATCAAGCGGGGATTATTTCCCGCATCATTCAAAATATAGAAGGCAACTAGTGTAAAACTAAGTTGTGATCTTGATAGATTGCATCTTCTATAAATAAGAAGTCTTTTTCACGGCCTTCATTCCAAAGAGCCATCATGACAATCCAGCGCATTTCTTCGATATTAATATGTTCTTGTTTGAGCGCCATAGCACGATCAAGAATAATTTCTCGTTCATTTGCATCCAGCACTTTAGCTTGTTCAAGGAACAATACAAATCCAAGACTTTCAGCGCTTATCTTTTTTTGTTCGGTATCTGAGAACATACGATAGCCCAGGGAAGAGCAAGCACTATTTTTTACAGGAATAGCATTTGTCATCGCCTTTAGCTGGTTAAACCAAGTAAAAGCATTTTCAATGTCTTGATTATCAAATCCTGCAGCTTCAAGCTCTGCTGTAATACTTTTAAAGTCAGGTAAATTTTGTGTGCTGAGATAATTTTCAAACATATAGATAAGCAGTTCTAGCATAAAGATTCCTTTACGATAGTGAATGAAAAATGACTTAGAAGTAAGTGAAAGCTAAATGAATTTGAGTCAGGTAATTGAGCTATTAGCAAAGTATAATATTCTTAATATGTCTAATAAGTTTAAGGTGTTTAAACCTTGTAGATAAGTTATCAGCAATAAATAAAATAATCAACATTTATGGCAATTTTAAATATATTAAATTATCCTGATCCGAGACTGCATACCATTGCAAAACCCATCGAAGTTGTGGATAACTCAATTAGGAAGCTTATCGATGATATGGCGGAAACGATGTATGCTGCACCTGGCATAGGATTAGCTGCAACCCAAGTCAATCGCCATATTCAATTAATTCTGGTAGATATTTCGGAAACAAAAGATAACTTAAAGGTTTTTATTAATCCCAAAATTATTGAATCATCAGGACAGCAATCATATGAAGAAGGTTGCTTGTCTGTGCCCGATGTGTTTGATTCAGTCACACGCGCTGAGCGCATTAAGGTAGAAGCGCTTGATCGAGAAGGAAAATCTTTTGAGCTCGAAGCAGAAGGTTTATTAGCCGTTTGTATTCAGCACGAAATGGATCATCTTTTAGGTAAAGTATTTGTAGAATACCTATCCCCGTTAAAGCGTAACCGCATCAAAACAAAAATGAAAAAGCGTGCTAAAGAGCATGAGGTTAATGCTTAAATTTAGTGAGTCTATATCTTGAATTCCTTAAAAATCATTTTTGCTGGCACCCCAGATTTTGCTGTACCAGCTTTGCAGGCTCTTCATGATAAAGGTTATGAGGTTGCAGGCGTATTAACTCAGCCAGATAGACCATCAGGTCGAGGCTTAAAGCTTCATCCAAGCGCTATTAAATTGAAAGCTAATACATTAGGTATTCCTGTTTATCAGCCTTCAGAATTAAAAAGTAAAGAATCCTACGAAATGTTAACTGCCATTGATTTTAATGTGATGATTGTGGCGGCATATGGACTCATCATTCCCCAAGCTATTCTAGATTTGCCCTCGCTAGGTTGTTTTAATATACATGCGTCACTCCTCCCTAGATGGCGAGGTGCTGCACCTATTCATCGTGCTATTTTGATGGGCGACGAATCAACAGGCGTCACTATAATGCGCGTCGTTCAAAAACTAGACGCAGGTGACATGATTAAAAAAACTAAAATTCAAATCAGTGAAAAAGATACAACTGAACAATTAACAAAAACGCTTTCAGTATTAGGTGCGCATTTAATGATCGAAGTGATGGAGGAGTTGAGGACAAAAGGTGAAGTTCAGTCGACACCTCAGGATGAGGCAAGTGTGACTTACGCTGAAAAAGTGACCAAAGAGGAATCGAAAATTGATTGGCAAGATACTTCTTTAGCGATTCTTCGAAAGATAAGAGCGTTTAATTCATTTCCAGTCGCGCAAACAGAATATCGTGAGGCTATTTGTAAAATATGGGATGCTGAGATTAGTAAAGATAGTGACAAGAATGCTAAGACAGGACAAATTATTAAGCTAGATGAATTTATTCATGTGAAGTGTGGTGAAGGGACTTTGCTAATTAAAGAGCTTCAAATGCCAGGAGGCAAAAGACTAAAATCTAAGGAATTTATTTTAGGACACCGACCTATTTTGGGAGACGTCTTCAAGTCGTAACTATTTTGCATCACTCTCAACTTATCGCAGCCGACTGTGTGTCTGAAGTTATAAAAGGACATAATTTAAATCATGTGTTTGACAGACATTTCGATCATCATTCTCACATTACACCGCAGCAAAAATCGATTGCGATTTTTTTGGCATATGGCGCTATTCGTTTTTTAGGTGAGAATCAATTTTTTATTCGAAAGCTCATTAATAAAAAAATAACAAATAAAAAAATTGAAGCCTTACTTTGTGTAGCTTTGTTTCAATTAAATCATGATCAATCTAATGACTTTACCATCGTGAATGAGGCTGTTGAGGCTGCTAAATTTATTAATAAATCCTGGGCAGGTTCTTTTGTAAATGGAGTATTGAGAAATTTTATTCGTCAAAAAGACAACCTAAAATCCGAATTAAAAAATGATGAAGAGGCTTTTTATTCATACCCTTTATGGTGGATTCAGCTCATTAAAGAAGCATATAACAAAGATTGGGAAAGCATATTATTGAATGGAAATAAGCATCCACCATTAACTTTAAGAATTAATGTAAGAAAAATTAATCTTAAGCAATACGAAGAAAAACTTAAATCTGAATCAATTGAGTATCGAGTTCTAGGAGATATTGCCTTAGAGCTAACCCAGCCTATCCCCGTAGAAAAAATACCTGGGTTTATAGAGGGTGAAGTATCAGTTCAAGATTTTGGTGCGCAACTTGCTGCAAACCTTTTGGATCTTAAAGATGGTCAAGTTTGTCTGGATGCTTGCAGCGCTCCCGGAGGTAAAACGGGGCATATGTTAGAAATTGCTGACATCGAGTTGGTGTCGATTGATCAACAAAAAGAACGCTTATATAAAGTAAAAGAAAATTTAGAGAGATTGCAGCTTCATGCTCATCTGAAATGTGCAGATTTAACAGCGATTAAGTCTTGGTGGAATGAAAAATTATTTGATCGCATCCTGCTTGATACGCCATGCTCTGCGTCAGGTGTAGTCAGGCGACATGTAGATATTAAGTGGTTAAGAAGACCTCGTGATATTGAGATGTTTGCTAAGCAACAAAAGATCATGCTGCAAGCTATGTGGCAGTTATTAAAAAAGGGTGGTAAATTACTTTACGCGACATGTTCTATCTTTCCTGATGAAAATCAGAGGGTTATTGATGACTTTATTAAAGAACATAGTGACGCAAAAGAAGTAAAATGGTCAGTCGATTCGAAATATAGTAAATATGAAAATCAATTAATACCAAGCGAAAACCATGATGGATTTTTTTATGCATTATTTGAAAAAAATTAAACTAAGTATCTTTTTTGCTATTTGGATGAGCTTGTTTTTTTCTTCATCCATTATTGCAGCCGATAATAGTTTGATTATTAAAACTGCCGAAATTAATAATCAATTTGAAGCATATTTTTTAAATGCTGAATTTGAACTATTTTTTAATGATGATTTAGATGAGGCAATCAGAAAAGGTATTCCCATTAATTTTATTATTGAATTTGAATTAAAAAAGCCTAGAAAATATTGGTTCGATGAAGAGGTTACTAAAAAAACTAAAGAAATAGTGTTGAGCTACCATGCGCTATCTAAGCAATTTATTCTATCCGAATCCGAAAATCGCCTTGTTGCTTTTGATAACTTAACCCAGGCAAAAAATGAACTTAAAAAAATAAAAAATTGGCGTATTTTTGATAAATCGCAAATTGATGATACTGATAAGTACTCAGCTTATCTGCAAGTTAAATTAGATCAGACTAAACTACCAAAACAACTACAAGTTGACATAACAAGTAATCAAGAATGGCAATTAGCCTCTAAACAATTTCAATGGATTTTTATAAATAATAAATGAGATATCTAATAGCTATTGCTGGTTTAGTTGGTGCATTACTCTTATTCCTTTTGTCAAAAGCAAGCTCAAGTTCAGATTTTATTTCAGGCAACTCTTACACCATTGTTCTTGTATTAAGTGTTGTTTTTATTTTTAGTCTGATTGCAATTATTGCAAATCAGATTAGGAAATTATTCGCAAATATAAAAAAAGATGTCATAGGTAGTCGTTTATCCATGCGTCTTGTTATTTCCTTTTCGCTTATGGCAGTTATACCAGGTTTAATTGTATATTTAGTTTCTGTGAATTTTTTGACGCGTTCAATTGAGTCGTGGTTTAACGTGAAGGTTGAATCAGCTTTAGATGGGGGCTTAAAGTTAGGTCAAAAAGCTTTAGACATTATGTTGACAGACCTAGAATTAAAAGCTGAGCGTATGGCGCTAACGCTATCATCTATGCCTGTAACATCCCAATATGGGGCGCTCAGTGATCTTCGAGAAAAGTCCGGCGTACAAGATGCTACAATCATTTCCGATCAAGGAAGAATTATTGCTGTATCGAGTAATGATGCAGAATCATTTTTACCTGCGCTCCCAACGTTAATTCAATTAAAACAGGCAGACAATAAAGTCTACGGGAAAATTGAACCGATTAAAAATAAAGGACTTTATCTGCGAGTATTGGCGCCGATCAATGGAGCAGCAGTTTCCAATGAAAGATTAGTTCTGCAAATTTTACAGCCTGTCCCAGACTCACTAACAACAATTGCAGAATCAGTAGAGGCAGTATTTCAAGATTACCAGAAACTTTCTTATAGTCGAGATTCATTGAAAGTGATTTTTTCAATTACATTAACGCTTGTACTCATGCTTGCCATATTAACTGCTGTAGCAATTGGATTTTTACTTAGTAGAAAATTATCAGAGCCTCTTGCCTTGCTTGCTGAGGGTACAAAAAAGATTGCAAAAGGTAATTTTAAGACGATGCTCCCTGAAAAAGGTAAAGATGAGCTAGGTGTTTTAGTGAGATCTTTTAATAGCATGACAAAGCAATTAGATCAGGCCACACAAACATCAGAAAATAATCAGATAAGACTTGAGTCTGCTCGGTCATATCTTGAAACTGTATTAGCTCATTTATCTTCAGGCGTGATCGTTATTAATGATGCCATGGAGATTAAATCATTCAATATTGCCGCTTCTAAAATATTGCAGGTTGATTTATCAAAAAATAAAGACAAATTAATAACTTCAATTTCAATTAAGAATAAATTCTTAAAAGATTTTGTTGCTGGCATTCAAGAAGAAATTAAAATTTCTAGCAAGAAAAAACAAGCGGAGATCATTAAGCAATTTGAAATTAAATATGAAAAAAATAACCAAGTACTTTTGCTACAAATTACTCCGTTACCACAGAATAAACTTAATAATTTCGTTTTAATGATAGATGATATCACTATGATGATTCAGGCTCAAAGAGATGCAGCATGGTCTGAGGTAGCAAGGAGACTTGCTCATGAAATTAAAAATCCACTTACACCTATTCAGCTTTCAGCTGAAAGAATTAAGCATAAATTAGAGGCTAAATTAAATAAAGACGACACAGATGTTTTAAATAAAGCTGTCGCAACTATTGTCAATCAGGTTGATGCAATGAAAACAATGGTAAATGAATTTAGTGAATATGCGCGCGCACCAAAATTGAATCTAGAGTTAACAAACATTAATAAATTTATTAAAGAAATATCTTATTTATTCGAAAACTCAGGAATTAAAATATCAACTAAATTATCAAAAGATTTACCTGAAATAAAAGTAGACGTGAATATGATGAGACAGGTGCTTATTAATCTTATTCAAAATGCTCAAGATGCTATGACAAATAATACAAAAAAACCAATTATCCAAATTAATACGAATAAGCTGAAAAATTATATAGCACTATCGATCGAAGATAATGGCCCTGGATTTACGATGGACATATTAAAAAAAGCATTTGAGCCATATGTTACAACGAAGTCGCATGGTACAGGACTAGGCTTGGCTATTGTAAAAAAAATCATTGAAGAGCATGACGGTCTCATCACTATTGAAAATGTAAAAAGTGGCGGCGCTATAATTAATATTCAGCTACCAATATCTAAAAGTAAATAATCATGAGTGCAAAAAAAATTCTGGTAGTTGATGACGAATTAGGCATAAGGGAGTTACTCAGAGATATTCTTGTCGACGAGGGGTTCGAAATTTTTGTAGCTGAGAATGCTACAGAAGCTCGAGAACTTAAGAAAAATAAATTACCTGATTTGATTTTATTAGATATATGGATGCCTGATTGCGATGGCATTACTCTTCTTAAAGAGTGGGTAAATGAAAAATTCCTTACCAGTCCGGTAGTGATGATGTCAGGACATGGAACCATTGATACTGCTCTAGAAGCAACTAAAATTGGCGCGTTTGATTTTCTTGAAAAGCCCATTACGCTCCAGAAGCTATTAAAAACTGTGAATGAAGCACTCAAGCATGCAAATAACCTTCCTAGAATAGACATTAATTTATTAAACATTGGTAAAAGCCAAGTTATACAAGATCTTAAAAAAAGGCTTGATAAAATAATTTCCTTAAAAACACCCCTACTTCTTGTGGGCCCACAAGGTGGATGTGCCAAAATTTGTGCACAATATCTTCACCCAAAAAATCAACCTTGGGTTGATGTTAAGGACTTTGAGGTCATTTCGAATGCACCTACTGATCTTCTTGATCAACATAGAGGCGGATCTATCTTTCTAAATGAAATTTCTCACTTAACTAAACCTCAACAAAAGGGTTTAAATTTACTGATTAGTAAAGCCGCTAATTATGATGTAAGAATTATCTGTGCTACTTCAAGATCCCTTGTGCAAGGAAACGAAGTTGATTTTGATGAGCGGATCTTAAATGAATTACTACCTGGATCATTACTGCTACCATCAATTAATGATCATAAAGAAGACATTCCAGAGCTGGCATCATCTATTTTGACAATGTACCTTGCAAAATCTGATAAGTCGGATTATAAAGTTTTTGATGTTGCTGCATTAAATGCGATGCGCGCTATGAATTGGATAGGTGATATAGAGGAATTAGAAAGTTTTATATTTAATTTAATGCAAACTAGTTTGCTTGAAAAAATTACTGCAGATGATGTTAAGCGCGTTTCAAACCAATTTAATTTATTGCATGATAAAAATAAGTCTTCTAAGAAGACTAAAGATAATAAAGATCAAGGCTTAGATGATATTTTTAATAAGCCATTAAGAGATGCACGAGATGATTTTGAAAAAATGTATTTTAAATATCATTTAAATCAAGACGATCAAAGTATGGCAAAACTTTCTGAAGTTTCCGGCGTTGAAAGAACTCATCTTTACAGGAAACTAAAACAGCTTGGAATCAAGGTAAAGTAGATTAAATTTCTATGATGACGGGTGTATGATCCGATGGACGCTCTGATTTTCTAGGTTCTTTATCAATAGCAGACATTGTTACTTTATTTATTAAATTCTTATTTGTGAGTATGTGATCAATTCGCATGCCAAGATTTCTTCTAAAGCCAGCCATGCGATAGTCCCACCAGCTATATTGAATTTCAGAAGGATTCATTGCTCTAAAACTATCTGAAAATCCTAAATCAATGATTTTTTGAAATGCTTCCCGTTCTCTCTTGCTTACAAGAACATTATTTTTCCAGGCTTCTGGATCATGGCAATCTATGTCTTGAGGTGCAATATTAAAGTCACCAGCAATAATGATATCTGGGTGAGATAGCATTTCATTTTTGAGCCATAAAGTGAAATGCTTTAACCAGTCAAGTTTATAAAAGTATTTATCAGAATCTACAGATTGACCATTAGGGACGTAAACACAAACTATTCTGATCTTTCCATGATTTGTATTTACTGTTGCGGCAATCATTCTTTTTTGGCCATCTTCGAAACCAGGAATATTATTTTGAATATCAAGAAGCTCATACTTACTTATGATTGCGACACCATTGTAGGTTTTTTGTCCATTGTGGATAGATTTGTAACCTAAGGCATTGATTGCTTCATGAGGAAATTTAATATTTTCTTGTTTTGTTTCCTGAAGTAAAAGAAGATCAGGTTTTGCTTTCTTAATCCACTCTTCAACCTGACTTAGTCTTACAGTGAGAGAATTTACGTTCCATGTTGCGAGTTTCATAAAGCTTAAGCCATGCCATTATGTCTGAGCAAAGCGTCAACTGAGGGTTCCCGTCCACGGAAAGCTACAAAAGACTCCATGGCAGGCCTAGATCCACCTTTTGATAAAATCTCATTTTGAAATTTTTGGCCGGCATGACTTGATAAGATGCCTTGTTCTTCAAATAAGCTGAAAGCATCGGAAGCCAAAACTTCAGCCCATTTATAACTGTAATAGCCGGCCGCATATCCACCGGCAAAAATATGAGAAAAACTATTAGGAAAGCGATTCCAAGAAGGGGGTCTTACAACGGCAATTTCATCACGAATAGTTTCGAGAAGCGTTATAGGGTTAATTTTGTTTTGATCGCTATATTCCGTGTGCAATCTTATATCGAATAAGGAAAATTCAATTTGTCTTAAGGTTTGCATGCCTGATTGAAAATTTTTAGCCTGGATCATTTTGTCAAATAAAGCTTTAGGTAAAGGATCCTTGTTATCAACATGTTCGGTCATATGTTTTACTACATCCCATTCCCAGCAGAAATTTTCCATAAATTGACTAGGCAATTCAACGGCATCCCATTCAACACCTTTAATGCCAGAAATACTGTAATCATCAACTTTAGTTAACATATGATGCAGTCCATGACCAAATTCATGAAAAAGAGTAATTACATCATCATGAGAAAATAAAGCCGCTTTATTATCAGATGGGGAAGAAAAATTACATGTCAAAAAAGCAACTGGGTGTGATGATTCTAGAGAATTTTTATATCGAGATATAGCTTCATCCATCCACGCACCCCCACGTTTGTGGTTGCGTGCATATAAATCCAAATAAAATTGACCTACCAATTCATCATTTTCATTTTTTATTGAGTAAAAACTTACATCATTATGCCAAGTAGGAGCATCTGATTTCGTAATTTTTAATTTAAAGATTGTTTCAACTACTTTAAACAAGCCCTTCAAAACACGATGCTCAGGAAAATATTGTTTAACCTCATTTTCCGAAAAGCTATATTTGGCTTGGCGAAGTTTTTCAGATACATAAGCAACATCCCAAGCTTCTAATTTTTCAATATTTAAGGTTTTGGAAAAAGACTTAAGTTCGTCCATATCTTTTAGAGCAAAAGGTTTTGCTTTGTTTGCTAAATCCATGAGAAAACCTATAACTTCCTCACTCGATTTTGCCATTTTTGTAACAAGCGACATCTCAGTGAAATTTTCAAAGCCAAGTAGTTTTGAAGATTCATAACGAAGCTCGAGTATCTCTTCTATAAGTCTTGTATTATCAAACTTAGGCGATGCGAGTTCAGACGCGCGGGTAGCATAAGCATGATATAGCTTTTCACGTAAACCTCTGCTGTCAGCATATTGCATAACTGGAAGATAAGATGGGAAGTGAAGGGTAAACTTATAGCCTTCTTTTTTATCTTCCTTGGCTTCAGCAAAAGCTTTTTTAATATTTTCTTCAGGAATGCCTCTTAGTTCATCAAGATGATCCACAAAAATGGAAAATTCATTGGTGGCATCTAGAATATTTTCCTCGAATTGAGTTGAAAGCTTAGCAAGCTTTTCTTGAATAACTTTAAATTTTTTCTTATCTTTTTCATTAAGTTCCGCACCGCCTAATTTAAATTCGCGTAAGACATTTTCAATGATCCGCTTTTGAGATGGTGTGAGTGAATTAAATAACTCGCTATTTTTAAGGGATTGATATTTCTTATAAAGGGATTCATCTTGAGAAAGATTTGTATAAAACTCAGTTAATTTTATAAGATTATCGTTGTAAGATTTTCTTAAATTTTCCGAGTTTACAACTGCATTGAGGTGCTCAATTTGACCCCAAGCCCTAGAAATTTTCTCACTTATAATTTCGATCGGTTCTACAAAGTTTATCCATGAAGCAGTTACGCTCATTTCCTTAAGAGAATCAATTAAGGTATTAGCTTCTTTGAGAATACTTTCAATGGCTGGAGAAATATGATCGGGTTTAATTTGATCAAATAGTGGAAGGCCTTCGCGATTTAAGACAGGGTTATTCATGATGGTTTAAAAGTTATGATTTAACTAGATTGATTAATCTTTTTAAGTAAAGTTTCAATTTTATCAACTTCATTTAGGTTAAGTAACTTAAGAACCGAAGCCTTCATATTTTTGATTGAGCTAGTTAAAACCTGTTGTTTGACACTTAGGATATGTGAAGGATGCATAGAGAGTTGTTCAACGCCCATAGCAATCAATAATTTGGTAAGTTTGGGCTCGCCTGCCATTTCACCACAAATAGCGATAGATTTCTTGTATTTATGTGCTGACTTTATTGTAAGAGCTATTAATTTCAAGACAGCAGGATGAAGTGGATTGTATAGATGAGATACTGCGTCATCTGTGCGATCGATTGCTAGCGCATATTGAATTAAATCATTAGTGCCGATTGATAAAAAGTCTAACTCTTGAGCGAAAATATCTGCACTGATTGCGGCAGCTGGTATTTCAATCATGCCGCCAATAAGAATATTTTCATTAAATTTTATTTTCTCTTTCCTTAAGCTCGCCTTTGCTCTTTCTAGAATAAGTTTAGTTTGCCGAAGTTCACTTATACTGCTTAACATAGGAAAAAGAATTTTAATATTTCCAAATTGAGACGCTCTTAAAATAGCTCGAAGTTGGGTCATAAAAACTTTAGGCTCAGATAAGCATAATCGGATCGCTCTTAAACCTAATGCTGGGTTAGGACTTATTTTTTTATTGTCCAAAGCTGTTTGTTTGTCAGCGCCAGAATCCAAGGTGCGAATAGTGACAGGTCTTTTACCCATGGCTTCAGCAACTTTCTTGTAAGCTTGAAATTGCTCTTCCTCATCTGGCATATCTTGCCGATTCATAAATAAGAATTCTGTTCTAAATAAACCAATACCACTCGCTCCTGAAGCATTAACCGAGATAATATCGTTTGGAACTTCAATATTTGCAAAAAGGTGAATTGTGGCTCCATCTTGAGTGATTGATTTTTTTGTTTTGATACGCTGTAGTTTTTCTTGTTCGTTATCCCATGAATCCTGAATTTTCTTATAATGTTTTTGAATTTCATGGGTTGGATTAACAATTACAACACCTTCTGTACCATCAACAATAATTAAATCATTGTCGCGTATTAAAGATCGGGCATTTTGCAATGCTACGATTGAAGGAATATTTAAACTCCTTGATAAGATCGCGGTATGAGAAGTAACACCACCCCCATCCGTAATAAAGGCAGCATATTTATGGTTTTTGAAATGAAGAGCGTCTGCTGGTGAAATATCATGTGCTACTAAAATTGTTAATTTTTCTTTATTCTTTACTGCAATTTGGTTTGAATGGCCCAAAAGTATTTTAATAACTCTCTCGACAACTTGAATAACGTCTTGCTTTCTTTCTCTTAGATATTGATCTTCGATTTGATCGAATTGATTTACGACACTATCCATTTGTTTTTTTATCGCCCACTCCGCATTACATTTTTCATTTTCAATAATCGATTTTGGCAACACAGATAATGATTTATCATTAAGTATCATTATGTGAGTATCAATAAATGATCCTAATTCACCTGGTGCATCTGAAGGAAGTTGCGATTTTATTTTATTGAGTTCAATTCTTACGGTATTAACAGCGTCCTCAAATCTTTTAATTTCATGAGGAATATTTTTTAAATCAATATCGTATTGAACAACTTCAAGTAGTGCATTGGATATCAAATGTGCCTTGCCTATTGCAATGCCATTCGAAACACCAATGCCGTGAAGGCTAAAAGGAGTCATATAGGACTACTCCCCTTCTCCAAAATAATCATTGATAAGAGCAATAATAGAATTCAATGCATCTTGTTCGTCAGAGCCTTCGGTTGTGATTGTAATATCTGAACCTTGACTAGCCGCTAGCATCATTACACCCATAATGCTTTTTGCATTTACTTTTTTATTATTTTTTTCAATCCATATATCAGATTTAAATTGATTAGCAACCTGAGTTAACTTTGCGGAAGCTCTGGCATGTAAACCTAGTTTGTTAATAATTTTAGTAGAAGTTATTAGCATGTTTGATTAGATTGAATATGAATAATGCCATCCTGAGCGCCTTGAATTGCTTTAGCAATTAGAACATCAAAGGACTCATGTCGGTAGCTAATGCTTCGAATGAGCATAGACAAATTAACACCCGCAATCGCATTGACTTTGCCAGATTTAATTATTTTAGTAATAATATTACAAGGCGTTGCTCCAAAAATATCTGTAAGAATCAAAACGCCATCACCCTGATCTAATACATTAATTTTTTCTGAAATTTCCTTATACATATTTTCGTGTGCACAATCATTTTCAATCGTAAGAGAATCTAGAAGCTTTGGCCTGTCGCCTAGAACATGTATAGCACATTCAATTAGAGATTTTCCAAGTTCGCCGTGTGTAATAAGAAGGATGCCAATCATAAGTGTCTTAATGGTTAATATCTCTGTGGCGAATAATTACCTGAGATTTTGGGTTATAGAAATTAGTGAATAATTTATTTGCAATATAAACTGAGCGATGCTTGCCCCCAGTGCATCCAATAGCTATATGAAGTGAATGTCTTTGATCTTTTTTAAAAGAGCCTAGCCACTCATTTACAAAGTGATTGATATCTTGATACATTTTATTGACTTCATTATAGCCTTGAAAAAATTCTGCAACAGACTTATCTAAGCCAGTTAAATTTTTTAAATTAGACTCATAGTGTGGGTTCGGAAGACAGCGCACATCAAAAATAAAATCTGCATCAAGTGGGATGCCAAATTTGTATCCGAACGAACTAAATTGCAAGGCAAGATGATCTTCCTTTAACTCAATCAATTCGTTCAATGCTTTCTTTAATGCATTTACTGACATGCTGCTAGTATCAATTTTATAACCAATCTCAGCTAAAGGTGCAAGCATAGACCTTTCTTTTTCTATAGTTTCAGAAAGAGATAGCTTTTCGTTTGCAAGGGGATGTCTGCGTCTCGTTTCACCAAATCGTCTTACGATAGACTCGGTGGATGATTCTAGGTAAATCAACTTCGTTTTAATTGATAACGATTCAATTTCTTTTATAACGAAGGGTAATTTTTCAATATCAATACTTCTAATATCAACACTAATTGCAACCTTGTCTTGATGCTCATGATTTAGATGTTGTGAAATATTTGACAAAAGTGTGACAGGTAAGTTATCGATACAGTAAAAGTCATTGTCTTCGAGAGCATTTAAGGCAATACTTTTACCTGAGCCCGATAGTCCTGAAATAATAATGACTTCCATAATTAATGATCCAAACTTAATTGAAGGTTAAGTTTCTGAGACAAATGACTTATTGTGCTAGGCCCATTCTTGAGTAATATGTAATTTTTAACTGCCGTTTCAATCAAGAGGCTTATATGTCTTGTTTGAGTCATAGGGATTTCAATTTTAGGGATATTAATATCAATAAGTCTAAAAGTATTTACAGTCATTTCTAGTCTTGAACAATCAAGTTTTTTTCGGAATTTTTTTAATTCAATAACTAAAAAAAGTTTTTGTTCTAAAGCCACACTTTTACGACCAAACAATTTTTTAATATCGAGAATTCCTAGGCCACGAACTTCCATTAGATTTTTTAAAAGTGACGGAGCTTTTCCTATAATTTTATTTTTATCGTTTTTATAAAAAGACACACTATCATCAGCAATAAGTTTGTGACCTCTACTGATCAAATCAAGTACCACCTCACTTTTGCCAATACCTGACTTCCCAATAATTAAAATACCTTTACCTTTTATTTCAACAAATACACCGTGTGTATGGTTTGTAACTTCAGGGTCTTTGGATTTTAATGCAATTAAATTAAAGAACTTTGATAGATACATTATTCGATTGGTTGATGTTTTAAACCGCCCTGAACTCTGTGATGGTCTTTATGAACTTCTTTGTATTTAATGACTTGACGATCTAGCTTGTCTGAGAGTAAATCAATGGCACTATACATACTTTCACCTCTGCACTCAGCGTGGATATCACTCTTAGGGAGGTGAATTGTAGCTTCCGCAATATGCTCCAATTTATTAACGGTGAGAGTTACTTTTGCATCAATGACATGATCAAAATGGTGAAAAATTTTAGCTAATTTAGTTTGAATATATTCCTTTAATGACGGAGTAATTTCTAAGTGATGGCCAGTCAAATGAATATTCATGACGTTTCCTTAAGGTTGGGTTTATAAAATTTTTCTAAGATTGGTTGGAGCAATATTTAGTATTTCTCTATATTTTGCTACGGTTCGACGAGCGATATTAATATTTTGCCTCTTCAATAATAAGACAATTTCATTATCTGAAAGTGGTTTTTTCGGATCTCCTTGTTTAATGACTTCTTTAATTTTAGCCCTTATTGCGGTAGATGCAAGCTCATTCCCTGACGCACTATCAATCGAGCTGCCGAAGAAAAATTTGAGTTCATAAATACCACGTGGCGTATTAATATATTTATTTGATGTGACGCGAGATATTGTGGATTCATGAAGGCCCACTTCTTCAGCAATCTCCCTTAAAACAAGAGGTTTCATCATAGATTCGCCATGATCTAAAAAGTCTTTTTGATGTCTCATAATTGCCTCGGAGACTTTAAGGATTGTGATAAAGCGTTGTTGTATATTTTTCACAATCCATTTAGCTTCTTGTATCTGACTAGATAAATGATGTGCAACGTCATTTTGTGAGTTCTTTATTAAGTCTCGATAAATATGATTTAAGCGAAGTTTGGGAATCGCTTGCTCATTTAATGAAACTTGCCATTTAGCCTTCACTTTTTTGACATTAACTTCATGTTGAATGAAATGATGACTTTCAATAGTGGAAAATATATTTCCAGGTTTTGGATTAAGGCTTTTAATTACTTTTTGAACATCTCTTAATGCTTCATCTTCACACCCTAGTATTTTTTTAAGTCTCACAAAGTCACGCGCAGCTAAAAGATTTAGATGGTTCTTAATTACTTTAATAGAGAGTAAATGAATCGGAGTTTCTTCTTTACTCTCAAGTTGAAGAGTCAGGCATTCTATGAGGTCTCTTGCGCCAATACCAGGAGGAGCTTGTTTTTGAAGAAGCTTTAGTAAAGATTCTATTTCTTCAATACTTACCTCATATTCTTTTGGAATGCTTGCTAAAAAATAATCAAGAGACTCCTCTAGATAACCATCTTCATTAATTGAATCTATCAAAAGAGAAATAATAGCCTGATCTTTTTCACTAATCGGAATTAAATGAAAAATATCTTCAAGGTATTGTTTTAATGTTTGTGATGCAGGTTCTTGATAGTCAGGTGATTCAGCGTAATTATCTTTTGTATACTCGTCACCCCAATTAATTTCATGATCATAAATAGCTTCTTGATGTTCTTGATGATTCAAAATTTCAAATGAAGTTTCTTCTTGAGAAATTGTCGGGGTATTTTTGTTTTCTTCCTCATCCTCTTCTTCAAATATTTCAATCAAAGGATTTTGTTGAATTAAAATTTCAAGTTCTTGGTTAAGTTCAACCGAAGACATTTGTAAAAGTTTTATAGATTGCTGAAGTTGCGGGGTAAGCGATAAATGCTGGGATGCTTTAAATTGAAGATTTTGTTTCATCGCTTAAATAGCACTTATTTAAGTACTTATAAATAAAAGTCTTTACCTAAATAAACATCTCTAACATTTTGATCATTAGCAAGCGCTTTAGGCAGGCCTGATGCAAGTATTTTGCCTTGATTCACAATATACGCACGATCACAAATACCTAATGTTTCGCGAACGTTATGATCTGTAATAAGGATGCCAATTTTTTGTTCAGCAAGATATTTGATAATTTTCTGAATATCAATTACCGCAATAGGGTCAATTCCTGCAAAAGGTTCATCTAGTAAAATAAAGGCTGGATTAGAAGCTAGGCATCTAGCAATTTCAACGCGACGTCTTTCGCCACCAGAAAGACTGATTGCAGTATTATTTCTAATGTGAGTAATGCCTAATTCTTGAAGAAGCTCTTCAAGTCTCTTATTCATTTTTTCACGAGTTAATTCTTGTAGTTCTAAAATAGCCAAAATATTTTCAGACACAGTCATTTTTCTAAAGATTGAAGACTCTTGGGGTAGATAAGATAAACCCAATTTCGCCCGGCTATGAATTGGCATTTTAGATATATTGACATCATCTAATGAAATGCGTCCTCGATCAGCTGGAATAAGCCCTACAATCATATAAAAACTTGTAGTCTTTCCAGCGCCATTAGGGCCTAGTAATCCGACAATTTCACCACTCTTAATAGTTAAAGATACGTCTTGAACAACAGTTCTTTTTTTAAAGGATTTTTTAAGATTTTCAATGACTAATTCGCTCATATTAGATCGTTATTCCTGTGGCTTTTTCTTTGGTTGAATAATTGCACGCGTTCTAGCGCCAGGGACAGTTTCTCCCGCTTTATTTTTAGTATTGCCGGACATTGCTTTTGCAAATTCAGCATTTGCGTCATACATGATGTAATCACCGTAAATGACATCCTGACCTTGTTTTACCCATGCCTTGCTATATAAATGAACTTTATCCATACGGCCGTCATATTCAATTCTCTGCGCACTTCCTTCAATATAGTCATTCTTACCTTCTCGTTTTTGTTTGAAGGTCGTTGGGTTGCCGACACTTGTACTATGTTGAAAGCCTTGATTATCCTCTCGAACAGTCAGTTCGTCAGCTTTAATGAGAAGTGTGCCTTGTGTCAAAATCACATTACCAGTATATACACTTGTATTTTTTGAATCGTTTGATGTCATTGTGTCAGACTCAAGTTCGATAGGCTTATCTCGATCCGCTTTTTCTGCAAAGACATTAGGCGAAGTCATACTTAAAAAGCATAAACAAGTAAATATAAATTTTAATAGCGATGGTTTAAAAAATATTGGGGACATTATTTTTTTAGCTTCTTATTTTGAATAATAGGATGAGCAGTTAAATTAGTTTTCTTTGCTGGCTTTTCATAATGCACGCGAACTTTCTCTAACAAGGTTATTATTCCATTCTTTTTGTCATATTTCATGCCGATCGCATTGACGACAGTTTTAGGGTCTTGAATAATACGAACAGGGCTTTTTGTAAATGCTTGGTCTTTATGAGGCAATACAGTTAGTTGGTCTGTAAAAAGTTCCATTTTTGGTTTTGTTTCTGTTTCGAGACGAGCTACTTTTACATTATCAATCATCCGCACTTCTTCACCATCAGTCGAGACAAGACCAAGACCGCCTTCAATTTGTGAGCTAGGTAGATTATTTTTGTATCTAATAAAAAGTGGTTTTTTTAAACGTGTAGTATCATCTTTAGCAAAATGTACCATTTCATTTGCTGACAAAATAAAATGAACAGAGCCATCTGGCTCAGTTTGTGTTGTTTTAAAGTTAGTTAAAAAATAATCAGGACTATTACTTAATTTATTTCCTCTTTTTTCGCTTTCATTTTCAACAGAAACTTGAACCCAGTATGAAATAAAAGCCAAGATTGCAGCGAATAAAGTAGGGAATAAAACAGAGAAGCGATTGATCATTTAAAGTAAGGTGCAATGATTGAGTTATAAGTGCCTTGTGCTTTCATAATAAAATCACAAGCTTCTCGAACGGCACCATAGCCAGCAATTTTTTCTGTAATAAAATGCGCAATTTTTTTAACTTCATCATGACCTGCTGGGACTGTAATAGCCAGACCCGATTGCAACATAGGGGGTAAATCTACAATATCATCCCCCATAAATGCACACTCTTCTACTTTTAATCCTGTTTTTTTGATGAGATCAGTAAATGCTTCTTTTTTATCTGAAATACCTTGATAAAAGTAATCGACTTCTAGATTTTCGGCACGAATAAGAACGCTATTGGAATTACGACCAGTAATAATTGCGAGTTTAATTCCACTTTTTTTAAGTAATCGCATACCCAAGCCATCTTGCGTGTTGAACATTTTATATTCTTGGCCATCGTCTCCAATAAAGAGTGAGCCATCTGTCATTACGCCATCAACATCAAAAATAACAAGTTTAATTTTTTGCGCGCGAGCCTTGAGATTAGAGTCCATTAAATCACTTTCGCTTTAAAAAGATCATGCATATTAAAAGCACCTACCAATTTGAATTCTCTATTTACTACTAGGATCCCATTAATTTTGCTAGTCTCCATAAGATTAATCGCATCAATAATAATTTGATCATCAAATATTGTTTTTGGATTTTTATTCATAATTTCTTTGATGGACTGTTTTTCATAATCTATTTTTTTAGAAAGCTGTCGTCTTAAATCTCCATCAGTAAACATACCAATAGGTTTAGACTCTTTATCTACGATTGCTGTAAAGCCTAATCCTTTGAGGGATATTTCAAGGACTGCATCAGAAAGTAAAGCGTGCTCATGGATAGACGGTACTTGATCAGTTTTTCTCATAATGTCTCGCACTCGAACGACTTGTCTTTTGCCTAGACTGCCACCCGGATGTGATCGAGCAAAATCTTCAGCTGTAAATGCTCTTTGATCAAGAACGCAAATAGCTAGCGCGTCTCCTAGAGCAAGTGATGCTGTAGAGCTAGCTGTGGGAGAAAGCCCCAAAGGGCATGCCTCTTGAGATACCTGAGCACTTAAGTGAATTTCAGATTCTCTTGCCAGTTCGGAATTGCTATTGCCTGTAATTGAAATAATTTTTGCGCCAATTCTTTTAATGACGGGAAGAATAGATATGAGTTCATCACTTTTACCAGAATTTGATAGAAAAATGACTACATCATTAGATGTAATCATACCTAGATCACCATGACTGGCTTCAGCAGGATGCATAAAAAAGCTAGGAGTGCCTGTGCTTGCGAAAGTAGATGCTAATTTTCTTCCAATATGCCCTGATTTCCCCATCCCACTTACCACAACTCTACCATCGCAATGTAAAATGAGCTGAACAGCATGGACGAAATGATCATCAAGCCTATTTGCTAAGGATGATATTTCTTGTGCTTCAATTTCAAGGACTTGACGGGCGCGTTCGAGCGTATTTTTTGATGATGTCTTGGTCATATTGATATTGTAGAGGGTAATAGATACTCGTGTAAAAGGGTTTATATGTACTTTAAACCTAAAAATTGTTGATTAATCTTGGATAAATGAATGTTTGACTCTCTGCCCTTAGTTCTTATTTTGCTAGTAAGCTCAGTTTTACTAGTTGGACTATTTCGATATTTAAAATTACCCGCAATGATTGCTTACTTTGTTGTAGGTTTAATTTTAGGACCTCATTTAATTGGCGTATTACCTGACTCCGAATCTGGTAGGCATTTTGCAGAATTTGGTATTGTGTTTTTGATGTTCAGTATTGGACTTGAGTTTAGCTTGCCTAAACTTTATTCCATGAGGCATATCCTTTTCGGTTTAGGCGGTGCACAGGTTCTTATTACTTTATTTGCTTCTATAAGTGTTGCTTGGTGGTTAGGGCTTCATTTAACCTCAGCATTCGTAATTGGAAGCGCATTTACTATGTCGTCAACAGCCATTGTTTCAAAAATACTAATGGAGCGTGTTGATTTAAATTCAAGACATGGTCGATTGGCTATTGGTATTTTGCTCTTTCAAGATATAGCAGTTATTCCAATATTAATATTGATCCCAGTGCTTGGAGCCTCAACCAATGATATTGGCACTATATTTTTAATGTCACTTTTAAAAGCAATCTTTTTATTTTCCATTCTTTTTAAATTTGGTAGACCTTTAATGAATTCTTGGTTTGCTGTGGTAGCTAATCAGCGGTCACGTGAATTATTCATTATGAATGTTTTGATGGTTACACTCTTATTTTCCTTTGCAACCGAGATGGCTGGATTATCTTACGGCATTGGAGCGTTTATGGCTGGTATGTTAATTTCTGAGACACGTTATCGCTATCAGGTTGAATCAGATATTGCAGCTTTTAGAGATATTTTATTGGGCCTCTTTTTCATAAGCATTGGTATGTTGCTTAATCTTCACCAACTTGCATCGAATATTGGTTTTGTCATTTTAATTACCTTGGGATTTATTTTATTCAAAGCTTTTGTGATTATGTTGCTGGCAAGATTATTCAATTATGAAATTGGTGTAGGTATTAGAACCGGACTTATCTTGGCACAAGCAGGGGAGTTTAGTTTTGTGATATTGGCACTTGCCAGAGAAGGGCATGTAATCGGAACTCATGCATTCCAAATTATCCTGGCCGCTTCATTACTTTCAATGATATTAGCTCCATTTATCATTCAATATAACGGCCGTATAGCGCGTTATTTATCAAAAAGTTATAACCGCAACAGTGCCGACACAGTGCAAGCAATTCAATCAATAGGCCGCACTTTAAAGGACCATGTAATTTTGTGTGGTTATGGCAGAAGTGGACAGTACTTAGGACGCTTTTTAAAAGAAGAGAATATTCCTTTTATTGCGATTGATATTGACCCAAGTCGAGTGAATGAGGCATCAGCTGGTGGAGAACATGTAATGTATGGTGATGCAAGTCGAAGAGTTGTCTTAGAAGCGGCAGGCATTAAAACAGCTAAAGCGCTTGTGATTAGCTATGCTGATTTTAGAGCTTCTATGAAAGTACTTCATGTTATTCAAGATACATATAAAAATATACCAGTAATTGTAAGGACGCTAGATGATACTCATATGGACGATATTCGAAATGCTGGCGCAAGTGAAGTTGTTCCAGAAATTTTAGAAGGTAGTTTAATGTTAGCTTCTCACGCACTTGTTGTTTTAGGCGTTCCTCTAAATCGAGTTGTGAAGCGAATCCGTTCTTTTAGAGAAGAACGTTACAAAATGTTTAGGGGTTATTTTGGTGGTATGTCAGATGCAGAGCCTGAAGTGACTCAACCACAATTGAGGTTGCATGCGATTGAAATTAATGAAAAATCACATGTCTATTCTTGGAAACTTATGCAAATTCCATTCGCCATGTTTAATGTTGAGCTTAAATACTTGAGGCGCCCTAATATGTTGGAAGATATAGAACCGAGAGATGACATCGTTTTGTCTCCAGGAGATATTCTCGTGGTATTGGGTATAGCAGATAAACTTAATGCTTTAGAAAAATACATACTGACTGGCAAATAGAGCATGACAAAAAAAGTTGCTGTCATTGGTGGCGGTATTGTGGGATGTATAACCTCTTTTTTTCTTATTGAAAAAGGATATGAAGTTACTTTACTCGATCAGAATGCTGTTGGTCAGGAAGCTTCTTGGGCTGGAGCCGGCATTCTCTCTCCTTTATTGCCTTGGAACTATCAAGATACTGTAAATAATCTTTGTTTTGGTAGTGCCGATTTTTATCATCAACTTTCTGAGATTCTAAAAAAAGATACAGGTATTGATCCTGAATGGATTGAATCAGGTATGTTGATTTACGATGTAAATGATAATGATTATGCAATAAGTTGGTGCCAGAAAAATCATATTGAAATTCAGCAAGTTCAAGTAGATAGAACATCATGTTTATTTTTGCCACTTGTGGCTCAAATAAGAAATCCTCGTTTACTCAAAGCATTAAAAACATATTTAATAAAAAATAATATTGTCATGATGGAGCATCAAAAAGTTAGCCCTATTGTAGATTCAAATGATTTTATCCATTGTCTTCGAACTGAAAGCGGCCTTAATTTAGAAGCAGATTATTATGTTGTAGCCTCAGGCGCATGGAGCTCTTATGTTTTGAATGAAATTGATATGCCAAAAATTAAACCTATCAGAGGGCAGCTTATTCAATATCCTTCCATCAAAGAAAAATTGCCATATATTATTTATAAAGATGATTTTTATTTAGTACAAAGACAGGACGGTCTAATTCTTGCTGGGAGCACAAAAGAGGATGTTGGGTTTGATAAAGGTATTACAGAAGAGGCTAGGCATTCTCTTCAACAAAAAGCTGAGTCTTTAATGCCAGTTTTAAAAAACTACAATATTGAAAATCAATGGAGTGGCTTAAGGCCGGGCTCGGAAGGCAATGTGCCTATGATAGAAAAGCATCATAAATATAATAATGTATACTTGAATGTAGGACATTATCGTTATGGATTGACGATGGCTCCTAAAGCAGCAAGAATAATTTGTGATTTAATAACTTTAAATGGGTAGGTATTATGCGCTTAAGTATTTTTACAGCTTTCATTTTGTTTTTTACGAGCTTTACTGTTATGGCGATTGAAGAACCAGAATTCATTAGTATCGAAAAAAAAGATGCATTTGAAATAAGAGAATACCAGCCGAAATTAATTGCTCAAGTTCTTGTTACCGGCACATTTGATAGTGCATCAAGTAAAGGGTTTCGATTGTTAGCCGATTTTATTTTTGGAAATAATAAAACAAATGAAGGCTCAAAAAAAATTGATATGACTGCTCCGGTAGTTAGTCGCGATGCTTCTGAAAAAATTGATATGACGGCGCCGGTTGTTTCCGAAGAAACTGAAAGGGGTTGGTATATTAGTTTTAATATGCCAAAGCAATATTCAAAAGATACTCTTCCCGTTCCTAACAATCCTGAAGTGAAAATTATAGAAGTCCCTACAGAAAAATTTGCAGTTATTACATTCTCCGGTCTAGTTCGAGAAAGAAAATATGCAGAAATGTTAAATCTACTTAATGAAGAAATGAGAAAGCGAAATTTAGAACCACAAGGTCCTGCGATATTAGCTCGTTATAATCCGCCTTGGACATTGCCATTTCTTAGAAGAAATGAATTGATGATTAGATTTTAAAAGTTAATAATAATTAGAAATTAGGATAAAAATTATGCAACCTAACAAATTTAGCAAGCTTGCTCAGCATAGCCTTACATTAGTAGGGCAAGCCGTTTTAATTGTGATTGCTGTAGCAACTATTTTTGCAGTTTTTCAAGAGATCGAACATGTTTGGCAAGCTCGCACAATAGCGGTTGGTGATTTATTAATGCTTTTCTTGTACCTAGAAGTGATGTCGATGTTAAATCATTATTTGGGTTCAGGAAATCTACCTGTGCGCTACCCTTTGTACATCGGAATAATTGCACTAGCTCGTTTTCTTGTATTAGATATTGCAGAAATTGACGCATTTAAGATGTTTGCTATCTCAGGCTCAATATTACTTATTGCTATAGCTATCTTAATAGTTCGTTATGGTCACGTTCGCTTCCCCTACTCCGAAGACAATTAAAATATCTTTTGTAGAGACAGATTTGGGACAAGCACTTTATTATTTTACTTTTTTGGACTTTGTTTTATTTAGTCCCACACCTCGTTTGTAAAGCCCAGAGCGTCCTCCAGACTTTTCCACTAAGTGGATATTTGAGATGACCATCGTACGGTCTACTGCTTTCACCATATCATAAATAGTGAGGAGGGCAATGCTGACGGCTGAGAGAGCTTCCATCTCAAGACCAGTTTGTGCTAAACATTCACATGATGATTGACATGTAATGACATTATTTTTTTTATCAATACTAAAATTAATATCGATTTTAGATAAATTAATTGTGTGACAAAGCGGAATGAGTTCCCAAGTTTTTTTTGCCGCCTGAATACCGGCAATTCTTGCGGTATTTAGCACATCACCTTTTTTAATTAAATTATCTTGAATTAATTTTAAAGTTTCTTTGTTTAATTGTATTGATCCCTCTGCAATTGCTTTTCTCCGTGTAACAGCTTTATCGGAAATATCTACAAGTTGTGCATCACCTTTTTGATTAATGTGAGTAAGTTTTTTCATAAAATTTAATTAGCTTATCTTCGCAAACTTAGGTATTAAGTGATTATTAATCTAGGTATCATACCAATGATGAAATTTAAAATTACATTATTAACGAGTTTTTTTTGTTGCCTATCTGTTTTTGCCAACGAATTACCCGATTTAGGTGATTCTTCGCAACTTATTATATCCGCCAAAGAAGAGCAGGCTATTGCTAAAGCTATTTTAAGAGAAGTCGCAGTTAGCCCTGAAATTATTCAGGATATTGAAGTAATTGATTATCTGAAAAATTTGGGAAATAGATTAGTGGCATATAGCCCTAATAAAACACAACAGTTTAACTTTTTTGTAGTGAATGAATCTTCTATTAATGCTTTTGCGATGCTTGGCGGAGTAATTGGTGTTCACACAGGTTTAATCTTAGCCTCAAATAGTGAGTCAGAGGTTGCTAGTGTATTGGGTCATGAAATTGCTCACGTAACGCAAAGGCATTTGCCAAGAATGATCGCACAGCAGAAAAATGACTCGATTAAAACTGTATTGGGCATTGCTTTAGCACTCCTTGTGGCAAGAGCTAACCCACAATTGTCAGCTGGAACTATGACTGCAGCCTCAGCGATGGGCGTTCAAAAACAGCTAGACTTCACAAGAGATAATGAAAAAGAAGCAGATCGTGTGGGCTTTCAAATTTTAACAGACGCGGGTTTTGATGGTCGTGCAATGGTTTCGTTCTTTGGCACTCTTCAAAAGGGGTCACGTTTTTCAGAGGGTGCTGCGCCCAGCTTCTTAAGAACACACCCTATTACAACTGAACGTATAAGTGATATGTCAAACAGAGTTAAAGATACTCGTTATAGACAGATACCCGATAATCCAGATTTCGTGTACATCAAATCAAAATTGAGAGCCACAAACGGTACACCACAATCTGCAGTTGATGAGTTTGAAGGAAGTATCAAAGATAAGCGTTATATGAATGAAGCTGCCGAGCGATATGGCCTAGCAACAGCATATATGAGGAAAAATGATTTTGTTAAAGCCAGACAAGAGGTCGAGTGGTTAAAAATAAATGCTAAAAAGGATGCGCTTATTGAAACACTTGCATGTAAATTAGAGGTCGCAACCAATCATCCAGTCCAAGCATTAAACCTATATTTAAAAGCTCTAAATTTATACCCTAATCATCGAGCCTTAATTTACGGATTAGCAGAACTTTATTTAATGACAAATGAGCCAGAAAAAACTATAAAATTAATTAATGACAAGTTGAATATTTATCCAGATGATAGTTATTTCTTTGAATTGCTCTCCAAAGCTTATTCAAAAGAGGGGAAAGAATTACTTCAATACCAAGCGCAATCCGAAGCTTATTATCGTAAATTTAATTTGCCTAGAGCAATAGAGCAAATGGAATTTGCTGCGAAATCTAAAGATGGCAATTTTTATCAAAAATCAATTGTAGAGTCTCGTTTGAAACAATTGATTTTTGAAAATAGTCTGGAAGACATCAAAGACAAAAAATAAGACCCTATTTTTAATCAATTGAGCTTTATTATATTAAATGATAAGTAAAATAAATCATTAATATAATAACAATTGATTATACATATCAATACGACTTACCTATAATCTCTATTTTTTAACCAACCAAAGAAGGAGAAAACGATGTCTTCATTAGTTAATACTGAAGTAAAACCGTTTAAAGCAACAGCATTTCACAATGGCAAGTTTGTTGACGTTACAGAAGCTAATCTCAAAGGAAAATGGTCAGTTCTTATTTTTATGCCAGCCGCATTTACATTTAACTGCCCAACAGAAGTTGAAGATGCAGCTGATCATTATGCAGAATTCCAAAAAGCAGGCGCAGAAGTTTACATTGTGACAACTGATACACATTTTTCACATAAAGTATGGCACGAGACTTCACCTGCTGTTGGTAAGGCAAAATTTCCATTAATTGGAGATCCTACGCATCAACTAACGCGTGCATTTGAAGTACATATTGAAGAAGAAGGCTTAGCATTGCGTGGTACTTTCATCATTAATCCAAAAGGTGAAATTAAAACAATGGAAGTTCATGACAATGCAATTGCGCGCGACGTTAAAGAAACATTGCGTAAATTAAAAGCTGCACAATATGTAGCTAACAATCCAGGTCAAGTATGTCCAGCAAAATGGCAAGAAGGAGCTAAAACAATTGCTCCATCATTAGACCTTGTAGGTAAGATCTAAATAGAAAAATGAATCCCAGGCCATACATTGGCCTGGGTATTTCTAAATTAGATTAATGTTTAAGGAAATATAATGGCTCTAGACTCAGCAATCAAAAATCAACTTCAAGAATATATGACCAGGCTTGTTAATCCAATTAAGCTTGTGGCTTATGTCGACGAAAATCCTGCATCTAAAGAAATGATAGAGATGTTAGAAGAAGTTGGGTCTTTGTCGGGAAAAATTACTTTAAGTAAAGAAGTAGATACTTCAAAAAGAATTCCTTCTTTTGAAGTAAATAGAGAAAAGGAAGTTTCTGGCATCACTTTCGCAGGCATTCCATCAGGGCATGAATTTACATCTTTCGTTTTAGCGCTTCTTCAAGCCAGTGGATATCCTCTAAAAATAGAAGCTGAAAAAATAGAACAAATTAAAAATATTGAAGGCAAGTTTCATTTTGAAACTTATATTTCATTAAGTTGCCATAATTGTCCTGATGTTGTTCAGGCATTAAATGCAATGTCTATAATTAATCCAAATATTTCTCATGTGATGATTGATGGCGCATTATTCCAAAAAGAAGTTGAAGATAAACAGATTATGGCTGTGCCAACTATTTTCCTTAATGGAAAAACTTTCGGTCAAGGAAGAATGGAGCTTGATGAGATTGTAAATAAGATTGACTCAAGCGCAAGCTTAAAAGAAGCTGAAAAATTATCTAAAAAAGAAGCCTATGATGTTTTAATTATTGGCGGAGGCCCAGCAGGCGCATCGGCTGCAATTTACAGTGCGCGAAAAGGTATTCGCACGGGTATTGTTTCTGAGCGTTTCGGTGGACAAGTGATGGACACCTTAGGCATAGAAAATTTTATTTCTGTAAAAGCGACTGAAGGCCCAAAATTAGTTGCAGCCCTTGAAGAGCATGTAAAAGAATATGAAGTTGATATTATGAATTTGCAACGCGCAAAAAGCGTTCAAAAAAATGATTTGGATTCATTATTTGAGATAGAACTTGAAAATGGCGGGAAACTTAAAAGTAAATCAGTGATTGTTGCAACTGGAGCAAGATGGAGAGAATTAAATGTTCCCGGCGAAAAAGAATTTAAAGGTAAGGGTGTTGCATATTGCCCTCACTGTGATGGTCCTTTGTTCAAAGGAAAACATGTTGCAGTAATTGGAGGAGGAAACTCCGGTGTTGAGGCTGCAATTGATCTTGCGAATATCGTAGGACATGTCACTCTTTTTGAGTTTGCATCGGAACTCAAAGCTGACGATATCCTTCAGAAAAGACTTTATAGTTTGTCCAATGTAGATGTCATATTAAATGCGCAAACTACCGAAGTGATCGGTAAAGATAAGGTGAACGGCATGATTTATCTAGATCGAAAAGCAAATGAGAAGAAAACTATCGAGCTCGAGGGTATTTTTATTCAGATTGGATTATTACCAAATACGGACTTTGTTAAAAACACTGTAGATCTTTCAAAGTTTGGTGAAATTATGATTGATAATCACAACCAGTCTTCATTACCAGGTTTGTTTGCTGCAGGCGATGTAACAACCGTACCTTATAAGCAGATTATTATTGCAATGGGAGAGGGGGCCAAAGCTTCTCTTGGTGCCTTTGATTACCTTATTCGTCAATAAGCTAAATTTTATTAGCTTCTATAATTTCTTTAAGTAATGGCAGTGTTATCGGTCTTTTATAAGTTAAAGACCATTGATCCAAAGCCTCTAATATAGAAAATAAATTTGGCATATCCCGTTTTAGATATTTTAGGCAATAATCAATAATATCCATACCCAGTTTCATACCTCTTTCATCCGCATGTTTTAGTAGGGCCAGTTTTTTTTCTTCATCGGATAGACCTATCACTTCGTAAGTAACGCCCCAAGCAAGTCTTGTTGCTAAATCTTCTCTTAATTTCATTTGGAGGGGAGAGTGGAGTCCTGTGACCAACATATTTTGTTTGGAATCTTTGCATCGATTGTAAGTATTAAACAATTCGATTTGACCTGCCTCATCAAGCAAATGAACATCATCATGAATGATAAATCCATGATCTGATGCAATATGAGCCAAATGAGATTTTCCCGAACCTTCATTGCCCCATAGATATATAAATTGAATGGGTAATTGATGAGAGATGATTTGCTTTAAGGTGTGAACTGCTTCAATATTTTGACCAACTACAAAATTTTCAAAAGATTGTCTTGGCGTTGGAGATAGGGCTAATAGCATTTGTTTCATATCAATGGGAAGTTTATTTAGATAAAGATAGCCTTAATTATGCACATCTTTAAAATATATTTCGGTTAAAATTTCAATTATAACGACTAACCCAAATGTTTAATGAAAGAGAGTTAATCTTTTGAATAAAGATGACACAAGAAAAGATACCCAATCGATCACTTATCGGGATGCAGGGGTGGATATTGAGGCGGGTGATCAACTAGTTGAAAGAATTAAGCCTTTTGCAAAAAAAACCATGCGAGCCGAAGTTTTAGGAGGCATAGGAGGTTTTGGTTCATTATTTGAAGTCCCTAAAAAATACAAAGAACCTGTTCTGGTTTCAGGCACTGACGGAGTAGGTACAAAACTTAAATTAGCATTTGAATTAAATAAACATGACACTGTTGGAATTGATTTGGTTGCTATGAGTGTCAACGATATATTAGTGCAAGGTGCTGAACCCTTATTCTTTCTTGACTATTTTGCATGTGGGAAGCTTGATGTAGAAACAGCATCCCAGGTTATTAAAGGTATTGCGGAAGGTTGTGCACAGTCTGGTTGTGCTCTTGTAGGTGGGGAAACAGCAGAAATGCCTGGTATGTACCCTGAAGGTGAATACGATTTAGCTGGATTCGCAGTAGGCGTTGTAGAAAAAAGTGAAATTATTAATGGTAAAAAAATACAATCTGGTGATGCAGTCATTGGCCTTGCATCTAGCGGGGCGCATTCAAACGGATATTCTTTAATTAGAAAAATTATCAGTAATGAAAAGGCTGATTTCTCAGGTTCTTTTGATGGAAGGACATTAAGAGATGTTGTAATGGAGCCTACCAAGCTCTATGTAAAGTCTGTCCTTAAGCTCAAAGAGGCAATTAAAATTAAAGGTATGGCTCATATTACGGGGGGCGGTATTACTGAAAATATCCCACGTATTTTAGGCGAAGATTTAATGGCAGAAATTCAATCATCAAGCTGGCCATTACCAAAACTTTTTCAATGGCTACAAGATAAAGGAAATATTTCAAATACAGAGCTTTACCGTACATTTAATTGTGGAATAGGTATGGCTATAGTCATTGATAAAAATGATGTTGCCAAAGCAAAGCAAGTCTTGCAAGAATCCAATGAGACAGTTTATGAAATAGGCATCATTAGAAAACGCCTAGCTAATGAGCATCCTACTATGGTGATTTAATATAAATATGAAAAAATTAGTGCCATTTAAAATGTGGCTAGCATTTTTTTTATTCATATTTAATACATTAGTTTTTTCAAAAGAGCTGCCAAACATTATAGAGTTGAAATATGAGCTAACTCAAAATGGAGAATTGCTAGGCACTGTCGTTGAAAAATTTATATCTGACGAAACAGGAAAATATCATATTGAAAGTGTGACAAAAGGAATTGGTCTCTATGCTTTATTTGGAGATCGTGTAGTGATAAGTGAAGGAAATATTTCACCAGAAGGCTTGAAACCAAAACACCTTGAAGTTCACCAAGGAAATAATCAAAGTAAAGATGCAATTGTAGATTTTGATTGGGAAAACCAAATACTAATCACTCGTTATAAAGGCGCAGAAATAAAAGAAAATATAGAAAATAAAACACAAGATTTAATTAGCTACTTATACCAATTAAATTTTGAAAATTACGATGCTTCAATAATAGAGTTCTCAGCAGCAACAGGTAAAAAATATAAAAAATATCAGTTTAAGATCGTAGATAAGAAAGTGATACTTCCATTGGGAGATATAAATCTTGAGACTATCTTCATGCAAAGCATAGCTGAAAAGGATGGAAAGCCAGAAACTCAAATATGGCTAAACAATAAATCCTATAAATTACCAATTCGCATTCGTTATCAAGAAAAAAATGGTTCAACATTAGAGCAAAATTTGGTGCAGGCGAATATAGATCTCAATGGACTTTGATCTTATAAAAATACTACTGAAAAGTAATCATGTAAAATTTTTGTTGGCCATCTTTGTCTCAATTTTAGCCCATCTTTTTTTATTGGGAGGTATTGATTTATACAACCCATTTTTTTTAAAAAATTCCGACAATCCTAATATTGTTATTGAAAGCCACCTTGAAGCACCTTTGAAAAAAGAAGAAGGATTAACAAAGAAAAAATCATCTACCCCTAAAAAAAATAAGCAGATAGATAATAATTCAAATGAAAAAAAAGACAGTTCATCAAAAGATTTGAATCAAGAGATTCAAAATAATGAATTAAATGACACTACTCAATCTTTTGATAAAAAAGAAATTCAGTATAAAAAAGTAGTTATTGATTATGATGTAAGAAGAAGCTTGGATGGATCGCCTGTAGGTGTTGCAAGAACTATGTATTTCTTAGGAGAGAATAATCAATACACCATCAAAAATGAAGTTGAAGCAAAAGGATTTGTGTCTCTTTTTTATTGGAATAAATTAAAGCAAACAAGTGATGGAATTCTAACTCCAGAGGGCCTGAAGCCAAAAAATTATCATTATCAATTTGGCAGCAAAATTGATAATTTCGCAGCTTTTGATTGGGAGTCTAAAAAAATAATTACCACAACAAATGGAAAAATAAGTGAATTTGAAATGTTGGAAGGCTCACAAGATATGTTAAGTTTCATGTATCAATTTATGTTTGAACCTCCTCTAGCAAAAATGAAAATCTATATTACAAACGGGAAAAATTATAAACCATACGATTATTCATATATTGGAGAGGAATTCATTGAAACTGACGTTGATAAGATTCTAACATTGCATATAGCAAAATTTAATTACAACAATGAAGAAAGAATAGATTTGTGGCTTGCAAAGGACTACAAATACCTTCCTATCAAAATAAGGAAGACAGAAAAAGATGGAAGCATTTTAGATCAGTCTACAAAAAAAATTGAAATCGAGAGTTTAGAGCCTTAAATATGCTTAACCTAAATTTAATACAACATTGCGCAAATATTTTAGGAGAAATATTAGACTTTCATGGGCCTGCAGATATGAAATTAAGCAACTATTATAGAGATCATGGCGAGCTTGGACAGAAAGACAGAGGAGAGATTGCTGAATGCATCTATGGCATTATTAGGCGACTCAGATTTTTAAAAAAACTAAATGAAGACGATCTTAACTACAAAAAGCTTGTAATTGCTTGGCTAATAAAAATTGAAGGCAGAAGTATTCGTGACTTAGAGCATGGGTTAAGTAAAGAAGAAATCGAATGGGCTAAATCATTAAAATCAAGAGATACAGAAAAATATACATGGCCAGAAAAATTGAGTTTACCTGATTGGCTTTGGGGTTTATTAGTTGAGCAGTATGGTATTGAAGAAGCAGTACTTTTGGGCAGAAGTTTTCTTGAGCCAGCCAAACTAGATATAAGAGTAAATACTATAAAAATGACTAGAGATGAACTAATTAAATTGCTTACAAAAGAAGTAACTGATATTGAAGTCATGAAATACTCGCCCACAGGAATCAGAATTCCCAGAGGAACATCATTAAGCCGAAATCCATTGTTCATTGAAGGAAAAATTGAGGTTCAAGATGAAAGCAGTCAAATATTAAGCTTTGTTATAGATGCAAAAAGAGGAATGATGGTTGCAGATTTTTGTGCTGGCGCAGGCGGTAAGAGTCTAGCAGTAGGCGCAATTATGAAAAATACTGGACGGATATATGCTTATGATATTTCTGAAAAAAGGATTATTAATTTAGGTAAGCGATTAAAAAAATCTGGATTATCGAACTTATTCGCGCAAAAAATAAAAAATGAAAAAGATGCCAAATTAAAAAAATTAAATGGTAAGTTTGATCGAGTACTTGCTGATGTTCCATGCAGTGGAACCGGCACTTTTAGAAGAAACCCAGATTTAAAATGGAAAAATTCTATGCAAGATCTTGATGAGCTTAATGTCAAACAATTAGCTATTCTTGAAGAGGCTAAAAAGCTTGTAAAAAAAGAGGGTCGGTTAATTTATTCTACATGTAGTCTTTTGAAGAGAGAGAATGAGTCTATTGTTGAGAGTTTCTTAAAAAATAATAAGAATTTTAGATCTATTTCTGTTGATGAAATATTAATAAAAAATCAAGTACCTCTTTCTACAGGTAATTTTTTAAAATTAACTCCCCTTCATCAAAAAACAGATGGTTTTTTTGCTGCAGTACTTCAGCGTATAGATTAAGCAGATGAAGCATACGACAAATCATCAGATTTTAATTGGGGTTTTCGTTGGTTTATTGATTGGCCTGTATATCAAGCTCAATCCTTATGCTATTGGGACTGATTCAATTATTTATGTGGCTGATCTTATTGCAGATATATTCGTCTCTTCTCTAAAGATGGTATTAATTCCAGTAATATTCTTTTCCATATCTGTAGGTATAGCTAATCTAAGTGGACATAAGCAGTCATCAAGAATTTGGGTTTTAACATTTTCGTTTTTTTTCATTTCCATGGCTCTTGCAATTATATTGGGACTTGGATCAATGAACTTATTTGAGCCAGGACGAGGTATATCTTTGTCTATCTTTAGTGAGCAATTAAATAATTTTCACCTAACTTCAATTCCCCTGTCTGGATTCATTAAACAATTTCTTAGTAGTATTTTTGTTAATCCATTCAAAGCAATGACTGAAGGAAATATTTTAGGGGTTATTACATTTTCGATATTAGTAGGATTTGCAATTGCAAAAGGTGGAAAAGAGTTTTTTGAGGTAAAAAAGATATTCAATGGTTTATTAGGGATCACTATGAAGATAGTATCTTGGATTGTAAAATTTTCTCCTTACGGCGTTTCGGCTCTTATTATTAAATTAGTCTCTCAACAATCGCCCGATTTATTTATTACACTATCAAAATTTATAATAGTAATTATTGGCATGACGCTTTTTCATGGAATAGTTATTTTGCCTTTGCTGCTTTATTTTTTTACAAAAATAAATTTATTTATATTGTGGCAAGGTGCCCGAGAGGCAATTATGACCGCCTTTGCAACCAGCTCTAGCAGCGCGACAATTCCAATTACTTTAAGGGCTGTTGAAAAAAATTTAAAAGTTAAATCTGATATTGCTGGATTTGTTATACCCATAGGGGCAACCATGAACATGGATGGTACGGCCCTTTATGAGGCTTCCGCCGCTTTATTTATTGCAAATCTCTCTGGTATCGACTTAAGTATAGGGCAGCAAATTATCGTTTTCTTTACAGCGATGATAGGTGCGATTGGCGCGCCGGGCATACCAAGTGCTGGAATGGTAACCATGGCTATGGTATTACAGTCTGTTGGACTTCCTTTGGAAGCGCTTGCTATTTTATTGCCAATCGATCGTTTACTTGACACATTTAGAACCGCAGTAAATGTAGAGGGGGATATCGTCGTAAGTTTAATTGTGCAGAAATTAGTACGTAAGAATTAATCTTTATTTGGCAATTGATTAAAGTAGGTTTTTATTTTACTCCATTCAAAATAAGGGCCTGGATCCGTTTTCCTAGATGGTGCAATGTCAGAATGTCCTTTAATGTCTTTAATAGGATATTCTTTAATTAAGGATTCGATTAATTCGTTAAGACAGTCATATTGTTTCGCTTCAAAGGCATCATAATCGCTTCCTTCTAGCTCAATACCAATTGAAAAATCATTACAATTATTAATTTGATTCCAGCTAGATTCACCAGCATGCCAAGCTCGTTCTAGACAAGACACAAACTGAAAAAGCGAACCATCCCGCCTAATCAAGAAGTGAGAGGATACTTTTAGATTCGCAATAGATCTAAAGTATTCATGATCATCAGGGTTCAGTTTATTTGTAAACAAATCAAAAATATTATTCCCCCCGTAAATTCCAGGCGGAAGACTAATATTATGAATTACAATTAAACTCACATTGAACTTATTCGGCCGGCTATCAAAATTGGGCGATAATATAATTTTTGCTTTATTTGCAAATCCAGCATCATTTATTATTACAGGTTCAAGCATCGTTAATCTATTGAAGTATTAAAATTAAAGGATTGAAATGATCTTCTTAAAGTTATCTTTCATGTTATTAGTTATTCTAGTCTCAGCTGAGATATTTACCAATGCGCTTGAGCATTTGGGTGAGAAATTAAAAATTTCTGAGGGTGTGACAGGTTCAGTTTTTGCAGCGATAGGAACTGCGCTTCCTGAGACATTGGTCCCACTATTAGCACTTTTGTCGCCACATGGAGATATCGAAACTAATCATCAAGTTGGGGTAGGCGCAATTTTAGGCGCTCCGCTCATGCTCTCTACCCTAACAATGTTTATTATGGCTGCATCTGTAATTGGGCATCGAGGTTTTGAGGGACATTTAAAGCCTGAAAAAACTGGATTAATTAGAGATCTAAATTTTTTTATAATCTCATTTGTCTTTGCTGGAATAGCTTTATTTATTCCTCATACATCTGAGCTCACTAGAGGGCTGATAGCCTTTTTAATGGTTTTTTCTTATTTCATTTATATTTTAATGACAATAAGAGCGTCAAAAAAACTTGTAAGCGATGGTCACGCTACGGAAGCATCAAGTCCAATGTTTATGGAAAGAATTGGATGCCCAAATAATTTTCTAGTTATTGCTATACAGCTATTTGTTGGCTTGGCTTTGTTGATATTCGGAGCGAAGGGTTTTATTTATGGAGTTGAAGAAGCTTCATCTGTTTTAGGAATTTCTGCTCTTATTTTATCTATGTTAATTATTCCGATAGCTACCGAGCTTCCAGAAAAAGTGAATAGTATTTTTTGGATACGAAAAGGTAAAGATACCCTCGCTTTTGGAAATATAACTGGTGCCATGGTATTTCAAGGAACACTCTTACCTGCAATAGGCATCCTCTTAACGCCTTGGGAGCCGAGACAAGAAGTGTATTTATGTATTCTTATAACACTAATATCTTCCTTATGGATTAGAGCTCTTATCCAGAAATCAAATATAAAAGTATGGCATCTGGGCATAAATGGAATTTTTTATTCCTTATACCTTTATTTTGCACTTCATTGATATAGTTTCTATTTGTGAATACAAAAAATCCCCCACTCAAGAGAGTTTATGGTTCTTTAGTTTATGAATTATTTGCTCTTGTACCAATATGGATGATCGCAGGATTTATTTTTATATTTTTTTTTGACACATTTTTTGGATCATATCAAAAATTAATATTTCAAATTTATTTATGGTTTATCGCTGGAGTTTATTTTACTTATTGTTGGACAAAATCAGGCCAGACTCTTGCAATGATGGTGTGGAAATTAAAAATTATATCCCCTCACGGATCTTTAACAAGAAAGTTAGCATGGAGGCGCTATATATATGCAACTTTAGGCACCCTCATGGGAGGCATAAGTTTTTTATGGGCACTAACCAATAAAAAAAATTTATATCTTCATGATCAAATTTTGAATTATTATTTTATTGATGTTCGATTTTATAAATCATCACCATCCCAACAGAGAAGAAAATAAGCGTGGGTATAATCGCGCAAGCTAGAGGCTGCCAGTCATTTAGAAGCCCAATATATCTAAAAGATGAATTCATAATTTGATAAAAGATACCTATTAAAATACCTAAGAAAATTTTTAGATTTTTACCACCTGAGCGCTCTTGAAAAAATCCAAATGGAATAGCAAATAAAACCATTACAATAGAAGCCAGGGGATAAATTAATTTTCCCCATAAAGCCACTTCATACCTTGTAACTTTTTGCTTATTATTTTTCAGGTATTTAATAAAATTAATAAGGTTGATTGATGACATTTTTTCTGGCGAAACAAGAAGTACATTCATCATTTCAGGTTTGATAAGTGATTTCCAAATTGCGCTTTTAAGTGAATTAGTTGAAACCTTATCTTTATCAAAGATTGTTTGATTAATATCATCAAGCTTCCATTCGGAGTTTTTAAAACTTCCTTTTTTGGCATTTGTAATTGTTCTTAAACGAAAAGTTTTATCAAATTCATAAATGTGAATTTCAGATAGGCTTGAGTCAGGCAAAACATGCTCTATATTAATAAAACTATTATTATCTTTTATCCATAGACCAGATTTAAATTCTTGCGAAACAATTGCATCTTTAGAGGTAATTTTTATTTGCTGCGCTTTTTTTTCTGTTACTGGAGTTACAAGATCCCCTACAGCAAATGTAAATAATGTAAAAAATAATCCTGTAAGAGATAAAGTATATGCAATACGTTTTATTGAAAATCCGCTAGATCGAATGACAGTCAATTCAGAATTTTCAGAAAGCTGCCCCATGGTATACATCGATCCAATAAGCACCGCAATGGGAACAATTTCATAAACATGTCCAGGAATACTAAGAGCAACATAACTAAAAATGGTAAGCATATTGTATGTGCCTTTTCCTAAATCATTAATTTCCTGAATGAAGTCGAAAAAACTTAATATGCCTATGATACCTATCATGACCCAGAAAATAGGAATGGCTAATTCTAGATTAAGGTAGCGATTTAAAATTTTCACCTTGTATTTAAGACGCTTTCCTAAAACTGAATAATGGCTGATTCATTGATCGCCTATAGGTTAAATAAATAGCTGCGAGAAGAAAGATTAGGTGAATTGGCCAGAAGCCAATAACAATATTAACTTTTTTTAAAGTAATTAATGTGTTCATAACGGCTAAGAGATTGTTGTAGATTATAAAAATAAGTACAGCAAAAATGATATTAAGAGATCGTCCTGCTCGAGGATTTGTAAAGCTTAGAGGAATGGCTAAAAAAACTAATAAAATGCATGCGATGGGAGAGGCAATTCTCCATTGCAATTCTAGGCGATCCTCAAATGAGCTAGATTTAATTACATCGGAAAGGTTTTTGCTGTCAATACTTTCTGTGTAAGGTTCAACTGACTGTTGGGCTGTTAAAATACCATACTGATCAAACTCAGTCGTAGAGAACTCTTTTGTGTTAGGAACGCCCTCATATCTTCGACCTTTCTGTAAAATGATATAGTTGTCACCTTTGCTTGAAATTTCTCGGTGAGCATTGTTAGCAACAACAACGCCAAGTTTGTTATGTTGTTTTGTCTGAACAAATATATTTTTTACAGCACTTCCTAACTCATCAAAACTCTCAACATAAAATATCCGATCAGAACTTTTTGATTCTTTAAATGTCCCTGGATTAATACTAGCCATTTCATCACGACTCTTTAATTGACTTTTATATTGATCAGCTGTTCTCACCGCCCAAGGATTTAAAAAAAGAGAAAGAAAGCCCACCATAAATACGGCTGGCAGCGCAAATGAAGAAATAGGCTTAATAATTTTTGCCAGGCTCATGCCCGAACTAAGCCAAATGATCATTTCATGATCTCGATACCAACGAGATAGTGTAAGAAGCACTGCTAAGAAAATAGAAAGAGATAATAGAAGTGGTGAATATTTGATAAGGTTAAGACCAAGAATTGTTTTTATAGAGTCATTGGGGATATAGCCCTTACTTGCGAATCTAAGATAGAATGAAATTCTTTGGGCCATCACAATACTTATAAGTATTAAAAGTGCCGTAATTGAATTGGTAAGAAGTTCTTTTTTTAACGAAGTTTTAAATAACATTGATTTTTCCCGTTTTTAAATTCGAGAATACTTAAGGAATATATATGAAATTTAGCATAAAAACCGATCAGCTGGATAAACAACTCTCAGATGTATTGGTCATTGGAGTTTATGAATCCCTCAAGGTTGTTTGTGAAAAATTGTCTTTAAGCCCTAGCGCTAATGGTCATATTGCCTCTGCATTGAAACAGGGCGATATGAGTGGCAAAGTTGGTTCCTCTCTTATTTTGTATAACGTTCCCGGAATAAAAATTCCAAAAATACTTCTAATAGGCTTAGGCAAAGAAAAAGAGTTTGATGGGAAAAAATACCATGCTGCAGTGAGATCTATGGTTTATGCACTTAAGAAAATGGATGTTAAATCAGTCACATCGCAGCTGCAAATTGCTCCAGTAGAAGAAGGCGATATAGCCTGGAATGTTGAGCATTTTATTAATGAAGTTATGGATGCAAGTTATGAATTTACTGAGCTTAAAACTATTAATAAAAAAACCAAAAAATTCTTTGATTTTTTTGTAGTGGTAGATAAGAAAAGTCAAAAGATCGCAGAGGAGGCGCTAAAGAAATCGTTTGCTTTGGCAAAAGGAATTGAGCTTACAAAAACACTCGGCAATCTTCCTCCGAATATCTGTACACCAACCTATCTTGGCAAAAAAGCTCAAGAAATTGGAAAAGAACATGGTATGAAAATTGATGTTTTAGATCAGAAGCAAATTGAAAAATTAAAAATGGGTTCTTTTCTTGGTGTTGCCAAAGGGAGTAGACAGCCACCTAAATTTATAGTGCTTCAACATAATAAAGGTAAAAAAACGCAAAAACCTATTGTTTTGGTTGGTAAAGGAATTACTTTTGATGCGGGAGGTATATCAATTAAACCTGCAGGTGATATGGACGAAATGAAATATGATATGTGTGGAGCAGCTAGTGTATTAGGAACGTTTAAGACGATTGGCTTATTAAAACTTCCTATGAATGTCATTGGCATAATTCCAACATGTGAGAATTTGCCAGATGGATTAGCTTTGAAGCCAGGAGATATTTTAACTAGTATGTCAGGCCAAACAATCGAGGTGCTAAATACTGACGCTGAGGGCCGATTGATTCTATGTGATGCATTAACTTATGCAGAAAGATTTAATCCTGATGTAGTGATTGACATTGCCACCCTCACTGGCGCATGTGTGATTGCATTAGGACATCATGCTTCAGGTTTATATAGTAATGACGACAAGTTAGCGAAAGATTTAGAATCAGCAGGACAAGTATCTATGGATCGAGCATGGCGTATGCCACTTTGGGAAGACTATCAATCACAACTAGACAGTAATTTTGCAGATATGGCTAATATTGGCGGAAGAGCAGGAGGCAGTATTACTGCAGCATGCTTTTTATCTAGATTTGCAAAAAAATATAAATGGGCTCATTTAGATATTGCAGGTACCGCATGGAAATCTGGAAAAGCCAAGGGAGCGACGGGACGACCTGTTGGATTATTAACCCAATATATTTTAAGTAAGTTGTATTAAGTCTTTATGACTTATATCGACTTTTATTTTAATGTAGAAAATAAATTCAATAAAATTCATGAAATCATAGAAAGAGAAATTGTTCGCAAAAGAAAAATATTTATTCATGTAGATGATTTAAATAGTGCAAAAGCATTAAGTGATTTTCTTTATACAGCTTCACTTGCTTCATTCCTTCCTCATTCTGTAGGACATTATGAAGAAATGACCCCTATCCATATCGACTGGGATCATAAATTTGTGAGTGATGATTTTATGATTAATTTAAAGTCAGAGATTTTGCCTTCTTTTTCAAGATACTTAAGGTTAATTGAGATTGTGTCGCAAAATGAGGAAGATAAAAAAACAGCGAGGGATCGTTTAAAATTTTATCGCGATCGCGGGTATGAAATTCAGTTAATTGATGCCAAAAAAGAGATGTAATTAGCGAGTAAGTTCGCTATACCGAGTAGAGTCTAAAAAAAGTTCTTTGTTATCAATATTGTCATGAGATGTTATTTTACAAATCCAAGTTTCATAGGGTTTGTCATTAATTAGTTCTGGCGTTTTTTGAATGTTGGAATTAATTTCAATCATCACACCATTGAGTGGGCCGACTAAATCAGAAGCAGTTTTGACAGATTCAATCACTCCAAAGGCTACATTTCTTAAAATTTGACTTTGTAATTCGGGTAAATCTACAAAAACAATATCACCCAAAAGATTTTGTGCGTAATCAGTGACACCAACTTCGTAAGTGCTCTCACTAATAGATTTAATCCATAAGTGCTCAGGTGTATAAATAAGTGTATTAGGAATATTCATAATAAATTAGCTAATAGGAATTTTATCTTTAAATACATTAAGTTAATGACAAATATGATTTTTTTGTTTATTATCGCGTAAATTTAGTAAGAATAGGAGATTACCTAGTGAAAGAACGTATCAGACTTTTTTTCATCCTAAGCTTAACCTTTTTCTTAGCCTCAATATCAGCCGAAGCAAACCAACCAAGATCTAAAAAACCAACAAAAGCAGAATTAGCTCGCATATCTGCAGCAGATAATAAGACAAATAAAGATGGCCTTCTAAGAGTGGCTTCTTCTAACGCACTTATTGTCAATCAAAATACAGGTGAAGTTTTGTATGCAAAAGATACAGACGCACAAACCTCTATTGCGTCTGTAACTAAACTTATGACGGCTATGGTCACATTGGATGCAAAGCTCCCGATGGATGAAGAGATTGCTATTACTGAAGAAGATGTAGATACCTTAAAAAATTCAAGTTCAAAATTACCTGTTGGAACAGTATTGCCTCGTTCAGAACTTCTTAAAATCGCTTTAATCGCTTCAGATAATCGTGCAGCATCAGCATTAGGCAGAAATTACCCGACCGGAAAAACTGGTTTTATAAATGCAATGAACATTAAAGCATTGCAGCTTGATATGACACGAAGCGAGTTTGCAGATCCTACAGGCCTCAATAATCATAATATGTCGACAGCAGAAGATCTTGTAAAGATGGTAAAGGCTGCTTATCAATATCCTGAAATTCGTGAAATTACAACTACAGCTTCATATGAAGCCTATGTTAAAGGCCACCGTGCGCCAGTGAACTTTAATAATACGAATGGATTGGTTAGAAAAAGTGATTGGGTGATTGGTTTGTCAAAGACTGGTTTTATTCAAGAAGCTGGAAAATGCCTTGTTATGCAAGCCATGATTAGCGGACAGCCGATGATTATCGTATTACTCAAATCTTATGGAAGTGCCACTCGAATTGCAGATGCGAATAGAATTCGAAAATGGATTGAAAAAACATCTTCAATTTCTTTTTCGGACCAATCTAAAAGAAATAGCTAAGCTTTTTTAGTTTTTACGATCTTCTTTTTTGCTGCAGGTTTCTTAGTAACCAGTTTTTTCTCAGACGTTTTCTTGACGGTTGTTTTTTTAACTGCCGCTTTCTTTTTACCTTTACCCGAAGCTTCTTTATTGCTAATAAGAACTAAAGCTTCTTCAAAGGTAATTTTTTCAATATCTTGATCTTTTGGAAGGGTGACTTTGGTTGAGCCTTTTTGAAGGTATATGCCATAGCGACCATTAAAGATTTCAACTGAAAGATTTGTTTCGGGGTCATTACCCAGGTTTCTTAAAGGTGCATTTTTAGCAATAGCTTCCGCAATGAGCTCAAGTCCTCGTTCGAGCGTTACATCAAAAATGGATTCTGACCTCGGAATAGATTTAAATTTTCCATCATAATTTACATAAGGCCCAAAACGCCCAATATTTACAATGACTTTCTTGCCTGTATCTGGGTGAAGACCTAGCTCCTTAGGAAGTGATAAAAGATTTAATGCGATATCTTCATTTAGATCACTTAGTGATATCTCTTTAGGAACACTTACCCGCTTAGGTTTCTTTTTACTATCTTCCTCTTGAACGCCAACTTGAAGATAAGGTCCATAGGGACCGACTAATAAAAGAACATCTTTTCCAGTTTCAGGATCTTTACAAACAAGTACGGGTTCATTAGGAGTGCTTGAGTCACCATTTACATTTCTTGTGTAATCACAATCAGGATAACCGGAACAACCAATAAATTTACCTCTTCTGCCTAATCTCGAAAATAAAGGCTTGCTACATTTAGGACAGTCTTCATGAATAGCTTCTTGAGTAATTTCAGCTCGATCTATATTTGATTTTTCAAGAATTGTTTTATTGAAATCATCCCAAAAGCTTTTAAGAAGTGGTACCCATTCTTTATTGTTTTCTGCAATTTCGTCTAAAGAACTTTCAAGACCAGCAGTAAAATCATAATCAACATAACGAGTAAAATGTTCAGTTAGAAATTTGTTAACTACACGACCTACATCAGTAGGCATAAATCTCTTTTTATCAAGAATCACATATTCACGATCTTGGAGTGTTGAAATAATGCTTGCATAGGTAGAAGGTCTACCAATACCGTATTCCTCTAGAGATTTTACTAAGCTAGCTTCAGAGTATCTTGGAGGAGGTTCGGTAAAATGTTGATCACCATAAATTTTATCGACCGTCAGAATTTCACCAGTTTCAAGGGGAGGTAATTTAAGAGAGTCTTCATCTTCATTTGAAGCATCGTCCAAGCTCTCAGTATAAATAGCAATAAATCCAGGGAATATAAGTGTTTGACCAGTAGCCCTAAATAAGTTTGCTTCAGATCCAATAGAAAGATCTACACTTACAGCATCAAATTTAGCCGGTGTCATTTGACTTGCTAAAGAACGCTTCCAAATCATTTCATACAGCTTAAATTGTTCAGGAGATAATTTACCAATAAGGCTTTGAGGTGTTCGGCTGATATCTGTCGGTCTAATTGCCTCATGTGCCTCTTGCGCATTTTTTGATTTAGTTTTATAAAAAATAGGTGCTTTAGGTAAGTAATCTGCATCAAAATTTGTTTGAATGTAACCTCTAATTTGATTCATTGCTTCATTTGAGAGCGTGAGTGAATCTGTTCTCATATAAGTAATTAAACCTACAGTACCACTTCCAATATCAATACCCTCATAAAGCTGTTGAGCAATTCTCATCGCTCGACTTGTTGTAAAGCCAAGTTTACGCACCGACTCTTGTTGAAGTGTTGATGTAGTGAAAGGAGGCGCAGGATTTCGTGTTCTTTGTTTCTTTTCAACACGAGTTACTTTAGTTTTGCCAGCACTTTCTAAAAGTAATTTTCCGACAATAGACTCATGATTTTCTTTTGAGGTAATAGTAAATTGTTCAACTTTTTTATTATCGAGCTGAATAAGTTTTGCTTGAAATTTGTGTTTAGCTTTTAAAGAATCTAAATGAATCGTCCAATATTCCTGACTGATAAATTTTTCAATTTCAATTTCTCTCTCAATAATAAGTCTTAGTGCCGGACTCTGAACTCTACCTGCTGATAAGCCCCTTCTTATTTTTTTCCACAACAGAGGTGATAAATTAAATCCCACAAGATAATCGAGCGCTCTCCTCGCTTGTTGCGCATTGACAAGGGGCATTGATATATCTCTTGGATGCTCAATAGCATGCTCAATAGCTGATTTAGTAATTTCCTGAAAAATGACGCGTTTGATTAATTTATCTTTAGTTAATTTTTTTTCATTCAGTATCTCTAGGATATGCCATGAAATAGCCTCTCCTTCACGATCTGGATCGGTAGCTAGATAAACTTCATCTGATTTTTTTACAGCCCTTGCAATCTCATCAACGTGTCTCGAATTTCTTTCAATAATTGCATAATTCATTTTGAAATTATTGTCTGTTTCAACAGCACCTGTCTTTGGAATGAGATCGCGAACATGGCCATATGATGCTAAAACTTCAAATTTACTACCAAGATACTTTTTAAGGGTTTTGGCTTTAGATGGGGATTCAACAATTAAAAGTTTAGACATTAGGTGGTTTTAGATCAAAAATTTTGAAGAATAATAAATTTAAATCTTGATATATACAAGGTGTCTATACTAACTTAGTTAAATAAATTACGTTAATTAAATTTAAATAATGATTTTTAAGAAGCGATATTTTCAGCGAATAACGAGATATTGCTTAGGTCAGCGTTAAGGTTTCTAATTAAATCTTCGGTAAAAATGGGCTCATCTTCTTCTTTGTTTGATTGATTAAGATTTACGAAATCATAAAGTCGTCGATCTCCTAAATGTGAGAGCTCAATATTTGAGATAGCTTTATATATATTGTTAATGCGGCCTGGCTGTTCTCTTTCCCATACCGTTAACATTTCTTTTATTTTTTTTCTTTGAAGATTTTCTTGTGAGCCACATAGATTGCAAGGAATAATTGGAAAATTCATGCGTGATGCATAGCTTGAGATCTCTTTTTCAGAGCAGTATGCTAAAGGTCTAATGATAATATTTTTATTATCATTAGAGACTAATTTAGGGGGCATAGCTTTTAATTTGGAGCCAAAAAACATGTTAAGAAAAAGTGTTTCAACAATATCATCACGATGATGACCTAAAGCAATTTTATTTATATTGAGTTCTTTTGCTGTTCTGTAAATTATTCCTCGCCTTAGCCGAGAGCATAAAGAGCAGGTTGTTTTGCCGCTCGGAATTTTTTCTTTAACAATTGAGTAGGTATCTTCCGTAACAATCTGATATTCAATTCCTAAATCCTTCAAAAAATTAGGCAATACATCCGCGGGGAATCCTGGCTGTTTTTGATCTAGATTCATTGCAACAATATCAAAGTGAATAGGAGCCCTTTCTTTAAGAGCTAATAAAAACATTAACAATGAATATGAATCTTTACCCCCGCTCATGCATACCAAAACTCGGTCATTATTTTCAATCATATTAAAATCAGTGATTGCTTTACCAGTTAACCCTATCAGTTTATTGCGTAACTTCAGAAAGTTATTTGTTGCATCTATTGGAATTTGAGAACTCATAGTGAGAGCGACCTTCCTCCATCGACGGCTAGAATATGACCTGTAATAAATGGAGCATCTAATACCAAAAATTTCACAGCTATCGCAATATCTTCAGGCGTACCCATTTTTTTTAATAGTGTTTGAGAAATAACTCGTTGTTTGTAAATGTCGTTAAATTCTTCATTATTTTCAGGCCATAAAACTGGACCTGGCGCAACAGCGTTAACTCTGACTTCCGGACTTAATTCTTGGGCAAGTGATTTTGTAAGCGCGGTAAGTCCGGATTTAGCAATGCTATAAATAATGTAATTTTTTTTCGGTTTATCTATATGGGTATCTGTGATATTGATAATGCAGCCTTTAGTTTTAATAAGCTCATCTGCTGCAAGTTGAGATAAAAATAAGGGCGCTTTTAAATTGCTTCCGATAAGATCATTCCAATTTTCCTCATTCATTTTTCCGATTTTAGTTGGATAATAGCTAGAAGCATTATTTATAAGAATATCTAATCTACCGTAGGTTTTGATTGTCTTCTCAATAAGATTTGGCAATATATTTGTATCTACAAGATCAGCTTGAATGATATTTGCAGAGTCATTGCGGATTTTATTTAAATCTTCTTGAAGTTTTTTTGCTTCGTCGGCTGAATGTCGATAATGAATCATTAAATCGATACCAGATTCATGAAGTAACCTACAAATTGCCTGTCCAATTCTTTTGGCGCCACCAGTCACAAGAGCAATTTTTCGATTAGATTTCATAGCTTTATCTATAAATGAGTTGACTCTATTATAATCTAATACCTATGCCTTCAATGCCTACAGCTCCTCAAAATGAAATTCAAATAAGTGAGCAATTAAAAACAAAAATCATTCAATCTATTCAATCAAACCATGGATGGATAAGTTTTGATCGTTATATGGAGCATGCGCTTTATGACCCGGAATTAGGTTATTACACTGGAACTTTAAGAAAATTTGGAGAAAAAGGTGATTTTATTACAGCATCTGATATATCGAGTTTTTTTTCAAAAACATTATGTATTCAATTTAAAGAGATCTTCCAATCAGTAGCGAGAAGTATCATTGAAATTGGTGCTGGATCTGGGGAGTTTGCGCTTCAAGTGATCCAATCATTGAGCAGTGATAATGAAGATATAAATCATTATTTTATTCTAGAAATAAGCCATTCATTACGAAGACAACAATACGAATTATTAATAAATCATTTGCCTTCACATCTATTTAGTAAGATTCAATGGATTGAAGAAATACCCAAAGAATTCGAAGGCATCATTTTTTGTAATGAATTTTTAGATGCACTGCCTGTAGATTTAATAAAAAAAGAATCAGGCAAGTATTATCGAAAAGGAGTTGGTGTAGAAAATGATTTATTCGTTTGGAAAGATAAACCTATAGAAGATATATCTAGTTACGACCAAGTTGTTTTAGAGGATTTACCAGATAACTATCTTATTGAACATTCGCTTCATATTAAAAATTGGCTTAATAAAATAACCCAATCTCTTAGTAAAGGCATTGTCCTAATTATTGATTATGGTTTTAATCAAACAGAATATTTTCATGAGCAGCGATCTCAAGGAACATTGATGTGCCATTTTAAGCATTATGCCCATGACAATCCTCTTATTCAGATAGGCATTCAAGATATTACAACTCATATAAATTTCAGTTATGTTGCAAGGGAAGCTTCAAAATTAGGATTAAATATTACTGGCTATATATCTCAAGCAAATTTTCTTATTAATTGCGGCATATTAAACTTACTTGAAACATTAAATTTAGAGGACAGGGCTTTGTATATCAAATCAGTATCAGAAGTCCAAAAATTGTTATCTCCCTCAGAAATGGGAGATTTATTTAAAGTCATGATCCTAGAAAAAAATATGGATATAGATCTTTTAGGGCTTAAACAAAATAATAGAGTCACAAGACTATGACGGAACAAAATAAAGAAGAGATTAAGAAGCGACCTATAAGAACTTATATTTTAAGGCAGGGGCGAATTACTGCTGCCCAGACAAAAGCTATTCAAGATAACTTTCAAAAACATGCTGTTATTTTTGAAAATAAAATAATAAATTTTGGTGATATTTTTAAAAATAAAAATAGTGACCTTATACTAGAAATTGGATTTGGTATGGGAGCTTCAACCGCAGAAATTGCAAAATCTAATTTAAATAAAAATTATATTGCAATTGAAGTTCATTCACCCGGTGTAGGCAACTTACTTAAGTTAATTCAGGAAGATGACATTTCTAACTTAAAAATTATTCAACATGATGCGGTAGAAGTTCTTAATTTAATGATAAGTAACGATTCTTTGGATGGGATTCATATTTTTTTCCCCGATCCTTGGCCTAAAAAAAGACATCACAAAAGAAGACTTATACAATCAAATTTATTAAAGCTTATCGCCCAGAAAATTAAAAAAACGGGTTATCTTCATATTGCAACAGACTGGGAAGATTATGCTGTATGGATTATTGATCTTTTGGATAAAGAAGAATTACTTCAAAAAACGTCCGACGATTTTTTTAAAAAACCTGATTATCGCCCTTTCACAAAATATGAAAATCGAGGGATTAAATTAGGCTATAGAGTTTGGGATATGCTCTATAGGCGTATTTAGCCATTTTCCAATGATAGTTTCAGCATCATCGGCACCCTGTTTTTTTAAGCTAGAAAAAAGCTGAACTGTGCATTCAATCCCAAGAGCTGATCCCCACTTTTCATCAATTTCTTTTTGAACAGCATGAAGTGTTTTATGAGAAGCCTCACGAGAAAGCTTATCTGCTTTAGTTAATAAAATATGAATAGGTTTTTTATTTAACGAGAACCACTTTAACATTTGTTGATCAAGAGGCGTGAGCGGATGTCTAATATCCATAACTAAAACAAGGCCAAAGAGACAAGAACGCTCAGATAGATAAGTGGCTAAAGTTTTTTGCCAATGATCTTTAATCGCTTGGGGTACTTTGGCATAACCATAACCTGGCAAATCCACCAAGAAACGATTCTCGCCAAGAGAAAAGAAATTAATAAGCTGGGTTCGCCCAGGCTGCTTACTTACAAAAGCAAGGCGATTATGATTTGCAAGCGCATTAATAGCGCTAGATTTTCCCGCGTTTGATCTTCCTGCAAAGGCAATCTCAATCCCAGTAGGGGGAGGCAAATCACTTAAATGGTGAGCAGATATAAAATATGATGCGTTTTTAAAAATAGCCATGCGCTTTACCTAAACCTGTTCAATCCAATCAAAATGCTATCACGAGAATAGGATTTTAGATAAAATGTACAACTTGTACATACTTTATATATGGAGCTTTCTGCAATGAGTGGTCGAAATGTTTTTTTTATTCTCATCTTGTCATTTTTAATTGCAAGTACAGCAATTTCTGCAACGATTGATAATAAAAACCCACCTCAAGCAGTTGGGACTGTATGCGCAGCGTGTCACGCAATTGATGGCAATAGTATTATTAGCGCCAATCCAAAATTAGCAGGGCAACACGCAGAATATCTTTACAAACAATTAATAAATTTTAAATCTGGTGATCGCGCAAACGCAGTAATGTCTGGAATGGCAGCAATGTTATCAGATGCTGATATGCATGCGGTGGCAGAATACTTTTCAAAGCAAACATTAAATTTAGGGCAAGCTAAAACAAATGGTGCGGGGTCTTTAGGCGAAAAAATTTATCGTGCAGGTATCCAGGTCAATGGCTTGCCAGCGTGTGCGTCTTGCCATGGACCTTCAGGCGATGGTCTTCCTGTTAAATATCCACGCTTAGGTGGTCAACACTCAGAGTATGTTTTAAATCAATTAAGACAGTTTAGACTCGGTGCTCGAGCAAATGATGAAGCAAAAGTAATGCGAACCATTGCTGCTAAATTAACTGATCAAGAAATGGAAGCAGTAGCAGATTACATCCAAGGTTTAAGATAAGCCATTCTAACTTTCGTATTAAGCTTAATTACTACAACTTCCTTGCAGTTTTTCTAGTCAAAACTTTTCATTTTTAAAAATGAGTTATTTTGAAATCTTCAACAATTAATTCCAAAAAAATAAATCAATTGCTAAGTTCAATGAGCTTCGCGGTGTCGATGCTTGTATTTTTGGGCATTGCATCAATCATAGGAACAATGCTTAAGCAGAATGAGCCCTATGAGAACTACATTATTAAATTAGGCGAATTTTGGTTTGTATATTTTGAAAAAATTGGTCTTTATGATGTATATCACAGCATTTGGTTTTTAATAATTCTTCTTTTTTTGGTTTTATCTACAACGCTTTGTATTATTAAAAATACACCAGCAATTCTTAAGGACTTTTCAGTATTTAAAGATTCTTTAGAGGAAAAGTCACTTTTATCATTCACACATCATCTTGTTATAAAAAATAAAAAGTATGTGAATACTTCAAAAATTCTTCATTACTTAAAACAATCTAAATATAAGGTAAAAGAGAAATCGAAAGAAAATGGCGATTTTTTAATTGTTGCCAAGAAGGGAAACTACCAGCGCATAGGGTATATTTTGACGCATATTGGAGTGGTAATAATTTGCTTAGGTGGGTTATTGGATGGCAATCTGATTTTTAAAGCTCAAGAATTACTAGGTTATAAAAAAATTGAAACATTAGATATGCCGGCTTCAAAGGTTCCAGAAGCAAGTAGATTAAGTCTGAGCAATACCTCATTTAGAGCAAATATGACGCTTGCTGAGGGCTCTTCAGATAATGTTGCATTTGTCAGAATGAAAGATGGATACCTTGTACAAGATTTGCCTTTTAAAATAACTCTAAAAGATTTTAGAATTAATCATTATTCAACAGGTATGCCAAAATCCTTTGAAAGCGATTTGGTAATTTCCGATCCTGAACTTTCTCAAGATATAACAAAAACAATTAGCGTTAATCATCCTTTTACCTATAAAGGTATAGCAATATATCAATCAGATTTTCAAGATGGAGGCACAAAGCTAAATATTAAATTGCGAAGCCTATTCAATTCTAACTCTACTCAAAAAATAGATGGAAAGATTTTTGATAAAGTCAAATTAGATAAAGATCAAATTACTTACGAGTTTAATGATTTTAAAAAATTTAATGTATTACATTTAAAAGAGGGCGAAAAAGAAAAGCCCAGAAATGTAGGTCCAAGTGTCACCTATAAGGTTAGAAATAGCTCAGGTCAGGCTCGTGAATATCTTTCATATCAATATCCTATGCCAATTGAGGGACGTTCATTCTATATAAGCGGCATGAGAGAAACGCCGCAAGAAGAATTTAAATACTTAAAAATTCCTGCAGACGCAAAAGGCTCTATTGATGAATTTATGTTATTTAAAGATGCGCTTCAAAATAAAACACTGATTGAATCTGTTGCAAAAAAAATAGCCAATCAATCGACGAGTAATATAGATAAAAATAATGAGGTTAAAGAATCATTTGAAAAGAGCGTTAATAAATTAATGGCTTTATTTGGGCAAGGAGGATTTTCAAATATTGCTGAAAATATAGATAAAAATATTCCAGCGAATGAAAAAGAAAAAGCAGTTCAAACTTACTTAAAAATTATTGATATTGCATCAAGTGAGATTTATAAAGCCAGATTTAATCTGGCAGATAAAGATCTCAATCAAACTCGAATCATATTTATACAAGATGCATTAAATGCATATAGTGATATATTTTTTTATGGAGTTCCTTATTACTTTGAATTAACAAGTTATGAACAAAAAGAAGCAAGCGGACTCCAATTGACTAAGTCGCCTGGTCAATTTTGGGTTTATCTTGGGTCCTTAAGTTTAGTGCTTGGTATTTTTTCAATGATTTATTTACATGAAAGAAAATTATGGTTGCTTATAAAAGCAAAAGGCGGCGTTATACTAGCTTTAAGCTCTAATCGTAAGAATATAGATTTTGAAAATGACTTCAAAAAATTAATTCAAGAAATTAAGAAAATTATTCAATAATAGGTGAAATATGTTCAATAAATTATTTAAATCTTCTAAAGCGACATTTCAAACATTTAATGTTTTTTATCTTGCTTTTTTATTAGGCGGTGCCTTGTATGCACTAAAAACATTTCATAGTTATATGGATGTTTATGAAAAAGTAATTTTATTTGGAAGTGTTGGATTTTTTTCATGGCTTGGTTGGAAATGGAATAATTTTAAAAAAATTACGATTTTGGTTTTTGTGATTAGTCTTTTCGCGATTCATTTATATCAAGACGTCTTAGCCAATAATGAGCAAATCTTCTTATTGAAATATTTAATAGCAAGTCAATCAGCAATTATGTGGATGAATGTTTTTTTCGTGCTTTCACTTTTACTCTATTGGCTAGGCCTTCTTACAAAAAATAATTTAATAGACAATATTGCCTCCTCGTTCACTTTTGTAGCAGTTTTGTTTGGTTTCATTGGATTACTTGTGAGATGGTATGAATCTTATTTAATGGGTCTTGATATCGGTCATATCCCAATCAGTAACTTATACGAAGTATTTATTTTATTTTGTTTAATTACCTCCCTTCTATATTTATTTTACGAAGAAAGGTTTAATACAAAAAAATTAGGTGCTTTTGTATTGATTGTTATTAATGCAGCTGTGGGATTTATTTTATGGTACACATTTGATCGTCATGCAGATGGTGTTCAGCCTTTAGTGCCCGCTCTTCAATCTTACTGGATGAAAATACATGTGCCTGCCAATTTCATAGGATATGGATCGTTTTCATTAGCAGCTATGGTATCGGTTGCTTACTTATTTTCAGGCAAAAAAATACTAACTTCTTATTTGCCAAAATTAGCTGTCCTTGATGACCTTATTTATAAGTCTATAGCAATCGGATTTATCTTTTTTACAATCGCAACGATATTAGGTGCCATATGGGCAGCAGAAGCTTGGGGAGGTTATTGGTCATGGGACCCAAAAGAAACATGGGCACTAATCGTTTGGTTAAATTATGCAGCTTGGCTACATTATCGAATTGTTAAAGGCCTAAGAGGCTCTATTTTGGCCTGGTGGGCACTGATTGGGCTTGTTATTACTACCTTTGCTTTTTTAGGCGTCAATATGTTTTTATCGGGACTGCATTCATATGGCGAACTTTAATTCCATGTAGAATGTACGTTTAATATTTACATTTAAATATGACCCAAAAAAATATAGTCGAAATTAAAAACCTATCTTTTGGCTACGGTAATCTTATGCTTCATAAAGATATCAGTATGGTTTTTCCTCGCGGTAAAGTCACAGCTATCATGGGTGGAAGCGGTTGCGGTAAAACGACTATTCTTCGTTTGATAGGCGGTCAGATAAAACCTAAAGCCGGTCAAGTAACTGTGGATGGCAAGATTGTTCACAAACAAGATAGACAGGGCATTTATGAATTGCGAAGAAAAATGGGCATGCTTTTCCAGCACGGCGCTCTTTTTACTGACTTGTCCGTATTTGATAATGTGGCATTTCCAATGCGTGAACACACAAAATTACCAGAAAGCATGATTCGCGATTTAGTTCTTATGAAGCTTAATGCGGTTGGCTTAAGAGGCGCTCATAAACTTATGTCTACTGAACTCTCAGGCGGGATGGCAAGACGAGTAGCACTTGCAAGAGCTATTGCACTAGACCCAGATATTATTATGTATGACGAGCCTTTTGCTGGATTAGATCCTATTTCTATGGCAGTCATTTGTGATCTTATCAGAACGCTCAATGATGCATTGGGAGCAACTTCAATTATCGTGACTCACGATGTAGAAGAAGCCTTTTCTTTTGCAGACTATATTTACTTTGTTGCGGATGGATCAGTTGCTGCTGAAGGAACGCCTAAAGAATTGTCAAAATCAAAACTTCCTTTTGTGCATCAATTTGTGCATGGGGAGAAAGACGGCCCTGTTCCATTTCATTACAATGCGCCTAGCTATAAAAAAGATATTTATGAGTCGGTTTAATTTATGAATCCAATTTTCAAAATTTTAAGCAATCTAGGCAATCATGTTACTTCAAGAATTTGGCGTTTAGGTTCAGCTACGAGGTTATTTTTACTAACCTTAATTTATTCAGGTGAAAGCTTTAGACGAATTCACTTAACCATCCGTGAAATATATTTCACCGGTGTCATGTCCTTAATTATTATCGTGGTCTCCGCATTCTTTGTAGGCATGGTGCTGGGTTTACAAGGATATTACACGTTACAAAAATATGGCTCTTCAGAATCCATTGGCGTTTTAGTTGCATTAGCTTTATTAAGAGAACTTGGCCCAGTGGTTACTGCGCTTTTATTTGCAGGAAGAGCCGGAACTGCAATCACCGCTGAAATTGGTTTAATGAAAGCCACTGAGCAATTATCAGCCATGGAGATGATGGCCATAAGTCCAATTGCCAGAATTATTGGCCCTAGATTTTGGGCTGGTGTTATTTCAATGCCTATACTTGCTTCCATTTTCTCAATGGTAGGCGTGATGGGAGGCTACTTAGTTGCGGTCCCTATTATTGGTGTAGATCACGGAGCATTTTGGTCCCAAATGAATGTGAATGTTGATTTTAGATTTGATGTGATAAATGGACTTATCAAAAGTTTCGTATTTGGAGTTGCATGTACGATTATTGCCCTCTATGAAGGTTATGATGCTCCTCCAACGGCAGAAGGAGTAAGTCGAGCTACCACGCGGACTGTAGTAACTTCTTCACTTACTGTTTTAGGATTAGATTTTATTTTAACTTCGTTTATGATGTCGAATTAATATGTGATTGGAGCCATTATGGATAAGACAACATTAGATATTTGGGTGGGTTTATTTGTCGCAATAGGGATTGCAGCCCTTATGGGCTTAGCCATGAAGGTGGGAAACCTTACAAGCAATACGCTAGGGGAAACTTATACAATAACCGCAAATTATGAAAATATTGGAGGACTCAAACCCAGAGCGCCAGTTAAAAGTTCAGGCGTAGTTGTAGGCCGTATTGATAAAATCCAATTTGATACTAAAGCTTATCAAGCTGTTGTAACCTTAAAAATAGATAAAAGATATCCTTTCCCAAAAGATACCTTCGCAAACATTTACACATCAGGATTGCTAGGCGAGCAATATATTAGCCTAGAGGCTGGTGGTGATGATCACTTTCTAAAAGAAGGAGATCGGGTCTCTAAAACACAAGATGCGGTTGTATTGGAAAAGCTTATCAGTCAGTTTTTATATAGTAAAGCCTCTGAAGAGCCCAAAAAATAATTTTTACTAGAAAGGTATTTTAAAGTCATGAAAAAGTTTTTATTATTAATTTTAACTTTACTAATGTCGATGAGCATATTTGCTGCGGAAGCTCCAGACCTTTTCGTTAGGAAAATTGCCGATGAAGTTTTTGAAATTTTAAAAACGGATAAAGATTTAAAAGCGGGCAATAAGGAAAAAGCCTACAAAATTACTGAAGAAAAAATACTTCCTTATTTTGATTTCGATCGCATTTCAAAACTTGTTCTTGGAAAAGCTTGGCCAGCAGCAACTAAAGACGAGCAGGAAGCTTTCAAAAAAGAGTTTAGAACGATGCTTGTTAAGACTTATGGTAGTGCATTGTTAAAATTTAAGGATCAGACTTTAAATTATAAACCAACTCGATTTCAACCCTCAGATGAAGAAGTATTAGTGAAGACTGAAATTTTGAAGTCTGGCGCGCCACCTTTGCCGATAGACTACATGCTAGAGAAAGATGGTGATTCTTGGAAAGTATTTGATATTATTATTGAAGGTGTCAGTCTAGTTACAAACTTTCGCGGGCAATTTGGTAATGAAATAAAGCAAAATGGTATAGCTTCTCTTATTTCAAAACTTGCAGAGAAGAATGCTGATTCTGATAAAGCAAAATCTAATAAATGATTATTTTTGATAAAAATCAATGGCAGTTAAGTGGCGATCTTACAATTGAAAAGATACCAGCCATTATTGATTTAATTAATAAACAAAAATTAGACAAAAAAACGACGATTGCTTTCTCAAAAGTAACTTCTGTAGATACGTCGACATTAAGTCTGATTTTTGAATTACAAAGACAAGCTAAAAAAACAAAATCACATTTTGTTTTTAAAAATTTACCAAAAAATTTAAATAGCCTCGCAAAATTATATGGAGTGGAAGATTTAGTATCTTCCCTTCATTAGGTTTTGTATTCTTAAGTTTCATTTAAGAAACTTGTTGCATTTATTCCAATGAAAAAAGCTATCGTATTTAAGAATGTTAAAAAGAACTTCGGTAAATTAGAAGCACTTAAAGGTATTGATCTCACAATAGAAGAGGGCGAATTTTTTGGGCTCTTAGGCCCTAATGGTGCTGGCAAATCAACTCTTATTAATATTCTGGCAGGACTTGCAAAACCTTCTTCAGGTTCAATTAAGGTGATGGGCTATGATGTCATTCAAGATTATCAATATGCAAGAAGATCGCTTGGTATTGTGCCTCAAGAATTAGTATTTGACCCTTTTTTTAATGTACGTGAAATGCTTCAATTCCAAGCAGGCTACTTTGGCAAAGGTCGCGAAAATGATGATTGGATTGATGAAGTCATAGAAGGACTTGATCTAAAAGATAAAGCCAATACAAATATGAGAATGCTTTCTGGTGGTATGAAAAGAAGAGCATTAATAGCGCAAGCTCTTGTGCATAAACCTCCAGTGATTGTTTTAGACGAGCCAACAGCAGGCGTGGATGTAGAACTTAGAAAAAGATTATGGCAGTTCATCAAAAAACTCAATCAAAAAGGCCATACGATTGTTTTGACTACACATTACCTAGAGGAAGCCGAAACTCTTTGCAGTCGAATTGCTATGATGGACCAAGGCAAAGTTGTTGCTTTAGATAAAACAAAAAACCTATTAAAACGATTCTCAGCAAAAAATTTAAATCTACGCTTAGACTTAAAAGGAAAAAAAATTCCTGCAAGTATTCAGAATCTTATGCAAAATTTAGATCATCACTCGATCAGTTTTTTAATTGAAGAAATAGCAGAAGTCGAATTTATTATAGGTGAATTAAAAAAATCAAAAATTAAAATATTGGATATGGATCTGACTAATTCCGACTTAGAAAATGTTTTTTTAAAGCTCACTGGAAGTAAAAAATGATAAATTTTAAAACTGAGTTTATAGGGACATGGACACTTCTTAAGAAAGAATTATTAAGATTTTGGCGTGTCGTTTTTCAGACGGTAGCCGCACCCGTGATCACTGCAGTCCTTTACTTGCTCATCTTTTCTCATGTCTTAGCAAATCATGTAAAAGTCTATGATAATGTTGAATACACCGCGTTTCTTATTCCAGGTCTAATCATGATGTCTTTATTGCAAAATGCTTTTGCAAATAGTTCATCAAGCCTTATTCAATCTAAAGTCATGGGAAATATTGTGTTTATATTATTAACACCTATTACTTACCTTCAATTTTTCTTAGCTTTCTTAATCGCTTCAATTGTGAGAGGTATTTTTGTCGGTGCTTGCATTTATTTATTCGCACTTTTGTATGTAGATTTGCCTATGTTGCACCCATGGATTATTTTTGGATTTGCGATGATTGGCGGTGCATTACTTGGCACATTTGGAATTATTGCAGGTATATGGGCACATCGATTTGATCAGATGGCAGCATTCCAAAACTTTGTGATTATGCCTCTATCTTTCCTATCAGGCGTGTTTTATTCAATTCATTCCTTGCCGCCTTTTTGGCAAAAGGTGTCTCAGCTCAACCCTTTCTTTTATATGATTGATGGTTTCCGGTACGGTTTTTTTGGGCAATCTGATGTAGCTCCATTATTAAGCCTTTCAATCGTAACCTTCTTTTTCATTGTGTTGGCTTCCATCACCTTAGGAATGCTAAAATCCGGCTATAAATTAAGAAGCTAAAAGATGACAGCTGACGATATTAGGCAATCGATTCTCGAAAAACTTGAATGTGAGTTTATAGAAATTTTAGGTGAGGATGGCACCCATTTTGAGGGCACGATTGTAAGTAGTTTATTTGAAGGATTAAATCGGGTTAAACAACATCAAATGGTATTTAATGCTTTAGGCGATAAGATGAAAAGTGAAATTCATGCTCTATCTATGAAGACTTATACACCACATGAATGGAATCAATTAAAAACGTAATATTGAGGAGTAAGGCATGAGTGCGCAAGAGAAGATTCAAAAAACGATTAATGAACACAATGTAGTTTTATACATGAAGGGAAGTCCTAAATTTCCTCAGTGCGGTTTTTCAAGTTTAGCAACTAAAATTTTAGATGCATGTGATACTGATTTTCATGCAATCGATGTACTTCAAGATCCAGAAATAAGAGAAGGCATCAAAGTGTTTGCAAATTGGCCAACCATTCCTCAGCTTTATATTCATGGAGAATTTATCGGTGGCGCCGACATCATGAAAGAGATGTATGAGACTGGAGAACTAGTAAAGTTATTAAAGGCTAATTCATAACTTGGATAAATTAGTTATTCAAGGACAATCGCCTCTTCACGGTGAACTTGAAATATCAGGCGCTAAAAATGCAGCCTTACCTATACTTATTGCCTCACTTCTTACTGAAGACACACTGTCATTAACTCATGTGCCTCAACTTCAAGACGTAAATACAACCAAATCTTTATTAAAGTATATGGGTGTAGATATTGAGTTCAAAAATGATTCGACTGAATTAACTGCAAAAGAAATTATCAATAAAAATGCACCTTATGAACGCGTAAAAACAATGCGCGCTTCTATTCTTGTATTAGGACCCTTACTTGCAAGATTTGGAGAGGCTCGAGTTTCATTACCGGGAGGCTGTGCTATTGGATCAAGACCTGTCGATATTCATATCAAAGGCCTACAAACGATGGGAGCAAAAATAGATATTCATAATGGTTATATTGAAGCTTCAACGAAACACTTACCGAAATCCAAGTTACAAGGTTGTAAATTTTATATGGATATTGTTACCGTCACAGGGACTGAGAATTTAATGATGGCGGCTTCATTGGCTAATGGAATTACCGTTTTGGAAAATGCTGCCAAAGAACCTGAAGTTTTAGATCTTGGGGAATGTTTAAATAAAATGGGCGCCAAAATACAAGGCTTAGGGACTGATGTGATTACAATTGAAGGAGTGGATTCACTGCATAAAGCAAGTCATGACGTGATCTTTGATAGAATTGAAGCAGGAACATATTTGGCTGCTGTTGCGATGACAGGTGGTGATGTACTTTTAAAAAATGTACAGCTCAAATGTTTAGATGCAATTACACAAAAATTAATTGAAACTGGCGTTAAAATTGAATCGCATGAAAATTCAATTCATATTAAAAGTGATGGAAAATTGAAAGCGGTAAATATAAGAACTGCACCTTATCCTGCTTTCCCAACAGATATGCAGGCACAAATGATGGCGTTAAATACCATTGCAGAAGGGGTATCAGAAGTTACCGAAACGATCTTTGAAAATCGTTTTATGCATGTGCAAGAGCTCATTCGTATGGGAGCACAAATAGACGTTAGAGGAAATACAGCAATTATTAGAGGCAAAGAATATTTGGAAGGGGCTTCTGTAATGGCAACAGATCTTAGAGCTTCTGCAAGTCTGGTTATTGCAAGTTTAGCAGCTAGAGGACAAACTACGATTGAGCGTATTTATCATCTTGATCGCGGATACGAAAAATTAGAAGATAAACTCAATCAACTAGGTGCCAATATTAAACGGATTCATTAAGATGAAAATTACAATCGCATTATCTAAAGGAAGAATATTTGAACAAACCATCCCTCTTTTAGAGGGTGTAGGCATTACTTGTAACGAAGATCCTGAAACTTCAAGAAAACTTATTTTAGATACCAATCACAAAGATATAAAACTTATTATTGTAAGAGCTACAGATGTGCCAACTTATGTTGAATATGGCGCAGCTGATATTGGTATTACAGGTAAAGACATTCTCGATGAATATATAGGAGAAGGACTGTACCAGCCGATTGATCTTAATATTGGTCGATGCAAAATGATGGTAGCAGCCAAAGAAGACTTTGATTATTTAGGCGCTATTCAAAAAGGTGTTCGCTTAAAGGTAGCGACAAAATATGTAAAAGTAGCTAAAGAACACTTCGCAAAAAAAGGTATGCATATTGATTTAATTAAGCTCTATGGCTCTATGGAATTGGCGCCTCTTGTAGGTCTAGCAGATGTGATCGTCGATTTAGTGAGTACAGGTAAAACTTTAAAAGCTAATAATCTTGTTGCAGTTGAAGATATTTCCGATATCAGTTCGCGATTAATTATCAATCAGGCATCTTTAAAATTAAAGAGAGAACTCTTGCAACCTATTCTTAGTCAATTTGAAAAAGCACTTAAAGCATAATCATACTTATGATTCAAATTAAAAAATTAAATACCCAAGATTCAAATTTTAAAGATCAGTTAAGTCAGCTCATTTTCTTTGAAGCTGAAGAAAATACTCAGATTGAAAAAACAGTCGCAGAAATTTTGAGTGACGTCAAAAAAAGAGGCGATCAAGCCGTAATTGAATATACAAAAAAATTTGATCACGTAGATTTTTCTCGCATGGAAGAGTTTGAAATTTCCAAAGAAGAATTAAATTTGGCTTTGAAAAGCCTTCCTCAAAAGTCAAGAGAAGCACTCGAAGAAGCTGCTAAAAGAGTATTTGATTATCACAATAAACAGCTCATGAGTTCATGGAGCTATACCGAAGATGACCAAACTTTGCTTGGTCAAAAAGTAACTTCATTAGATCGAGTTGGTTTATATGTTCCTGGAGGAAAAGCAGCATACCCATCTTCAGTACTAATGAATGCAATTCCAGCAAAAGTGGCAGGCGTTAAAGAAATTATTATGGTGGTCCCATCGCCTCATGGAGAGCGAAATCAATTGGTTTTGGCTGCCGCGGCGCTCGTTAAAGTGGACCGTGTATTTGCAATTGGAGGTGCTCAAGCAATCGGCGCACTTGCTTATGGCACACAAACCATACCTCAAGTGGACAAAATTGTAGGCCCTGGCAATGCTTATGTTGCAGAGGCTAAAAGAAGAGTATTCGGTGTGGTTGGTATTGATATGGTCGCAGGACCTTCAGAGATACTTATTATTGCAGATGAAAAATCGAATCCAGATTGGATTGCGATGGATTTATTTTCGCAGGCTGAGCATGATGAGCTAGCGCAGTCAATTTTAATCAGCCCAAGTGAATCGTTTTTAAATCAGGTTCAAGAGAGTATTGATAAATTAATTGAAACTATGCCGAGAAAAAAAATCATTGAGACTTCTTTGACAAATCGAGGTGCAATGATCAAAGTAAAAACATTAGAAGAAGCAGCCGAGATTTCAAATTTTATTTCACCTGAACATTTAGAGCTTTCAGTAGATGATCCAGATTCACTCGTTAACAATATTAAACATGCAGGCGCCATCTTTATGGGAAGAAATACATGTGAAGCTGTTGGCGATTATTGTGCTGGCCCGAATCACGTATTGCCAACATCAAGAACAGCAAGATTTTCTTCGCCGCTTGGTGTTTATGATTTTCAAAAGCGCTCAAGTCTAATTAAATTATCTAATCAAGGCGCTCACAAACTTGGAAAAATTGCCTCGGTCTTAGCTCATGGCGAAGGACTTCAAGCCCATGCTAAATCAGCGGAATATCGTATAGATAATGAGTAAATTCTGGAGCAAGGTTGTGCATGGCTTGACGCCGTACATTCCCGGCGAGCAACCTAAACTCAATAATCTTATTAAGTTAAATACCAATGAGAATCCTTATGGACCAAGCCCAAAGGTAATTGCAGCCATTCAAGAATTTGCAGATGACAATTTAAGGCTCTATCCAGATCCAAATTCAGAAGCGCTTAAGAAATCAATTGCAGATTATTTTAATGTTAAAGCTAACCAGGTTTTTGTGGGAAATGGTTCTGATGAAGTCTTAGCTATTGCATTTCAAGCACTTTTGAAACATCACGCGCCTATTTTATTCCCTGATATTACTTATAGCTTTTACCCAGTATATTGCAAACTCTACGAGATTGATTTTAAAACTATTCCCCTTAACGATTCATTTGAAATCGTATTAAATGACTATTTAATGCCTAATGGAGGCGTTATTTTTCCAAATCCAAATGCGCCAACGGGCATACCACTTACCTTAAAAAAGATTGAAGCATTTCTTGATAAAAATATTGATTCTGTAGTGATCGTAGATGAAGCGTATGTAGATTTTGGCACAGAGTCCGTTATTTCTCTTATAGAAAAATATAAAAATTTATTGGTCACACATTCATTTTCTAAATCGAGATCATTGGCAGGACTAAGACTTGGTTACGCTATAGGCCACCCAGATCTTATCGAAGCTTTAATTAGAGTAAAAGATAGCTTTAACTCTTATCCAATTGATCGATTAGGATTGATTGCCGGTATTGAATCCTTTAAAGATGATTCCTATTTTAAAAATACCTGCCATAAAGTTATTAAAACAAAATTAAATTTTATTGAAAAATTGAAAGCTCTTAATTTTTCAGTTCTTCCTTCAGGCGCCAATTTTGTTTTTGCTCAACACACCTCTCTTGATGGAAAAATCATCGTAAGCAAATTAAGAGATTACGGAATTGTAGTGAGGCGCTTTGATAATCCAATACGAATCTCTTCCTACATTCGATTCACAATTGGATCGGATGAAGAGATGCAAGTATTGCTTGAGACGTTAAAACTTATTCTAAGCACATGAAATAATTGATGTTAATTACATTTTTAATGAGTTAAAATATCTTATCTACTTTAAGTAAAAAAATATGACAAGATCAGCATCTGTTTCAAGAAATACAAATGAAACTAAAATTGAAGTAAGCATTAATCTTGATGGTCAGGGGAGTGCAAAACTCAATACTGGCATCGGCTTTTTAGATCATATGTTAGACCAGGTTGCTCGTCATGGAATGTTTGATCTAGAAGTTACAGCAAAAGGTGATCTTCATATTGATGCACATCATACTGTTGAAGATGTTGGTATTGTCCTTGGACAAGCCTTTAATAAAGCAATCGGAGATAAAAAAGGTATTACCAGGTATGGGTCAGCTATTATTCCTTTAGATGAGGCATTGTCTAGAGTTGTACTTGATATATCAGGTAGGCCTGGACTTGAATTTGATGTTGAATTTAAAAGGGCTGCTATAGGTGAATTTGATGTTGATTTAATACACGAATTTTTTCAAGGGTTCGTGAATCATGCAAATATTACGATGCACATCGATAATCTTAAAGGCGATAATGCTCATCATCAGGCAGAAACAATTTATAAAGCATTTGGAAGAGCCATTAAAATGGCTGTTTACATTGATCCAAAAATTTCTGGCGTAACCCCCTCAACCAAAGGCAGTCTATAAACCTTTTTCATCAAAATAATAATGATCGCTATCATTGATTATGGAATGGGAAATTTAAAGTCAGTATTTAATGCCTTTAAACAAGTCGCACCCGAAGCCGATATTAAAGTTACAAGTAATCCTACCGATATTAAACAAGCACATCATGTAGTTTTTCCTGGCCAAGGCGCTATGCCTGACTGCATAAGAGAGCTTGATGAAAGAAATTTAAGATCCTCTGTGATTGAGGCAGCAAAAACAAAACCTTTTTTAGGGATATGCATTGGTTTGCAAATGTTGTTTGATAAAAGCGAAGAAGGTAATGTTGATGGCTTAGGATTGCTGGGAGGCACTATTAAGCGATTTAATAATCAGAATACAGCAGATGAAAGTGGCCATAAGCTAAAAATTCCTCATATGGGATGGAATGAAGTGTCACAGACAAATCATCATCCTTTATGGAAAAACATTAATAATAACGATCGATTTTATTTTGTTCATAGTTATTATTTAGAATCTAATGATAAAAATATTGTGTCAGCTGAAACTTCATATGCGCAAAAATTTTGTTGTGCTATTGCTAAAGAAAATATTTTTGCAGTGCAATTTCATCCAGAAAAAAGTTCGATAGCTGGCTTACAACTTATCAAAAACTTTGTTCAATGGTCAGTATAGGTTTTAGTTTATGTTAATCATTCCAGCAATTGATTTGAAAGATGGTAAGTGCGTTAGGCTCAAACAAGGCTTAATGGAGGAATCAACAATCTTTTCAGAAAATCCTGGAGAAGTTGCGAAGCAATGGAAAGACCTTGGAGCTCGAAGATTGCATCTAGTTGACCTAAACGGCGCTTTTGCAGGCAAACCAGTGAATGAATCTGCAATTAAAGCTATTGTTAAAGAAGTGGATGGTGCGATTCCGATTCAATTAGGCGGCGGCATTCGCAATCTCGATACCGTTGAAAAATATCTTAATAACGGTGTGGACTACATCATCATAGGAACAGCCGCGGTTAAAAATCCTGGTTTTCTTCACGAAGCTTGTTATGCATTCCCTGGGCAAATCATTGTGGGACTTGATGCAAAAGAAGGGGAAGTAGCTATTGATGGATGGGCCAAATTAACCGGACACAATGTGATTGAGCTCGCAAAGAAATTTGAAGGTTATGGTGTTGAAGCTATCATTTATACAGATATTGGACGTGATGGCATGTTAAATGGATTGAATATTGAAGCAACTGAAAAATTAGCTGAGGCACTCACTATCCCTGTGATTGCTAGTGGCGGAGTAACGAATCTAGATGATATTAAAAATTTATGTTCAATCGCATATTCGGGTGTCAGTGGAGCAATTACAGGTAGAGCTATATACGAGGGAACGCTTGATTTTAAAGCAGCACAAGCACTCGCAGATGAGCTTATCAAATAAATGTCACTCGCTAAAAGAATTATCCCTTGTCTAGATGTGACTGATGGCAGAGTTGTTAAAGGAATTAATTTTCTAGAATTAAAAGATGCAGGCGATCCTGTAGAAGTCGCAAAAAAATATAATGAGCAAGGTGCGGATGAGTTAGCTTTTTTAGATATCACTGCAAGTTCAGATAATCGAGGTTTAATACTTCACATCATTGAAAATGTTGCTAAAGAAGTTTTTATACCGCTCACTGTAGGCGGTGGCGTTCGAACTCCCGAGGACGTAAGAAATTTACTTAATGCAGGCGCTGACAAAGTCAGTATTAATACCTCTGCAATTGTTAATCCAGATATTGTTTATCAAACTTCATCTCGGTTTGGATCTCAGTGCATTGTGGTCGCAATTGATGCAAAGTTAACGGTAGACGAGAATAAGTCTTTTTGGCAAGTATTTACTCATGGGGGAAGAAATGCCACCGGATTAGATGCAGTTGAATGGGCAGCGAAAATGGCTTCATTGGGAGCAGGTGAATTACTCATTACAAGCATGGATCGAGACGGAACAAAAAAAGGCTTTGATCTCGAATTGATTAAGGCAATATCTGATAAAGTGGATGTGCCTATTATTGCTTCCGGAGGTGTTGGTGATCTTCAGCATCTTGTAGATGGTGTAAAAATAGGGGGAGCCGATGCGGTCTTAGCGGCCAGTATATTTCATTTTGGAGAGTATACGATTAATGAAGCTAAAGCGTTTATGAAATCTAATCACATCGAGATTCGTCAATGAGTTGGATACATTCCATTAAATGGGATAAAGATGGGCTTGTGCCAGTAATTGCCCAAGACTATAGAACAAATAAAGTTCTTATGTTTGCATGGATGAATCAAGAAGCATTAGAGCTCACACAAAAAAACAAAAAAGCTTTTTATTGGTCAAGATCTAGAAAAAAAATTTGGGAAAAAGGCGAGGAATCTGGACACCTGCAAAATGTTCATGAAATAAGACTTGATTGCGATGGTGATGTCATCTTGCTTAAAATTGAGCAAATTGAAAACATTGCTTGTCATACAGGCCGTGAAACTTGTTTTTATCAAAAGTTGGATGATAAAGGTATGTGGGTAACTGATTATCCCGTTATGAAAGAACCTAAAGATATATATAAGAAATAATCAATATGAATGCGATTTTAAAAAAACTCACCGAAACGCTTGAGGCTAGAAAAAAAGATGATCCTAGTAAATCATATACAGCCTCTTTATATCGTGATGGATTGGAAGCTATTTTAAAAAAAGTGAATGAAGAAGCTTTTGAAACAATCATTGCTGCGCGACAAGGAGACAACAAAGAGCTTGTCCATGAAGTTGCTGATTTATGGTTTCATACTTTAGTATTAATGGCGCATAAAAATTTAAGTGCAGAAGATATTTTGAATGAGCTTTCAAGGAGAGAAGGCACCTCAGGTATTGAAGAGAAAGAAAGTCGGGCCTGGAAAGCCAAATAATATGAACTGCATCTTTTGTAAAATTATTGAGGGTTCGATACCTAGCAAAAAAATATTTGAGAATGATGAATTAATTGCCTTTCATGATATACACCCGATCGACAAAGTTCATTTTCTAATCACACCTAAAAAACATATTGAAAATTTAATATCTTGTAACGAAGCTGACAAAGAAATCATATCGAATATGCTTCTCTTGGCGCCCAAATTAGCAAAAGAACAGGGATTGCAAGGCTTTCGCACAATGATTAATTCTGGCGCCGAAGGTGGCCAAGAAGTTTTTCATATGCATTTCCATGTCTATGGCGGAAGTTCAAAACTAGCAAAAATTTAAGAGGGAGTTAATATGGGATTTTCAAGCATCACACATTGGTTAATAGTTTTATTGATAGTTTTTTTAATATTTGGTACAAGCAAATTGAGAAATATTGGAAGTGATTTAGGAGCGGCTGTTAAAAATTTTAAAGATGCAGTCAAAAATGAAAATACATCTAAAGTTAAAACAGCGCGTCGTGGAGTATCAAAAACTCGCGTTAAAAAATAAGTTTTATGTTTGATGTTTCTTTTTCGGAGTTAGTTGTTATCTTTTTTGTAGCACTTATGGTGATTGGGCCAGAAAAGCTGCCTAAAGTAGCTAAGGTTTTAGGTAAGCTGACTGGAAAAGCACAAAATTATATTAGTAAACTCAAAGAAGAAATTGAACGAGAAGAAAAGTTTAAAGAGCTTCAAAAAATTCAGCGTGAAATTAAAAAAAAGTCGATTAAATCTTAGTGACCCATTTTAAGCCTTTTATTCAGCAACTCATTGAATTAAGAAACACTCTTTTTAGAAGTGCGATCGGTTTTATTGTCATTTTTGTATGTTTAAGTTTTTACGCAAATGATATTTATAGTTTTTTTTCAGCGCCACTCATAGAGAAATTAACAGATGGCAATAAGTTAGTGAGCACGGGCCTCACTTCAACTTTTTTAGTGCCAATTAAAATTACAGCTTTTATTTCTTTTTTACTCTCACTTCCTTTTGTTTTTTATCAATTTTGGTGTTTTATTTCTCCAGGCCTTTATAAAAAAGAAAAGAAATTAATTTTATTTTCATTCGTAAGCGGCTTCATATTATTTTTTGTAGGAATGTCCTTCGCTTATTATCTAATTTTCCCAATTGTATTTAATTTCTTTATTTTGATGACACCTTTAAATGTGAGCTTGATGATTGATATTTCAAACTATCTAGATCTCATTTTATCTTTGCTTATTTCGTTTGGATTGGCATTCGAGGTGCCTGTGATTATTCTGATATTGGTGACCTTAGGATGGGTAAAAGTAAAAACATTAGAAGAGGTAAGGCCTTATATGATCGTTATTGCATTTGTTATTGGCGCTATTTTAACTCCGCCTGATGTGATCTCACAATTTTGCCTAGCTATTCCATTATGGCTTTTATATGAATTAGGGCTATTTGTATCCAAACGAATTAACTTAAAGGCTTGATAAGCGGTAATTTAGCACTGCTCCTATTTAGATTTCGAATGAAATTTTGTATAATGAAGCAACTTTCGCAAAGTTAAATTCTCTCAATTATATTAATTTCATAAAAGCATACTTACACAAGATCATGGCAAATCATCAAGACGATAAAATAGATAAAAAGAAAAGAAGTTTTTTAATTGCAGCTACCACTGTAACTGGCGCGATTGGTGCCGGAGCGATAACTGTTCCTTTTTTATCAAGTATGACACCAAGTGAGCGCGCTAAAGCAGCTGGAGCGCCTGTTGAAGTTGATGTAAGCAAAATTGAAGCGGGAGCTATGATTACAACTGAATGGAGAGGTCAGCCAGTTTGGATTATTAATCGCTCTAAAGCAATGTTAGATAGTTTGAAAAAAAACGACTCTAATCTCTCTGATCCCAATCTTGATGTAATTTCTCAGCAGCCAAGTTATTGCAAGAATGCGACAAGATCTCTAAAGCCTAATTTACTTGTCTTAGTTGGTATTTGTACTCACTTAGGTTGTTCACCGACTGCTAAATTACAAACCCAAGGTGACATGGGTGAAAATTGGAATGGTGGATTTTTCTGTCCATGCCATGGTTCTAAATTTGATTTGGCAGGTCGAGTATATAAAGGCTCTCCAGCCCCAATTAATCTTGTAGTCCCCCCACATAAATATATTAATGAAAACACTCTCTTGATTGGCGAAGACAATAAAGGATAAGGCTGACTTAAAAGTATGAAAACAGAAATCAAAACAAAAAAAACTAAAGGTGGATTAATGGCATGGATAGACGAAAGATTTCCATTGTCATCTTTAATTACTAATCATCTAACAGAATATTACGCACCTAAAAACTTTAATTTTTGGTATTTCTTTGGAGCACTTGCTCTATTAACTCTAGTACTTCAATTGATTACAGGCCTTCTGTTGACTATGCATTATAAGCCAGATGCAGAATTGGCATTTGGATCAGTTGAGTACATCATGAGAGATGTTTCATTCGGATGGCTAATAAGATATATGCACTCTACGGGTGCGTCTTTATTCTTTGTTGTTATTTATCTTCATATGTTTAAAGCTTTAATTTATGGATCCTATAAAAATCCTAGAGAGCTACTATGGCTTTTTGGTGTCGCTATTTTTCTATGTTTGATGGGCGAAGCTTTTTTTGGATATCTATTGCCTTGGGGGCAAATGTCATACTGGGGTGCTCAAGTTATCGTGAATCTTTTTTCAGCAATTCCATTTGTAGGCCCAGATTTATCTGAATGGTTAAGAGGAGATTATTTAGTATCGGATGCAACATTAAATCGTTTCTTTGCATTTCATGTGATTGCTCTTCCTTTGGCGCTTTGTGGATTGGTATTTTTACATCTTGTGGCTCTCCATGAGGTTGGTTCAAACAATCCGGATGGCATCGAAATTAAAAAGAGTCTTGATAAAAAAACAAATATTCCACTGGATGGCATTCCATTTCACCCTTATTACACAGTTAAGGATTTAATCGGTGTTTCAGTATTTCTGATTGTCTTTGCACTTATTGTTTTTTACTTGCCAGAAATGGGAGGCTACTTTTTAGAAGCAAATAATTTTATTCCTGCTGATCCACTAAAAACGCCTGCTCATATTGCACCTGTTTGGTATTTCACGCCATATTATTCAATTCTTCGAGCTGTTCCACCTGTATTGAATTCTCAATTTCCAGGCGTTGCTGCTATGGGATTATCTGTGCTCGCATTTGCATTTTTACCTTGGCTAGATAGAAGCAAAGTTAAATCGATTCGTTACAAAGGCAATTTGTTTAAACGATGGATTGCATTATTTGTTGTGAGCTTCTTTGTCCTTGGATACTTAGGTACGGTGCCATCTAACGTTTGGGGCCAATTCTCCAATGCAATTCCACTGATTGGCGGTGTTGATAAAGCCACAGTAGTTGCTCGAATTTTTACAATGACTTATTTCTTATTTTTTGCACTGATGCCTTATTACAGTAAAAAAGATAAAACAAAACCAGTTCCTTCAAGGGTCAGTTACAAATGAAAATTTTAACTAAATTATTTTTAATAATTATTTTTGTTTATTCAAGCGTTGGATTTGCGAATGAGCATCTCATATTAGATAAAGCACCTATCGATTTAAATGATCAAGCTTCTCTTCAAAGAGGAGCAAAAACATTTATCAATTATTGTTTGAATTGCCATAGTGCAAATTACATGAGATACAACCGTTTAAAAGATATCGGCTTATCTGATAACTTGATTAAAGAGAATTTACTTTTCACAGCAGAAAAAGTTGGCGAGCCTATGAAAATTGCAATGACTAAAAAAGATGCAAAGGATTGGTTTGGTGCAAACCCACCTGACCTTTCTGTTGAAGTAAGAGCAAGAGGTGCGGACTGGATATATAGTTACTTAAGAGGATATTATCGTGACTCATCTAGACCGACTGGATGGAATAATACTGTTTTTGATAAAACAGCAATGCCTCATATTTTATGGAAATTACAGGGTGATCAAAAGTTAAATGAAGAGCATCATACTTTGGAGCTCGTTAAACCAGGCACGCTTTCAGTAAAAGAATATGATGCGCTTGTAGGGGATCTTGTAAATTACCTTACATTCATGTCAGAGCCATCAAAGCTAAAAAGACTCCATATGGGGTATTATGTTTTGTTATTCCTCGGATTGTTATTAGTTTTAACAATCAATCTCAAGAAAGAATTTTGGAAAGATATTAAATAATTATGATGAAATTATATTCAGGTTCGATTGATCCTTTTAGCCATCGCTGCAGAATTGTTTTATTTGAAAAGGGTATGGATTTCGAGGTTGTTGATGTTGATTTAGCAAATAAACCGGAAGATTTAGCTATATTAAGTCCGCACAACTCCGTTCCAGTATTAGTGGAAAGAGATCTCGTATTAACTGACGCTAATATTATTAATGAATATATTGACGAACGCTTCCCTCATCCTCAGCTTATGCCAGCCGATCCAGTTATGAGAGCGCGTGCACGTTTATTTTTAAGTGATTTTGAAAAACAATTATTTGTCCATATCCCAGCTTTAGAATCAACGGATGAATCAGCTAAAGAGATTGCAAGAAAACATGTGCGCGATAATTTACTTTTGATTGTCCCTATTTTTTCTAAACAACAACATTTATTGAGCGATGAATTTTCAATGTTAGATGTTGCAATTGCTCCTTTATTATGGCGTTTAGGTCATTACGGTATTGAGCTTCCAAATCAAGCAGCGCCATTACTTAAGTATGCAGAGAAATTATTTTCAAGACCGCTTTATGCTGACGCAATGACTCCTTCAGAAAAAGCGATGAGAAAATAATTTAGTATCAATGGCAAAATCAGCTTCGACCAAACCTTATCTTGTAAGGGCGATATATGAATGGTGTGTTGCTGAGCAATACACGCCTTACTTGCTTGTAAAAATAGATCAAAATACCCTAGCACCCAGAGCTTTTATTAAAGATGGAAAAATTCTTCTTAACTTAAGCCCTGAATCTATTAAAGACTTGTTAATGGGAGATGAGGCAATTACCTTTACAGCAAGGTTTAATGGTGCGCCTGAAAATTTATATTTGCCGATTTCGGCTGTTGAGGGCATTTATGCCAAAGAAAACGGCGAAGGATTGTTCTTTGAAGTGAAAGAAGATCAAGAAATAGACTCAAAAGAGACAAAAAAATCACCCAATAAACCTAAATTAACCCTAGTTAAGAGCTAAAAAACTAGTTCAAATTTAAATAAATTGGTATAGTAGCGCCTCCTGATAACGCCGGATTAGCTCAGTTGGTAGAGCAGCGCACTTGTAATGCGAAGGTCGTCAGTTCGATTCCGACATCCGGCACCATCTTATTTTGTATTTATTCCCTTTCTATAAGTCCCTCATTAGTTTGACAAAAGTCTAAAAAACCAACATAATTTAGGGTTCGGTTTGGAGGGGTGGCCGAGTGGTTAAAGGCGACGGACTGTAAATCCGTTCTCTCTGAGTACGAAGGTTCGAATCCTTCCCCCTCCACCATGAGTAAAAGCCTCTTTAGAGGCGACGTGGAGATTAGATCCATGGGTGTGCGGGTGTAGCTCAGCTGGTAGAGCATTAGTTTTCCAAACTAAATGTCGCGAGTTCGAACCTCGTCGCCCGCTCCAGATATTTTGAGAATTTGGACACGCCCATGTGGCTCAGTGGTAGAGCACTCCCTTGGTAAGGGAGAGGTCGCGGGTCCGATTCCCGCCATGGGCACCAGTAGATTATTTTGAAGAATGTAATTAATTAAGGATATAACATTATGGCAAAAGGCAAATTTGAACGTACCAAACCCCATGTGAACGTCGGCACAATTGGTCACGTTGACCATGGTAAGACAACACTGACAGCGGCAATCACAACGATTCTTGCTAAGAAATTTGGTGGAGAAGCTAAAGCTTACGATCAAATTGATGCGGCGCCAGAAGAAAAAGCACGCGGTATTACAATTAATACAGCACACGTAGAATACGAAACAGCGAATCGCCACTATGCGCACGTTGACTGCCCAGGCCATGCTGACTATGTTAAAAATATGATTACAGGTGCAGCGCAGATGGACGGCGCAATCCTAGTATGTTCAGCAGCTGACGGCCCAATGCCTCAAACACGTGAACATATCCTTTTAGCTCGCCAAGTGGGCGTGCCTTACATTGTGGTCTTCTTAAACAAAGCAGACATGGTGGATGACAAAGAATTATTAGAACTCGTTGAAATGGAAGTGCGTGACCTTTTAACGAAGTATGACTTCCCAGGCGACAAAACACCGATCGTGATGGGTTCTGCAAAATTAGCACTCGAAGGTGACCAATCTGAAATTGGTGAACCATCAATCTTTAAATTAGCTGAAGCACTTGATAGCTACATCCCAACACCAGAGCGTGCAATCGACGGTGCATTCTTAATGCCAGTTGAAGACGTATTCTCAATCTCAGGTCGCGGTACTGTTGTGACAGGTCGTATTGAGCGCGGTATTGTTAAAGTGGGTGATGAAATTGAAATCGTAGGTATCAAACCTACACTTAAAACAACATGTACAGGCGTTGAAATGTTCCGTAAGTTACTTGACCAAGGTCAAGCAGGTGACAACGTAGGTGTGTTGTTACGTGGTACAAAACGTGAAGAAGTTGAACGTGGTCAAGTATTAGCTAAATCAGGTTCAATCACACCACATACAAAATTCACTGCAGAGATCTATGTGCTTGGTAAAGATGAAGGTGGTCGTCATACACCATTCTTCAATGGTTACCGTCCACAGTTCTACTTCAGAACAACAGACGTCACAGGCGCTGTTGATTTACCAGCAGGCACAGAAATGGTGATGCCAGGTGACAACGTGTCAATTACAGTAACACTCATTGCACCAATCGCGATGGAAGAAGGCTTACGCTTTGCGATTCGTGAAGGTGGCCGCACAGTAGGTGCTGGTGTTGTTGCTAAGGTGATTGAATAGTTTTAGAGATAAATTTTATATTTAGGCCAGTAGCTCAATTGGTAGAGTATCGGTCTCCAAAACCGAGGGTTGGGGGTTCGAGACCCTCCTGGCCTGCCATTAAAAGAAAGAAGTATTAATGACGGATAAGTTAAAAATTGTTTTTTCATTCTTACTTTTTGTAGCAGGAATAGTTGGGTTTTATCTATTAAGTGATCAAGCCTTAGTATTAAGAATACTAACAATTCTTGTTGGACTTGCATTAGCAAGTCTAGTTTTTTGGAAAACGGCTCTTGGTCAAAAGACATTTGGATTTATTAATGAATCCATTGTTGAAGCTAAAAGGGTTGTATGGCCAACAAGAAAAGAAACAATACAAATGACAATTACTGTATTTATTCTTGTTGCTGTGATGGCAGTTTTCCTGGCATTAGTAGATATAAGTTTTTCATACATGATTAATTGGTTATTGGGACGGGGTTAGTAATGACGATGCGTTGGTATGCTGTCCAAGCTTTTTCTGGATATGAAAAGTTAGTTCAAAAAGGACTTTCTGAAAGAATTGAGCGATCAAATCTTCAGAATCTTTTTGGCGATATTTTGGTACCTGTAGAAGAGGTTATTGAAATGAAGGCTGGCCAAAAAACATTAAGCGAAAGAAAACTATACCCAGGTTATGTTCTCGTTCAAATGGAAATGAATGACGAGAGTTGGCATCTAGTTAAAAGCACGCCGAAGGTAACAGCATTTATTGGTGGAAGTGCACTAAAACCAACACCAATTAAAGATAAAGAAGTAGAAATTATTTTACAGCGCATGGACGAAAGCAAAACTAATCCAACGCAAAAACTTACATTCGAAAAAGGTGAATCGATTCGCGTTATTGACGGACCATTTAAAGAGTTCTCAGGAACGATTGAAGATATCAATTACGAAAAAAGCAAACTTAAAGTATCAGTGGTTATTTTTGGTAGAGCAACGCCAGTTGAGCTTGAGTTTGGCCAAGTAGAAAAAGAAGTTTAGTAGTACAGCAGTAAAAATTAACTAGGGAGCTTTTTTAAAAAAGCGCTTGTACCTAATTTAGGAGAATGAAATGGCAAAGAAAATCGTTGGCTATATAAAGCTACAAATCCCAGCCGGCAAAGCTAACCCGAGTCCACCAGTGGGACCTGCGTTAGGTCAAAGAGGCTTAAACATTATGGAGTTTTGTAAAGCATTTAATGCTGCTACACAAACTTTTGAACCCGGATTACCTATCCCTGTGGTGATTACCGCTTTCGCAGACAAGAGCTTTACTTTTGTTATGAAAACGCCACCTGCATCAATTCTAATTAAGAAAGCAGCGAAATTAGAAAAAGGTTCACCAAGACCGCATACAGATAAAGTTGGAAAAATTACTAGAGCGCAAGCTGAAGAAATTGCTAAAACAAAAATGGCAGATCTTACAGCGGCTGATATGGATGCTGCAGTGCGAACAATCGCAGGTAGCGCACGAAGCATGGGTATAGAAGTGGAGGGTGTATAAGATGCCATTAAATAAAAGAATTACAACATTAAGATCTAAAGTTGACCGTGATAAATCTTATCCCGCGCAAGAAGGTCTTCAACTTGTTAAAGAAACAGCAACAGCAAAATTTGATGAATCAGTAGATGCAGTTATCAATCTAGGTATTGATGCTAAAAAATCTGATCAACTTATTCGTGGTGCATTGGTACTTCCAAACGGTACAGGCAAAACAACACGTGTTGCAGTATTTGCTCAAGGCGCTGCAGCCGAAGCTGCAAAAGCAGCAGGTGCAGATATTGTTGGATTTGATGATCTCGCTGAAAAAATTAAAGGCGGCATGATGGATTTTGACGTAGTAATTGCAACGCCAGATGCTATGAAAGTTGTAGGAGCATTAGGACAAGTATTAGGCCCAAGAGGTTTAATGCCAAATCCAAAAGTGGGCACGGTAACCCCGGATACAGCTGCAGCAGTTAAAAATGCAAAAGGTGGGCAAGTTCAATATAGAACTGACAAGGGCGGTATCGTGCATTGCACTATTGGCCGAGCATCATTTTCTGTTGATCAATTAAAAGGTAATTTAGCAGCATTAATTGATGCAATTAATAAAGCTAAACCACCAACAACAAAAGGTATTTTTGTAAAAAAATTATCGGTTTCTAGCACGATGGGTGCTGGTGTAAGAATCGATTCAGCAAGTTTAGTGTAAAGAATTAAAAGAAAGCGAAAGCTTTTTTTAAAAAGAACTTTGGGTTCACTGATATAAAAATATCAGTGAAGCTTTCAAAGACCGTAGGTGCTAACAAGTCTAATTCTAGTGATCTTTTGCTAGAGCCTACGCAGATGGCGGTACCCCCTGAAGGATAGCATCCTGATAGAGGTCGCCGTAATGTTGGTATTAAGTTTACTTAATACTTAATTTAACGGAAGGAGAAGACCTTGAGTCTTAATCTTGAACAAAAAAAGGCAGTGGTTGCTGAAGTTAATAAGCAAATCGCGGGCGCTCAAGCGGTTGTTTTAGCTGAAAACCGAGGTATCGGTGTAAGCGAAATGACAGCATTACGAGTTCAAGCCAGAAAATCAGGAGTTTATCTTCGCGTCTTAAAGAACACATTAGTTCGAAGAGCCGTAGATGGAACTGCATTCTCTGACTTAGCCAATGAAATGGTAGGTCCAATAGTTTATGGCATCTCAACTGATCCGGTTGCTGTTGCTAAAGTACTAAATGAATTTGCCAAATCAAACGATAAGTTTGTTATTAAATCAGGAGCAATGCCTAACAAGGTAATGAGCGCTTCAAATATTGAAGCATTAGCATCATTACCAAGTCGTGAAGAATTACTCGCAAAATTATTGGGAACAATGCAAGCACCGATTGCGAAATTTGTTCGTACGCTTAATGAGGTACCAACAAAATTTGTGCGTGGTTTAGCAGCAGTTCGCGATCAAAAACCCGCGTAATTTTTAAACGATTAATTTAAATTTTTTATTAGGAGTATTAAATGGCTATCTCTAAAGCTGAAATTTTAGATGCAGTAAGTGCAATGTCAGTTCTCGACTTGTCAGAACTTATTAAAGATATGGAAGAAAAATTTGGTGTTTCAGCTGCTGCAGCTGCTGTTGCTGTTGCTGCTGCGCCTGCTGCTGCTGGCGGCGCTGCTGCTGCAGAAAAAACTGAGTTTACAGTAATGTTGAATGCTTCAGGCGACAACAAAGTAAACGTAATTAAAGCTGTTCGCGAAATTACAGGTCTTGGCTTAAAAGAAGCTAAAGATTTAGTAGATGGCGCACCTAAGCCAATTAAAGAAGGTGTTGCAAAAGCTGCAGCTGATGAAGCACTAGCTAAATTAAAAGAAGCTGGCGCTACAGCAGAACTTAAGTAATGCTAATTAGCATGGCTGACAGCTTGCTGTCAGCCTTTGCTATTTTTTGTTTTAGTTAATTAATAGGTTAAAACTTATAAAAATTTATAAAACAATATTCTTCAATATTAAAAGTTTATTGTTTTATGAAAATTACACCAGGAGACGCAATGAGCTATTCCTTTACTGAAAAAAAACGTATTAGAAAAAGTTTCGCTAAAAGAGAGCGTGTGCAAGATATTCCATATTTGCTCACCATGCAGCTTGAATCTTACGCAGCTTTTTTACAAAAAAATACGCATCCTGAACAGAGACTAAGTGAAGGTTTACAGTCTACATTCAATTCAGTATTTCCTATCGTAAGTCATTCTGGTAACGCCCGGCTTGATTTCGTCACTTACAATTTAGGTGAAGAAGCATTTGATGTTAAAGAATGTCAACAACGCGGATTAACATACGGTGTGCCATTAAGAGTCAAAGTTCGTTTAACTCTTATGGATAAAGAAGCATCAAAACCAACAGTTAAAGAAATTAAAGAGCAAGAAGTTTATATGGGTGAGATTCCGCTTATGACAGATAACGGCTCATTTGTTATTAACGGTACTGAGCGAGTTATCGTATCTCAACTTCATAGAAGCCCCGGTGTATTCTTTGAGCATGATCGAGGTAAAACGCATAGCTCTGGCAAATTATTATTCTCTGCAAGAATCATCCCTTATCGTGGTTCTTGGTTAGATTTCGAATTTGACCCTAAAGATTATTTATATTTCCGCGTGGATCGTCGCAGAAAAATGCCGGTCACAATATTGTTAAAAGCTTTAGGTTATTCACCAGAACAAATCCTAGAAACATATTATGATTTTGATTCATTCCATGTGACTGCAAAATCAATTGAGTTTGAATTAGTTCCTGATCGCTTAAGAGGTGAAATTGCTAAATTTGATATTGCTGATAAAAGAGGAAATGTAATTGTTCAAAAAGACAAACGCATTACTGTTAAACACATTCGCGACATGGAAAAAGCAGGCGTAAATAAAATTATAGTAGATAAAGATTTTATTTTAGGCCGTAAGCTTTCAAAAGCAATCGTAGATAAAAATACAGGCGAAGTTATAGCTAATGCAAATGATGAAATCACAGAATCAGTATTAGATAAATTCATTGAAGTAGGTGTAGGACAAATTCATACACTATATTCAAATGATTTAGATCATGGTGATTATATTTCTCAAACACTTACCTCAGATGAAGTGCCTGATCAATATAGCGCTAAAGTTGCTATTTATCGAATGATGCGACCTGGTGAGCCACCAACTGAAGATGCAGTTGAGGCTTTATTTAAAGGGCTGTTCTTTAATGAAGATCGATATGACCTATCTAATGTAGGTCGAATGAAATTTAATCGAAGAGCGCATCCAAAAGTTTATGAGCAACATGCAAATTGGTTACAAAGATTCTATAAGCGTGTTGGCCCTCAAGGTGAAACTGGTGCAAACATTTTATCAAACGATGATATCTTGGCTGTGATTGGTGTGCTGATCGAGTTGCGCAATGGTCGCGGTGAGATAGATGATATCGATCATTTAGGTAATCGAAGAATTCGTTCAGTGGGTGAGCTTGTAGAGAATCAATTTAGAACAGGACTTGTTCGTGTTGAACGAGCTGTTAAAGAAAGATTAAGCCAAGCTGAGGCAGATAATCTAATGCCGCACGATTTAATTAATTCAAAACCTATCTCAAGTGCTATTAGAGAATTTTTTGGTTCGTCACAATTATCTCAATTCATGGATCAAACTAATCCATTATCTGAGATTACACATAAACGTAGAGTATCAGCATTAGGCCCTGGTGGTTTAACAAGAGAGCGTGCTGGCTTTGAAGTGCGTGACGTTCACTCAACGCATTATGGCCGTGTTTGCCCTATTGAAACACCGGAAGGTCCAAATATTGGATTGATTAATTCGCTCGCACTTTATGCAAGAACAAATCAATACGGATTCTTAGAAACGCCTTATAGACGCGTTGAAAATGGCAAGGTCACTGCGAAGATAGATTACCTTTCTGCAATCGAAGAAAGTGAATTTGTAATCGCTCAAGCTAATACTGAACTTGATAATAAAGGACACTTTCAAGACGATTTAATTTCATGTCGTCACCGTAATGAATTTACGATGTCGTCAGTAGATCCTATTCAATATATGGATGTGGCGCCTGGACAAATTGTTTCTGTAGCAGCTGCACTTATTCCGTTCCTAGAACATGACGATGCAAACCGTGCGCTTATGGGTGCAAACATGCAACGTCAAGCAGTGCCTTGTTTAAGAGCAGAGAAAGCTGTGGTAGGTACAGGTATTGAAAGAACAGTAGCCACTGACTCTGGCACAACAGTTCAAGCCAAACGAGGCGGTGTTGTTGATTATGTTGATTCAAGACGTATTGTGATTCGCGTAAACGACGATGAAGCTGCAGATGGAGAAGTTGGCGTTGATATTTACAATCTAACTAAATACACAAGATCAAATCAAAATACCAATATCAATCAAAGGCCCCTCGTAAGAATTGGCAACAAAATTGCAAGAGGTGATGTGATAGCTGACGGCGCATCAACTGATGTAGGTGAATTAGCGCTTGGTCAAAATATGCTTGTTGGATTTATGCCATGGAATGGTTATAACTTCGAGGATTCGATTCTAATTTCAGAACGCGTAGTAGCCGAAGATCGATATACATCAATTCATATTGAAGAGTTATCTGTTGTATCTAGAGATACAAAATTAGGCCCTGAAGAAATTACACGAGATATTTCAAACCTTTCAGAAAGAATGCTTGGAAGACTTGATGAGTCCGGCATTATTTATATTGGTGCTGAAGTTGAATCAGGTGATGTACTGGTAGGTAAGGTGACACCAAAAGGTGAAACACAACTTACACCTGAAGAAAAACTCTTACGAGCAATCTTTGGTGAAAAAGCTTCTGATGTAAAAGATACAAGTTTGAGAGTGCCATCAGGTATGTCTGGAACAATTATTGACGTTCAAGTATTTACTAGAGAAGGTATTGATAGAGATTCAAGAGCGCAACAAATCATTGATGATCAATTAAAACACTTCAAACAAGATTTGGCTGATCAATTAAGAATTGTAGAAGATGATACTTTTGGAAGAATCGAAAGATTACTTATAAACAAAGTAGCAACCGGCGGCCCAAAAGGTTTGAAAAAAGGTGAAAAAATCTCTAAAGATTTTCTAGCTTCAATTAATAGATATGATTGGTTCGATATTCGTTTAGGTAATGACGATGCTTCAAAACAATTAGAAACATTGAAAGATAATTTAGCGGTTGCTAAAGAGCAATTCGATAAACGCTTTGAAGAGAAAAAACGCAAATTAACACAAGGCGACGAACTTCCACCAGGTGTTCAAAAAATGGTTAAGGTTTACTTAGCTGTGAAACGTAGAATCCAACCTGGCGACAAAATGGCCGGACGTCACGGTAATAAAGGGGTAGTTTCAAAAATCGCTCCTGTAGAAGATATGCCACATATGGCTGATGGCACACCTTTGGATATTGTTTTAAATCCATTAGGCGTTCCTTCCCGAATGAACATCGGTCAAATCTTAGAAACTCATCTTGGATGGGCAGCTAAAGGATTAGGCGTTCGTATTGGCGAAATGTTAAAAGAAGAAGCGAAGGTAACTGAGGTTCGTAAATTCTTAGATCAAATTTACAACGATGCTTCTGGTAAAAAAGAAGATATTAAGTCATTGAACGATGATGAAGTTGTAGAGCTTGCTCAACACTTAAAAAATGGTGTTCCATTCGCTACTTCTGTATTCGATGGCGCATCTGAGTCTGACATTAAATATATGTTAGATCTTGCTTACCCAGATAACGATCCAAAAACAGAACTCTTGCAATTCTCAGCAAATAAAACGCAAGTAAAATTGTTTGATGGTCGCACAGGTGAGGCATTTGAAAGGCCTGTCACAGTAGGTTATATGCATGTACTTAAATTACATCATCTAGTTGATGACAAAATGCATGCTCGTTCAACAGGACCATACTCTCTTGTAACGCAACAACCTCTTGGCGGTAAAGCCCAATTTGGTGGACAACGTTTTGGTGAGATGGAAGTTTGGGCACTCGAAGCATATGGTGCCGCTTACACCCTACAAGAAATGTTGACTGTTAAATCAGACGACGTTGCTGGTAGAACTAAAGTATACGAAAACATAGTGAAGGGTGAGCATAAGATTGATGCGGGCATGCCTGAATCATTCAACGTGTTGGTTAAAGAAATTCGTTCACTAGCTATTGATATTGACCTCGATAGAAACTAAGGAGATCACAAATGAAAGCTTTATTAGACCTATTTAAACAGGTTACACAAGAAGAAGAGTTTGATGCAATTAAGATTGCATTAGCATCTCCAGAAAAAATTCGTTCATGGTCTTATGGTGAAGTTAAGAAGCCAGAAACGATTAATTACAGAACATTTAAACCTGAAAGAGATGGTTTGTTTTGTGCAAAAATATTTGGACCTATTAAAGACTATGAATGTCTTTGCGGTAAATATAAACGACTTAAACATCGTGGTGTAATTTGTGAAAAATGCGGTGTTGAAGTTACCTTGTCTAAGGTGCGTCGTGAGCGCATGGGTCACATTGACTTAGCAAGTCCAGTTGCACATATTTGGTTTTTAAAGAGTCTACCAAGTCGTTTAGGTATGGTACTCGATATTGCTTTAAGAGATATTGAACGTGTTCTTTATTTTGAAGCATTTATTGTTGTTGATCCTGGCATGACTCCTTTAACAAGAGGACAGCTTCTTACGGAAGATGATTACCTTGCAAAAGTAGAAGAGTTTGGTGACGAATTCTCAGCAGTGATGGGTGCAGAAGCAATTAAAGAATTACTTAAATCACTTGATATCAATAGTGAAATTGAAAAATTAAGAACTGAATTAGCTGAAACAGGTTCAGAAGCAAAAATTAAAAAAATTGCTAAGCGCTTAAAAGTGCTTGAAGCGTTCCAAAAATCAGGTATCAAACCTGAATGGATGATTTTAGAAATTCTTCCTGTACTGCCTCCTGAATTAAGACCTTTGGTTCCTCTCGATGGCGGAAGATTTGCTACATCAGACCTTAACGATTTGTATCGTCGAGTGATTAACAGAAATAATCGTTTAAGAAGACTATTAGATCTTAAAGCACCAGAAATTATTGTTAGAAATGAAAAACGTATGTTGCAAGAAGCAGTTGACTCACTTCTTGATAATGGTAGACGTGGCAAAGTGATGACGGGCGCTAATAAACGACCATTAAAATCTCTTGCCGACATGATTAAAGGTAAGGGCGGTCGTTTTAGACAAAACCTTCTGGGTAAGCGCGTTGATTACTCTGGTCGTTCAGTGATTGTTGTTGGACCACAATTAAAACTTCATCAATGTGGTTTACCAAAGAAAATGGCGCTTGAATTATTCAAGCCATTTATTTTCCATAAATTAGAAGTCTTAGGCCTTTCTACAACCATTAAAGCAGCAAAGAAAAAAGTAGAAGAAGAAGGACCAGAAGTTTGGGATATCTTAGAGGACGTCATTAGAGAGCACCCTGTTTTATTAAACAGAGCACCAACATTACATCGTTTAGGTATTCAAGCTTTTGAACCTATTCTGATTGAAGGTAAAGCTATTCAATTACATCCCCTAGTTTGTGCTGCATTTAACGCCGACTTTGACGGTGACCAAATGGCAGTTCACGTACCTTTATCTCTAGAGGCTCAGATGGAAGCAAGAACCTTAATGCTTGCATCTAATAACGTTTTATCTCCTGCGAATGGCGAACCAATTATTGTTCCATCACAAGATATTGTGCTTGGTCTTTATTATATGACACGAGATAAAATTGCTGCACGTGGCGAAGGTATGAAATTTACTGATGTGGCAGAAGTTCATCGTGCTTTTGATAGTGGTTTAGTTGATATTCATGCACGCGTCACAGTTCGCATTAAGGAAACTGAATTAGGTTTAGATGGCACAACTACTGACAAAGTAAATCGATATGAAACTACAGTTGGTAGAGCAATACTTTCTGAAATTCTTCCAGCAGGACTTTCTTTTGATTTAATTAATAAAGCATTAAAGAAAAAAGAAATTTCAAAATTAATTAATGCAGGATTTAGACGTGTTGGTATTAGAGAGACAGTAATTCTTGCTGATAAATTAATGTACATGGGTTACACCTATGCTACAAAAGCAGGTATCTCAATCAGTATTCATGACATGCTTGTTCCACCAGAAAAAGAACAGCTTATTGAAGCTGCTGAATCTGAAGTTAAAGAAATTGAAGATCAATATATTTCAGGTCTGGTCACACAAGGCGAAAGATATAACAAGGTTGTTGATATCTGGGGTCGTGCAGGTGACAAGGTTGCTGATGCAATGATGAAACAACTTAAAGAAGAGCCTGTTAAAAATGATGCCGGTGAAAATGTGAAGGGTAAAGATGGTAAAGATCTTTATCAAGAATCATTTAATGCAATTTATATGATGGCTGATTCTGGTGCGCGAGGATCTGCAGCTCAAGTAAGACAGCTTGCAGGTATGCGAGGCTTGATGGCGAGACCTGATGGATCAATTATTGAAACACCAATTACAGCTAACTTCCGTGATGGTTTAAATGTTCTTCAATACTTTATTTCTACGCACGGTGCGCGAAAAGGTCTTGCAGATACTGCATTAAAAACAGCTAACTCAGGTTATTTAACACGACGTTTAGTTGATGTGACTCAGGATCTTGTGGTGACTGAGCATGATTGCGGCACAGAAGATGGTTTAGTTACTAAAGCACTTGTTAAGGGCGGTGAAGTTGTAGAGCCATTGCGAGATCGTATTTTAGGCCGTGTAAACGCACTTGATATTATGAATCCAGAAAATCAAGAAGTGGTTTATCCAAAAGGTACATTACTTGAAGAAGATCACGTTGAAAAAATTGATGCACTTGGTATTGATGAAGTCAAAGTAAGAACTGCACTGACTTGCGAGACAAGACATGGTATTTGTTCTCAATGTTATGGTCGTGATTTAGGTCGTGGTAAATTAATTAGCCAAGGCGAGTCTATTGGTGTGATTGCGGCTCAGTCTATCGGTGAGCCTGGTACACAATTGACGATGAGAACCTTCCATATTGGTGGCGCAGTTTCTAGAGCAGCATCAGTAAGTCAAGTTGAGAGTAAATCAAACGGCGTTATTCAATTTACTTCTACAATGCGATATGTAACTAACGCTCGAAATGAGCAGGTAGTTATTTCGCGTAATGGTGAATTAATTATTCAAGATGAAAGTGGTCGCGAAAGAGAACGTCATAAAGTTCCTTATGGTGCAAATCTTGTTGTTCAAGATGGCAAACCAATTAAGGCTGGCGGTGTTCTTGCAACTTGGGATCCACATACACGTCCAATTATTTCTGAATATGCTGGACAAGTTAAATTTGAAAACGTTGAAGAAGGTATTACGGTTGCAAAACAAATTGATGATGTCACAGGCTTATCATCTTTAGTTGTAATCGATCCTAAGCAGCGTGCAGGCCAATCAAAAGGCTTGAGACCTCAAATTAAAATTTTAGACACTTCAGGTAATGAAGTTAAATTAGCAGGAAGTGATATATCTGTTAACGTAACTTTCCAGCTTGGTTACATCATTACAGTTAAAGATTCTCAAGAAGTTAAAGTGGGCGATGTGATTGCGCGTATTCCACAAGAATCTTCTAAGACAAGAGATATTACCGGCGGTCTTCCAAGAGTTGCTGAGTTATTTGAAGCGAGATCTCCAAAAGATGCAGGTATGTTAGCTGAAAGCACAGGTACAGTTTCATTTGGTAAAGACACCAAGGGCAAACAAAGACTTGTGATTACAGATCTTGAAGGTGTTTCAAAAGAATTTTTAATTCCTAAAGACAAACATGTGACAGCTCATGATGGTCAAGTGGTAACAAAAGGTGAAGTCATTGTTGACGGACCTGCAGATCCACAAGATATTCTTCGCCTTCAAGGTAGAGAAGCTTTAGCAAGATATATTATTGATGAAGTTCAAGATGTTTATAGATTGCAAGGCGTCAAGATTAACGATAAACACATCGAAGTCATTGTAAGACAAATGTTAAGACGTGTTCGTATTACTGATGCAGGTGATACTTCATTTATTCAAGGCGAACAAGTCGAAAGAGCTGAAGTATTAACTGAAAATGAATTGGTATTGTCACAAGACAAAAAACCAGCAGAATATGAGTATGTGCTTTTAGGTATTACTAAAGCATCATTATCGACAGATTCATTCATTTCAGCTGCTTCGTTCCAAGAAACAACCCGCGTTCTCACTGAAGCTGCAATTTTAGGTAAGCGTGATGACCTAAGAGGACTAAAAGAGAATGTGATTGTTGGTCGATTAATTCCTGCAGGTACAGGCTTGGCTTACCATGAAACAAGAAAAGCTGCGGCTGCTGGGGAAGATATCAATTCTGTTGAAGCCCCACTCGATCAGATTGAAGCTCCAATTGAAGAGGCTCAAGTTAGCCCTGAAATTGAAGCGCCAACTGAATGATAGGTTGACATTATGCAGGAACCAAAATACAATTTGCGGCTTTTTGGAATCTTCGCGTTCGTCGCGAGATTTCAGAGAGTCATCATCAATAGTAAGTTAGAAATTTAAGGATTTAGGCGATGCCAACAATTAATCAGTTAATTCGTAAACCACGAAAAAAAGTTGAAAGTAAGAGCAAAGTTCCAGCTCTAGAAGCTTCACCTCAAAAAAGAGGTGTGTGTACGCGTGTTTACACAACAACTCCAAAAAAACCAAACTCTGCTTTGCGTAAAGTGGCTAAAGTTCGTCTGACGAACGGTTACGAAGTGATTAGTTATATCGGCGGTGAAGGCCATAACTTACAGGAGCACTCTGTAGTTTTATTAAGAGGTGGTCGTGTAAAGGACTTACCAGGTGTTCGATACCATATGGTTCGAGGTAGTTTGGATACTGCTGGTGTTAAAGATCGTAAACAATCCCGATCTAAATACGGCGCTAAACGCCCTAAAGAAGCTTAAGTTTTTAGAATACTAAATTAAGGTAAACAAAATATGCCAAGACGTAGAGAAGTTCCCAAAAGAATTATCCTTCAGGATCCAAAATTCGGAAGCCAAGAGGTTTCTAAATTTGTGAATGTATTAATGACGAGCGGAAAAAAATCTGTTGCCGAAAGATTAATTTACGGCGCATTCGATCAAATTAAAACGAAAAGTGGTAAAGATCCTATTGAAGTATTTTCTCTCGCATTAACGAATTTAAGACCAGTTGTTGAAGTAAAAAGTCGACGAGTAGGCGGTGCTAATTACCAAGTGCCTGTCGAAGTTAGACCTTCAAGACGTGTTGCTTTAGCTATGAGATGGCTAAGAGATGCAGCTCGTAAAAGAGGTGAAAAATCAATGGATTTACGTTTAGCAGCAGAAATTGTAGAAGCTTCAGAAAATAAAGGCGCTGCAATGAAAAAACGTGAAGAAGTTCATAGAATGGCAGAAGCTAATAAAGCGTTCTCACATTTCCGTTTCTAAACATAATAATTAAAAGGTAATTCAAAGTGGCTCGTACAACCCCCATTAATAGATACAGAAATATAGGAATTAGCGCGCATATTGATGCAGGTAAAACTACAACAACTGAGCGTATTCTTTTTTATACAGGGGTAAACCATAAAATTGGTGAAGTGCATGATGGCGCTGCAACCATGGACTGGATGGAACAAGAGCAAGAGCGAGGTATTACTATTACTTCAGCGGCAACAACTTGTTTCTGGAAAGGCATGGCCGGACAATTTGATCAACATCGTATTAATATTATTGATACCCCAGGACACGTTGACTTTACAATTGAAGTAGAGCGATCAATGCGCGTTCTTGATGGTGCATGCATGGTTTACTGTGCGGTAGGTGGTGTTCAACCGCAGTCAGAAACTGTTTGGCGTCAAGCAAATAAATACAAAGTCCCACGCCTTGCATTTGTAAATAAAATGGATAGAGCTGGCGCAAACTTTTTTAAAGTTTACGATCAAATGCGTTTACGTTTAAAAGCAAATCCAATCGCACTTCAAGTGCCTATTGGCGCTGAAGAAAAATTTGAAGGGGTTGTTGACCTCGTTAAGATGAAAGCGATTTATTGGGATGATTCATCTCAAGGCATGAAATTTGATTATCGCGATATTCCAGCTGATTTAATGGATACATGTAAAGAATGGCGCGAAAAAATGGTTGAAGCAGCAGCTGAAGCCAATGAAGAATTAATGAATAAGTACTTAGAAAATGGCGATCTAAGTGAAGATGAAATAAAAAAAGGCTTACGTCTCAGAACAATTAGTTTTGAAATTGTGCCGATGTTATGCGGCTCAGCTTTTAAGAACAAAGGCGTACAAGCCATGTTGGATGCGGTGATTGAGTATTTACCTGCACCCACGGATGTCCCTCCAGTACCTTGTGAAGATGCTAAAGGTCAACCTACAACTCGCAAAGCTTCTGATGAAGAGCCTTTTGCAGCGTTAGCATTTAAAATTATGACTGACCCTTTTGTGGGCCAATTAATTTTCTTCCGTGTTTATTCTGGTGTAATCAATTCAGGCGATACAATTTACAATCCAATCAAAGGCCGTAAAGAACGTATTGGTCGTATTCTTCAAATGCATGCAAATCAGCGTGAAGAGCTTAAAGAAGTTCGTGCTGGCGATATTGCAGCAGCTGTAGGACTTAAGGAAGCAACGACTGGTGACACATTATGCGATGTCAATAATGAAGTTGTTCTTGAAAGAATGATTTTCCCTGAGCCTGTAATTCACGTTGCAGTTGAACCTAAAACAAAAGCTGACCAAGAGAAAATGGGTATAGCTTTGAATAGACTTGCTCAAGAAGATCCTTCATTTAGAGTTAAAACAGATGAAGAAACAAATCAAACCATTATTTCAGGTATGGGCGAACTTCACTTAGAAATTCTTGTAGACCGAATGAAAAGAGAATTTGGTGTTGAAGCTAATGTAGGCGCACCACAAGTGGCATACAGAGAAGCAATCAAGAAACCAGTTGAAATTGAAGGTAAATTTGTTAAGCAATCTGGCGGTAAAGGTCAATATGGCCATGTATGGCTCAAAATGGAGCCAAACGAAGCCGGCAAAGGTTTTGAATTTATTGATGCAATTAAAGGCGGAACAGTACCACGCGAATTCATTCCTGCCGTTGAAAAAGGATTGCGTGAAACACTTCCTGCAGGTGTAGTTGCTGGTTATCCAGTGGTAGATGTCAAAGTGACTTTGTTTGATGGCTCTTACCATGATGTTGACTCAAACGAAAATGCATTTAAAATGGCAGCTTCGATGGCATTTAAAGACGGAATGCGTAAAGCGGACCCTATCCTTCTTGAGCCTATGATGGCAGTTGAAGTAGAAACTCCAGAAGATTATATGGGCGATGTGATGGGTGACCTTTCATCTAGACGCGGCATGATTCAAGGTATGGAAGATAATGCAACTGGCAAGGTGATTCGCGCCGAAGTTCCATTAGCAGAGATGTTTGGATATTCAACAACGATGCGTTCTTTATCTCAAGGTAGAGCAACATACTCAATGGAATTTAAGCATTACACAGAAGCACCAAGAAATGTAGCAGAAGCAATTGTTAATAAAAAATAAGTTAAAAATCTAAGGATAACATTATGGCAAAAGGCAAATTTGAACGTACCAAACCCCATGTGAACGTCGGCACAATTGGTCACGTTGACCATGGTAAGACAACACTGACAGCGGCAATCACAACGATTCTTGCTAAGAAATTTGGTGGAGAAGCTAAAGCTTACGATCAAATTGATGCGGCGCCAGAAGAAAAAGCACGCGGTATTACAATTAATACAGCACACGTAGAATACGAAACAGCGAATCGCCACTATGCGCACGTTGACTGCCCAGGCCATGCTGACTATGTTAAAAATATGATTACAGGTGCAGCGCAGATGGACGGCGCAATCCTAGTATGTTCAGCAGCTGACGGCCCAATGCCTCAAACACGTGAACATATCCTTTTAGCTCGCCAAGTGGGCGTGCCTTACATTGTGGTCTTCTTAAACAAAGCAGACATGGTGGATGACAAAGAATTATTAGAACTCGTTGAAATGGAAGTGCGTGACCTTTTAACGAAGTATGACTTCCCAGGCGACAAAACACCGATCGTGATGGGTTCTGCAAAATTAGCACTCGAAGGTGACCAATCTGAAATTGGTGAACCATCAATCTTTAAATTAGCTGAAGCACTTGATAGCTACATCCCAACACCAGAGCGTGCAATCGACGGTGCATTCTTAATGCCAGTTGAAGACGTATTCTCAATCTCAGGTCGCGGTACTGTTGTGACAGGTCGTATTGAGCGCGGTATTGTTAAAGTGGGTGATGAAATTGAAATCGTAGGTATCAAACCTACACTTAAAACAACATGTACAGGCGTTGAAATGTTCCGTAAGTTACTTGACCAAGGTCAAGCAGGTGACAACGTAGGTGTGTTGTTACGTGGTACAAAACGTGAAGAAGTTGAACGTGGTCAAGTATTAGCTAAATCAGGTTCAATCACACCACATACAAAATTCACTGCAGAGATCTATGTGCTTGGTAAAGATGAAGGTGGTCGTCATACACCATTCTTCAATGGTTACCGTCCACAGTTCTACTTCAGAACAACAGACGTCACAGGCGCTGTTGATTTACCAGCAGGCACAGAAATGGTGATGCCAGGTGACAACGTGTCAATTACAGTAACACTCATTGCACCAATCGCGATGGAAGAAGGCTTACGCTTTGCGATTCGTGAAGGTGGCCGCACAGTAGGTGCTGGTGTTGTTGCTAAGGTGATTGAATAGTTTTTTAAAAATTAATACCGCAAGGTATTCGCTCTTTGGAAAGGTAGTAAAAAATGCAAAGTCAGAAAATTCGCATACGTTTGAAAGCGTTTGATTATCGTTTAATCGATCAATCAGCTCAAGAAATCGTTGAAACCGCAAAAAGAACAGGTGCTGTTGTTAAAGGACCTGTCCCACTACCTACTCGAATTGAAAGATTCGATATTTTAAGATCGCCACATGTGAATAAGACATCACGCGATCAATTTGAAATAAGAACTCATCAAAGATTGATGGATATCTTAGATCCTACAGATAAAACAGTGGATGCTTTAATGAAGCTGGATTTAGCTGCTGGGGTTGATGTAGAAATTAAGTTGTAAAAGTTTAAAGCGTTAGGTATAATTCCGCGCTCTTTGTAGAAATCGGTCAATTGTAATCGGTTTCGTTTAATAATAATAATTTAAGGATACGATCATGAGCTTAGCGCTTATTGGTCGCAAAGTTGGTATGACAAGGGTGTTTACAGAGGATGGCACTAGCATTCCTGTAACGGTACTTGAAGTTTTACCTAACCGCGTGACACAGATCAAAACAATCGCTTCGGATGGCTATACTAGCCTTCAATTAGCCTATGGTGCGACAAAAGCTACCAAGCTTGATAAAGCACTCACAGGACATTACGCTAAAGCAGGTGTAACAGCAGGTACTGGATTACACGAAACTGCAATCAAAGAAGAAGATGTAGCGAATTTCCCTTTAGGCACGAATATCACAGTAGAAAACTTCAAAGAAGGCCAGCTTGTTGATGTCACAGGTACATCAATTGGTAAAGGTTATGCTGGTGTTATTAAAAGATATCACTTCAGCTCAAATCGTGCATCACACGGTAACTCAAGATCACACAATGTTCCAGGTTCAATCGGTATGGCTCAAGATCCAGGCCGAGTTTTCCCAGGTAAACGCATGTCTGGTCATTTGGGTGCTGTGAAAGTAACAACACAGAATTTAGAAATCGTTCGTGTAGACGCTACAAAAAATTTAATCCTCATTAAAGGAGCAGTTCCAGGCTCTAAAGGCGGCGATGTTTTAGTTCGTGCAGCTGTGAAAGTGAGCAAATAATGGAATTAAAATTACTCGATAAAAACGGAAAAGCTGCTAAGAAAAGCGTTACAGTTTCTGACGCATTATTTGGCCGTGAATTCAATGAGGCTCTTGTTCATCAGTTAGTTGTGGCATACATGGCTAATGCGCGCGTTGCAACACGCTCACAAAAAACAAGAGGCACTGTAAAACATAGTACTCGCAAACCTTACGCACAAAAAGGTACAGGTAATGCACGTTCTGGTATGACTTCAAGCCCTATATGGCGCGGAGGCGGTAGAACATTCCCAAATTCACCTGATGAAAATTTCTCTCACAAAATGAATCGAAAAGCATACCGCGTAGGTATGAGATCTATTTTGTCTGAATTAGTAAGACAAGAGAGATTAAGTATCGTTGAGGAATTTAAAGTAGAGACACCAAAAACAAAACAACTCGTCGATAAAATTAAAGATATGGGATACACACAAGGTGTTTTAGTTTTAACGGATGCGTTTGATGAAAATTTATATTTATCATCAAGAAATTTAACTAACGTAATGGTTGTAGAAGCGCAATATGCTGACCCAGTAAGTTTAGTTCAGTTTCCAAATGTAGTAGCTACAGCTGGTGCACTTAAAAAACTTGAGGAGATGCTAGCGTGAGTCAAATAGTCCATACACAAGATCGTATTATTCAAGTTATTTTAGCGCCACAAATTACTGAGAAAGCAACATTTGTTGCTGACAAACATAATCAAGTGGCATTCAAAGTAAGAACTGATGCGACTAAGTCAGAAATTAAAGCTGCTGTTGAATTAATGTTTAAAGTTGAAGTGAAAGCTGTGACATTACTCAACGTAGGTGGCAAGGTAAAAAGAGCAGGCCGTTCATTTGGTAAAAGAAATGATTGGAAAAAGGCTTATGTAAGTCTTAAGCCAGGCCAAGAGATTAATTTTGCGAGCGGTGAATAAGGATAAAAAATGGCTTTAGTTAAAGTAAAACCAACCTCCCCAGGAAGACGCGCAGTTGTTAAGGTCGTTAACCCTGACCTACATAAAGGCAAACCTTTCGCACCTTTACTCGAAAAAAAGAATAAACATGCCGGAAGAAATAGCCGTGGCGTTATTACTATTCGTCATCATGGCGGCGGTCATAAACAACATTATCGAATGATTGATTTCAAGCGAAATAAAGATGGCATTCCTGCAAAAGTAGAACATCTTGAATACGATCCAAATAGAACTGCAAATATCGCACTTCTTTTGTATGCAGATGGTGAAAGAAGATACATCATTGCTCCTAAAGGTGTAGCTGTCGGTGCTGAATTAATTAGCGGCTCTGAAGCACCTGTTAAAAATGGTAATGCAATGCCATTAAGAAATATTCCTGTAGGTAGCACAATTCATTGTATCGAATTACAGCCTGGCAAAGGCGCACAAATGGCCCGTTCTGCTGGAACTTCTGTGCAGCTTTTAGCAAGAGAAGGTACATATGCTCAGTTAAGACTTCGTTCAGGTGAAGTAAGAAAAGTACATGTAGATTGCAAAGCAACTTTAGGTGAAGTCGGTAACGAAGAACATTCTCTTAGATCTATCGGTAAAGCAGGTGCTATGAGATGGAGAGGCGTTAGACCAACAGTGCGCGGTGTGGTTATGAACCCCGTCGATCACCCTCATGGTGGTGGTGAAGGTAAAACTGCGGCTGGTATGCATCCAGTAAGCCCTTGGGGAACTCCAACTAAAGGCTATCGAACAAGAACAAATAAACGTACTGACAATATGCGCGTCAGTCGTCGTCCAGCGAATAAGAGGTAATAGATATGGCACGTTCAGTTAAAAAAGGACCATTCATTGATGCACACTTGGCTAAGAAAGTTGAAGTTGCTTCAGGTAATCGTGATCGCAAACCAATTAAAACTTGGTCAAGAAGATCAACAATCTTACCTAACTTCATTGGCCTTACCATTGCAATTCATAATGGCAAACAACATGTACCTGTGTTAATTACAGAAAATATGATTGGACATAAATTAGGCGAATTCGCATTAACAAGAACCTTTAAAGGTCACGCCGCTGACAGAAAGGCTAAGGTATAAAAATGGCTACTGAAGTTTCAGCTGTTCTTAAAGGCGTTCGTTTATCACCTCAAAAAGCAAGATTAGTTGCTGATTTAGTAAGAGGAAAAAAAGTAGATTACGCACTCAATATACTTAATTTCAGCCCAAAAAAAGGTGCTGAAATTATTAAGCGAGTTGTGGAGTCTGCAATTGCAAATGCTGAACATAATAATGGGGCTGATATAGATGAATTGTTTATCAAAACAATTTATGTAGATAAAGGCATTATTTTAAAACGTATCCGTGCTCGTGCTAAAGGTCGTGCAGGGAAAATCACAAAACCAACTTGTCACATTAAAGTGACAGTCGGTAACTAAAGAGAAAAAAATATGGGTCAAAAAATTCATCCAATTGGTTTCCGCTTAAGTGTTCAAAAAAATTGGACATCACGTTGGTATGCTAACAGTAAAAATTTTCCTGCGATGTTAAACAATGACATCAAGGTTAGAGAATTTTTAAATAAGAAGTTAGCGAATGCTGCGGTAAGTAAAATTCTTATTGAGCGTCCTGCGAAAAATGCAAAGATTACAATTTATTCAGCAAGACCTGGCATTGTAATTGGAAAAAAAGGTGAAGATATTGAAACATTAAGATCAAGTTTACAAGCGCTTATGGGTGTTCCAGTTCATTTGAACATTGAAGAGGTGCGTAAACCAGAAATCGACGCTACGCTTATTGCACAAAGTATCGCGCAACAATTAGAAAAACGTGTGATGTTTAGACGTGCAATGAAAAGAGCAATGCAGAATGCAATGAGACTTGGTGCTCAAGGTATTAAGATTATGAGTTCTGGCCGTTTAAATGGTATCGAAATTGCAAGAACAGAATGGTATAGAGAAGGCAGAGTACCTCTTCATACACTTAGAGCTGACATAGATTACGGTGTTGCCGAAGCAAAAACAACTTACGGAATTATTGGCATTAAAGTATGGGTCTTTAAAGGCGAGTTATTTGAAGACAATACAAAAGACACTTCACAGTCATTAGATGCTGCAAATCCAGCGATTGAAAAAACAGCTGAAGAAAAAAAACCAAGAAAACCAAGAGTTAAAAAAGAAGAAACAACGGCACAAGAGCCAGAAAAAAAAGTGAGAAAGTCGAGGGCTAAAGATGTTACAACCGGCTAGACAAAAATTTCGTAAGATGCAAAAAGGCCGAAATAAAGGCATTGCAACGACAGGAAATAAAGTAAGTTTTGGTGATTTCGGTTTGAAGGCTATTGGACGTGGTCGTCTAACAGCACGTCAAATTGAAGCTGCACGTCGAGTGATGACACGTCACATTAAACGTGGCGGCCGTGTATGGATTCGTATTTTCCCAGATCAACCAATTTCAAAAAAACCTGCTGAAGTTCGTATGGGTAATGGTAAAGGTAGTACAGAGTACTACGTAGCTCAAATCCAGCCTGGAAAAATGTTATATGAAATGGACGGAGTAACTGAGGCATTAGCTAGAGAAGCATTTAAATTAGCAGCAGCTAAGCTTCCAATCGAAACAACCTTTATTACTCGTCATATCGGAGGCTAATATGAAAACAGCTGATTTAAGAAAAAAGACAACCGAAGAATTGGGTACCGAGTTATTGGAGCTAAGAAGAGCCCAGTTCTCATTGAAAATGCAATTGGCAACTCAACAATTAAACAAGGTTGATCAGATTGCTAAAATTAAACGTGATATCGCAAGAGTTAAAACAGTTCTTGGCGAGAAAGTTAAACAGGCTTAAATATGACTGATACAAAAAAAGTTGTTAGAACCTTTACGGGCAGAGTTGTAAGCGACAAGATGGATAAGACAGTAACTGTATTAGTTGAAAGAAAAGTAAAGCATCCTTTGATTGGCAAAGTGATTGTTAAGTCGAATAAATTTCATGCTCATGATGAAAAAAATGAAAGCAAGGAAGGTGATTTGGTTGTTATTACAGAAAATCGTCCTATTTCAAAAACTAAAACATGGGTCGTTAGTAAAATAGTTACAAAGGCAGTTCAGGTTTAGTTTTAAGAAGTTGAGATTAAGAAGTAAATAGCATATAATGCGAGACTTTTTTGGGGTTCATAAACTATAAGTTTATAAGCTAACCCCCCAATACTGACCGTAGTATATCGGCTAATTTAAAAGCTGGCTTTAGTAATAACGGATTAAGTTGGAGATAAATTCATGATTCAAATGCAGTCAAGATTAGAAGTTGCTGACAATACTGGCGCACGTTCAGTAATGTGCATTAAGGTATTGGGCGGCTCAAAACGACGTTATGCAAGTATTGGCGACATTATCAAAGTAAGTATTAAAGACGCAGCTCCTAGAGGAAGAGTAAAAAAAGGAGAGGTTTATAGTGCAGTTGTTGTGAGAACAGCAAAAGGCGTTAGAAGGCCTGATGGATCTTTAATTAAATTTGATGCAAATGCAGCCGTTCTTTTAAACAGTAAGTTTGAACCTATTGGAACACGTATATTTGGACCTGTGACTCGTGAATTGAGAACAGAACGGTTCATGAAGATTGTTTCATTAGCGCCAGAAGTTTTATAGGAGTATACGGATGAATAAGATTCGTAAAGGTGACAAAGTTGTTTTAAATACAGGTAAAGACAAAGGTAAGCAAGGCGTTGTTTTAAGCGTGCTTAAAACAGGCCATGTTGTGGTTGAAGGTTTAAATATGGTGAAAAAACATACCAGACCTAATCCAGCAAAAAATATTCAAGGTGGAATCGTAAGTAAAGAAATGCCACTTAATATTTCTAACGTTGCTCTCCTTAATAACTTGACTCAAAAAGCTGACAAAGTCGGAATTAAAAAATTGGACGATGGTAAGAAAATCCGTGTTTTCAAATCAAACAACGAAGCAGTTGACGCATAGGAAAAGAAATGGCTCGATTAAAAGAATTTTATAAAACAGAGGTCATTAAAAAAATGACTGAACAATTTGGTTATACATCACCAATGCAAGTGCCCAGAATTGAAAAAATTACTTTGAATATGGGTGTAGGTGAAGCAGTAGCCGACAAGAAAATCATGGAGCACGCTGTAGGCGACATGGAAAAAATTGCTGGTCAAAAAGCTATTGTTACAAAAGCTAAAAAATCAGTGGCAGCATTTAAGATTCGTGATGATTATCCAGTAGGTTGCAAGGTGACTCTTCGAAGAGATCGCATGTATGAATTCTTAGACCGACTCGTCACAATCGCTATTCCTCGAATTAGAGACTTTAGAGGTATTTCTGCCAGATCATTTGATGGTCGCGGAAATTACAACATGGGTGTTAAAGAGCAGATTATTTTTCCTGAAATTGAATACGACAAAATCGATGCATTAAGAGGGATGAATATCACAATTACAACGACAGCAAAAACTGACGAAGAAGCAAAAGCATTGTTATCTGCGTTCAGTTTTCCATTTAGAAACTAGGTTTAGACTATGGCTAAAATGTGCATGACAGAACGCGAATTAAAACGACGCAATATGGTTGAGAAATTTAAAGCCAAGCGCGCTGCTTTAAATGAAATTATTTCTGATATCAACGCATCTTCAGAACAAAAACAAGAAGCGAGACAGAAATTACAAAGTTTACCCCGCAATTCAAGTCCAGTTAGATTAAGAAATCGTTGTTCTCTAACAGGTCGTCCAAGAGGCGTCTACAGCAAGTTCGGGATTGGTCGAAGTAAATTAAGAGATTTAATGATGCGAGGCGAAGTGCCTGGCGTGATTAAAGCAAGTTGGTAATAGGAGAAAAATAATATGAGTATGAGCGATCCAGTTGCCGATATGCTAACCAGAATTAGGAATGGTCAAGGCACTAATAAAGTATCTATCACCATGCCTGCATCTAAACTAAAAAAAGCTATCGCAAATGTTTTAAAAGATGAAGGCTATATTGAGAATTATGCTGAACACGAAGTTGAAGGCAAGCCAGTATTAAATATTGAATTGAAATATTATGCCGGCAGACCTGTTATTGAAAAAATTGAAAGAGTAAGTAAACCAGGTTTACGTGTTTACAAGGCAAGTGAGAGTATTCCAGAAGTAATGAATGGTCTTGGTGTTGCAATCGTGTCGACATCTAAGGGAGTTATGACAGATAGAAAAGCAAAAGCTGCGGGTATTGGCGGCGAAGTGCTTTGCTATGTGGCTTAAGGAGATAATGTATGTCACGTATAGCTAACGCACCCGTAACGATCCCTCCTAAAGTAGAGGTTTCAATTAGCGATTTGAATATTTCAATTAGCGGACCGATGGGAAAATTAAATCAGTTCATCACACCTAATGTTAAATTAAATAACGATGGCCAAGCAATTACATTTGTAGCAGCTGACGAGTCTCAGCAAGCAAATGCAATGGCTGGAACTATGCGAGCTCTCGTTGCAAACATGATGAAAGGTGTTTCCGAAGGATTCGTAAGAAAATTAACTTTAATTGGTGTTGGATATAAAGCTCAAGCGCAAGGTGCAAACCTTAATCTTGATTTAGGTTTTTCACATCCAGTGAATTACAAAATGCCTGAAGGCATTAAAGTTGAAACACCAAGTCAAACTGAAATTATTTTAAAAGGTTCTGATAAGCAATTAATAGGTCAGGTTGCTGCTCAAATTAGAGCATATCGACCACCAGAGCCATACAAAGGTAAAGGCGTTCGCTATTCAGATGAGAACGTTATTATCAAAGAAACTAAGAAAAAATAAAGGTTAAGATATGTATAATACGAACCCCCGTTTACGTCGCGCCAAAAAGACAAGAGCAAAAATTGCTGAGCTTCAAGTGACAAGATTAAGTGTTCATAGAACGAACACAAACATCTATGCACAAATCATAAGTGCTGGCGAGAATAAAGTTTTAGCAAGCGCTTCATCTCTTGAATCTGACGTTAAAAAAACTTTAAAGAATGGCGGCAATATTGAGGCAGCAGCTCAAATTGGCAAACGCATTGCTGAGAAAGCAAAAAAAATCGGTATTACAAATGTGGCATTTGATAGATCAGGTTATCGCTATCACGGCAGAGTTAAAGCTTTAGCAGATGCTGCTAGAGAAAACGGCTTGTCTTTCTAACCCAACAATTTATATAGGTCAAAACATGGCAAAAGATTTAGAAAATCAACAAACGCAAACAGACGGTTTAAGAGAAAAAATGATTGCTGTAAACCGCGTTACTAAAGTAGTTAAAGGCGGTCGAATCATGAGCTTTGCTGCGTTAACTGTTGTAGGTGATGGAGACGGTTCAGTTGGTATGGGTAAAGGTAAAGCAAGAGAAGTGCCTGTAGCTGTTCAAAAAGCAATGGATGAAGCTAGAAGAGGCATGCTTAAAGTAAAACTAAACAATGGTACTTTACAACATGCAGTGATGGGTGAGCATGGCGCTGCAAAAGTATTCATTCAACCGGCTTCAGAAGGCACTGGCATTATTGCTGGTGGAGCAATGAGAGCGATTTTCGAAGTGATGGGTATTACAAACGTTTTGGCAAAATGTATAGGCTCAACTAATCCATACAACGTTGTAAGAGCAACATTAAATGGACTTGAGTCAATGAATACACCTGCTGAAATTGCTGCCAAACGTGGTAAATCAGTAGAAGAAATTAGAGGCTAATCAAATGGCAAAGACAAAAAAAGAAATCACAGCTGGTTTAAAAGTTACATTAATTAAAAGTTTAATTGGTAGAACTGAACCTCACCGCGCAACGGTCAAAGGGTTAGGCCTTAGAAGATTACATCATTCTGTTGAATTGCAAGACACTCCTGCGATTCGAGGCATGATCAATGCAGTGAATTATTTACTTAAAGTCGAAAAGATATAAAGAGAAATTATGAAACTAAATACATTAAAACCAGCAGTTGGTTCTAAAAAAGTAGCAAGACGCGTTGGCCGAGGTATTGGTTCTGGTCTTGGAAAAACAGCTGGACGTGGCCACAAAGGTCAAAAATCTAGAGCTGGTGGATTCCATAAGGTTGGTTTTGAAGGTGGTCAAATGCCTATTCAGAGACGCCTTCCAAAACGCGGATTTAAATCACTCACGCAAAAACTAACTGCACGCGTTAGAACAAATGAACTCAATTTAGTTGAGTCAGATAATATCGATTTATTAGTTTTAAAGTCGGCTAAATTAATTTCTGATAATGCAAAAACAGCAAAAGTTTATTTGTCTGGTGAAGTAAAAAGAAAATTAACAATCCAAGGTTTATTGCTAACTAAGGGCGCTCGTGCAGCAATTGAAGCGGCAGGCGGAAAAGTAGTAGAAGTTTGAGAATTTAATTTTGGCTCAAGATAATCTATTAGGTGCTTTTAGTAAGACAAGCGAATTAAAAGGTCGCATATTGTTTGTTTTGGGTGCCATTGTTGTCTACAGGCTTGGTGCTCATATTCCAGTGCCTGGAATTGATCCACTTGTGCTTAAAAAATTATTTGACTCACAAAGTGGCGGCATCTTGGGAATGTTTAACATGTTCTCTGGAGGCGCATTAAAAAGATTTACGTTATTTGCATTAGGGATCATGCCTTATATTTCAGCATCGATCATCATGCAGTTATTAAGTGTAGTATCGCCTCAGCTTGAGCAATTAAAAAAAGAGGGCGAAGCAGGTAGAAGGCTGATAACAAAATATACGAGATACGGCACGGTTATTTTGGCCGCATTTCAGGCGCTTGGTATCTCAATTGCGCTAGAGTCTCAACCAGGATTAGTACTTGATCCTGGGTTAGCTTTTAGACTCACAACAGTTGTAACTTTAGTAAGTGGAACAATGTTCCTTATGTGGTTGGGTGAGCAAATTACTGAAAGAGGTATTGGTAATGGAATCTCAATCATTATTTTTTCAGGCATTGTGGCTGGATTGCCAAGTGCTTTGGGAAGCACGCTTGAGTTAGCTAGAACGGGAGCATTTTCAATTCCCTTAGTTTTCTTTTTGTTTGCTGCAACTATTTTAGTAACAGCGTTGGTTGTTTTTGTTGAAAGAGGCCAGAGAAAAATTACTGTTAACTATGCAAAAAGACAAGTTGGCAATAAGTTATATGGAGGTCAAACCTCTCATTTGCCTTTGAAATTGAATATGGCGGGTGTAATACCGCCTATCTTTGCATCAAGTATTATTTTGTTTCCAGCGACTTTGGCTGGATGGTTTGGGTCTAGTGAAAAAATGTTGTGGCTTAAGGACATTGGAGCTGCGATTTCACCAGGACAACCTATTTATATTTTTCTATTCGCGGTAGCGATAGTGTTTTTCTGCTTCTTTTATACAGCTTTGGTTTTTAATCCAAAGGAAACGGCAGATAACTTGAAAAAAGGTGGTGCGTTTGTTCCTGGGATTAGACCGGGAGAACAAACCGCAAAGTATATCGACCAAATAATGGGTAGATTAACTTTAGTAGGCGCTGTGTACATAACGCTCGTGTGTTTATTGCCAGAGTTTTTAATACTTAAGTTTAATGTTCCTTTTTATTTTGGAGGTACATCGTTATTAATTATTGTGGTTGTAACGATGGATTTTATGACCCAGGTTCAATCTCATCTGATGTCATATCAGTATGAGGGATTGCTTAAAAAAGCTAACTTTAAAGGGGGCGCAAATGCGCTTAGATAACCTTTAATCAATGGCCAAAGAAGACACAATTGAGATGCAAGGGGAGATTATAGAAAATCTTCCAAATGCAACTTTTAGAGTTAAGTTAGAAAATGACCATGTTGTATTAGGTTATATTTCAGGAAAAATGCGTATGAATTATATTCGTATTCTTCCGGGAGATAAGGTGACTGTTGAAATGACGCCTTATGATTTAACCAGAGCAAGAATTACGTTCAGGGTTAAATAAGTAATATTAATTAAAATTTAAGAGGTATAAAAATGAGAGTTCGTGCATCCGTAAAAACATTATGCCGAAACTGTAAAGTTGTCAGACGAAGAGGTGTTGTGAGAGTAATTTGCTCAGATCCTCGACATAAGCAACGACAAGGATAAGGGTAGGTTGTGAATTGTTAAAAGTTCAACAACCTGTTAAAATATAAGGCTTTTTATTTAATTTGCCATTTTTTTTGGAGTAAGTTATGGCTCGTATTGCTGGGGTAAATGTACCCGATCATCAACATGCAGAAATTGCTTTAACAGCAATTTATGGCATTGGAAGAAATACCGCAAAGAAAATCTGTGTTGCGGCGGGAATCATTGCGACTGCTAAATTAAAAGATTTGAACGATGCTGATGTAGAAAAGCTTCGTGATCAAGTAGCGAAAATTAAAGTTGAAGGTGACTTGCGAAGAGAAGTCACAATGAACATAAAACGATTAATGGATCTTGGTTGTTATCGAGGTGTAAGACACAGAAGAGGTCTTCCAGTGAGAGGTCAAAGAACTAAAACGAATGCAAGAACAAGAAAAGGCCCTGTTAAAGCAATTAAACAGGCTAAATAAAAAAGGTTTAAGGATTATTTATGGCAACAAAAGCTAATGTTCGTGTAAAAAAGAAAGTTAAGAAAAACGTAGCGGAAGGTATTGCTCACGTTCACGCATCTTTCAATAACACAATCATCACAATTACAGACAGACAAGGTAACGCATTATCTTGGGCAACATCTGGCGGCGCTGGATTTAAAGGCTCAAGAAAAAGTACGCCTTTTGCAGCACAGGTAGCAGCTGAAGCAGCAGGTAAAGCAGCTCAAGAGTGTGGTGTAAAAAATCTTGAAGTAAAAATTAAAGGACCAGGTCCTGGAAGAGAATCTGCAGTGCGAGCTCTTAATGCTGCAGGATTTAAAATCACAAGCATTCAAGATGTGACGCCAGTGCCACATAATGGTTGCCGTCCACCTAAGAAAAGAAGAATTTAATAAGTTGAGCATTGAATTGCTCATTGAAACAGGAGAGTTATTTTGGCAAGAAATCTAGATCCTAAATGTCGTCAATGTAGAAGAGAAGGCGAAAAACTTTTTCTTAAAGGCGAAAAATGTTTTACTGACAAATGCGCTATTGAAAAGCGTAATTTTCCTCCTGGCCAACACGGACAAAGAAGAGCAAGTCGTTTATCAGATTACGGCGTTCAATTAAGAGAAAAACAAAAGCTCAGAAGAATTTATGGAATCCTAGAGGCGCAGTTCAGAAGTTACTATGCTGAAGCGGAGAGAAAAAAAGGTATTACCGGCGAAAATCTTTTACAGCTTTTAGAGTGCAGATTAGATAACGTTGCTTATCGGATGGGCATTGGTGCTTCGCGCACAGAGGCTAGACAAATCGTAAGACATAACAGTCTTTTGGTAAATGGCCAAAGAGTGAATATCCCTTCTTATCAAGTGAAGCCAGGGGACGTGCTCTCAGTTGCAGAAGCATCTAAGCAACAATTAAGAATTAAAGGTTCGATTGAAGCTGCAGAACAAAGAGGCTTTCCAGAATGGATTGAGGTTGACGTAAAAGGCCTTAAAGGTACATTCAAAAATAAACCACTACGTGATGATTTGCCTGCAACAATCAATGAATCACTTGTTGTTGAGCTCTACTCAAAATAATTAAATAAGAATTATTGATAAGGATACATAATGCAAAATAGTCCTACAGAATATTTAAAACCAAGAATTGTAAATGTTGAAGTTATAAACCCAGTAAGAGCTCGCGTTACTCTAGAGCCTATGGAAAGGGGTTTTGGCTTTACTTTAGGTAATGCATTAAGACGTGTTTTATTGTCCTCAATTCCCGGCTATGCAATTACTGAAGTGAAAATTGATGGCGTAGTTCATGAATATTCAACTTTAGACGGTGTGCAAGAAGACGTAGTTGATATTCTCTTGAATTTAAAAGGTGTTGCATTAAAGCTTCATAATAAATCTGAGACAATCCTTACACTAAACAAAACTACCGAAGGCCCTGTAACGGCTGCTGATTTTGAAACAAATCATGATGCTGAAATTATTAATCCAAATCATTTAATTGCGCATCTTACAAAAGGCGGAAAATTAAATCTAGAAGTTAAGGTTGAAATGGGTAGAGGTTATCAACCTGTTCCAGCAAGAAGAAAATCAAATCAAGAAGATAAAACCTTAGGTTTTATCATGGTAGATGCTTCTTTCAGCCCAATCAATAAAGTAAGTTATTTTGTTGAAAGCGCTCGCGTAGAACAAAGAACAGACTTAGACAAATTAATCATGGACGTTGAAACTAATGGTGTTATTGATGCTGAACAAGCGATTAGAGACGCTGCTAGAATTTTAATGGGACAACTTTCTGTATTTGCAAACTTAGAAAGTGCTTTAACTGAAGTTGAAGTAAAGCAAGCGCCTCAAGTTGATCCCGTCTTATTAAGACCCGTTGACGATCTAGAGCTCACTGTAAGATCTGCAAACTGTTTAAAAGCAGAAAATATTTATTACATTGGTGATCTAATTCAACGAAGTGAAAATGAGCTTTTAAAAGCTCCAAATCTTGGAAGAAAATCACTTAATGAGATTAAGGATGTTCTTGCTTCTAAAGGTTTAACTTTGGGTATGAAGCTAGAAAATTGGCCTCCAGCAGGTTTAGAAAAAGCGTAATTATTAAATAAGAAAAATTTGAGGGTAAGAGTATGCGTCACGCAAATGGTCATAGAAAACTAAACAGAACGAGCAGTCATCGACAAGCAATGTTGAGAAATATGGCTACCTCCTTGTTAAAAAATGAGATTATTAAAACTACATTACCTAAAGCTAAAGAGCTTAGGAAGGTGGCTGAACCTCTTATTACATTAGCAAAAAATGCAACTTTATCTAATAGACGTTTAGCTTTTAGTCGCTTAAGAGATAGAGATATTGTGACTAAATTATTTGCTGAATTAGGCCCGCGATATAACACAAGAAAAGGTGGCTATTTAAGAATATTAAAGTGTGGCTTTCGAGACGGAGATAATGCGCCTATGGCCTTTGTTGAGCTTGTAGATAGACCTATTGTAGAAGTTGCAGCGCCAGCTCCTAAAGAAGAAACTGTAGCAGAATAATAAATTATTCTCGTATGAATAAAAAAGCCAGCTAATGCTGGCTTTTTTATTTTATAGATTTAAATCTATAAATTATTTAATTTTAGCTTCTTTATAAACGACATGTTTTCTGACAACGGGATCAAATTTTTTGATTTCCATTTTGTCAGGCATCGTTCTTTTGTTTTTTGTTGTTGTGTAGAAATGCCCAGTACCCGCACTTGATTCTAATTTGATTTTTTCACGCATATATATTCCTTAAATTTTCTGGCCAGCTGCACGCATTTTTTTAACAATAGCATCAATGCCTAGCTTGTCGATTGTTCTTAGCGCAGCATTAGTAATTCTCATTGAAATCCAACGATTCTCTGTTTCAACCCAGAATTTACGGTTTTGTAAATTAGGTAAAAAGCGTCTTTTGGTCTTGTTATTGGCGTGAGATACGTTGTTTCCTGACATTGGTTTTTTGCCGGTTAATTGACATACGCGAGCCATAATTTAAATCCTTTATTTGTTACAATAATTTCGAAAAAGAGTGCTATTAAACCACATAACCCACTGTCTTTTCAAGTGAATTCGTTAGTTTTTACCTGTACTTCCAAAGCCGCCTTCACCTCGTTCAGTCCGAGGGAATTCGTCTACCAGGCTAAATTTGGCCTGGATAACGGGAACAATGACAAGCTGGGCTATACGCTCCATAGGGTTGAGCAGGAAAGCGTTTTCGCTTCGATTCCAGCAAGAAACGAGCAATTGACCTTGATAATCCGAATCAATTAGGCCTACTAAATTACCTAAAACAATCCCGTGTTTATGGCCTAAACCCGATCTGGGAAGAATAAGGGCTGCATAAGTAGGGTCTTTAATAAAGATAGAAATGCCAGTGGGTATAAGAAATGTTTCGCCAGGATTGATAGTTTGTACGTGTTCAGTACATGCTCGAAGATCGAGACCTGCTGAACCTGGTGAAGCATAATTAGGTAACATTTCCTCGATACGTTTATCCAAAATTTTAAAATCAATAGTTAGACTCATATTATTTATCCGAATGTATGCGATGAGCTATTTCTTTCAAAATAGCTTTTGCTGCAACTATTTTATTTGATTTTGCTATCTCAACAACATTGTTTTGATCGATTATTGAAATCTTAGTGTCTTCAAGGCCCATGGATTCATGAATTAAGTTTGCCACAATTAAATCTAAATTTTTTTCTTTCAATTTTTTTTGTGCATTCTCAATCAGATTTTCGCTTTCTGCTGCAAAGCCTACTTTAAATATTTTATTTTTAGATAATCCTATTTCTTTGAGAATATCGATTGTAGGAGTGAGTTGAAGTGTAATATCTGAATTATCTTTTTTTAATTTACCTTTAAATATTTCTTTTGGCTTGTAATCAGAAACAGCCGCTACACTAATGAAAATATCTTGATTGTTTATATGTTTTAGCACGGCTTGGTGCATAGAATGCGCATTGCTTGCATGAATGACATTTATATTTTCTGAAAAAACTTGTTGCGTTGATGAAATTAAAGTGACCGATGCGCCCATAGACTCAGCAGTATTAGCGATAGCAGCACCCATATTACCTGAGCTAAGATTTGTAATACCTCTTACATCATCTATCATTTCAATTGTGCCACCAGAAGTTATTAACAACCTTTTATTTTTAAGTAATTTCGGCGTGAGATGATTTTGAATTGATCTAAATAATTCTTCAGCATCCATCATTCTTCCGAATCCTACATCACCACAAGCTTGGTCGCCTGAGTCTGGACCAAAAAATAAGACACCATCATTTTTTAATTGATAAACATTGCGCTGAGTGGCTGTATTTGTCCACATATGGACATTCATGGCTGGTGCTAAAGCAATTGGACAAGACCTTGCTAAACATAAAGAAGATAAAAGATCATCAGCAAAACCATGGGTTAATTTGGCAAGGAAATTAGCACTGGCTGGAGCAATTACAATAAGGTCATAATTTCTTGATAGCTCTATATGCGACATCCCATTGCTAGCGTTACTTTTCCATAAACTTGTTAATACTTCTTTGCCCGATAATGCCTGGAAAGTAAGTGGTGTTATGAAATGGCTAGCAGACTCAGTCATGACAACTTGAACGTCAAAATCGTTTTTAATAAGAAGGCGAGTTAATTCAGCAGCTTTGTATGCAGCTATGCCTCCAGTAACGCCAAGAATAATTTTATGAGATGCCAAGATTAAGATTTATGTACTTACAATGAAATTAGTTTTTTTAATTTTTATTAATTGCATATAATTAAAAGAATAAATGGGAAACAAGTATATCAAAGATATATAGCAATAAATTAATTTAAACGCCAAGTTTGGATACATCATGATTAAAAAATATTTAAAAAATATAGTTTGGTTTCTAATAGCTATATTGGGAGCTATTGCTTTTTCTACGATTGCACTGAGTCGAAATGAAAGTATCAATGCTGTTTGGTTTATTACAGCAGCTATATGTGTATTCATGATTGCTTATAGATTTTATGCAAGTTGGATTGCGGCAACAGTTTTAGTTATTGACGAACACAAAAAAACGCCAGCCTTAAGACTAAGAAATGATAAAGATTTTATTCCTACAAATAAATGGATTGTATTTGGTCACCATTTCGCTGCTATAGCTGGACCGGGACCTCTAGTAGGCCCTACATTAGCCGCACAGTTTGGTTATCTTCCAGGAATGTTATGGATACTCATAGGTGCTGTATTGGGGGGCGCTGTTCAAGATATGACTACACTATTTTTTTCAATGAGACGTAATGGAAAAAGTCTTGGGCAAATGGCAAGAGATGAGATTGGTGTGATTGGCGGAACTGCTTCATTGATTGGTACTTTTTTAATCATGGTTATTTTGATTGCCGTTTTAGGATTGGTAGTTGTAAATGCTATGAAACATAGCCCTTGGGCAACATCAACAGTTGCTGCAACTATACCCATAGCAATTTTTATTGGCATTTACTTAAGATCCATCAGATCAGGAAGAGTGCTTGAAGCATCTTTAATTGGATTTGGATTATTGCTTCTAGCTGTTTTTGCTGGAGGTTTAATTGATCATTCGCAAACCTTAAGAGCTTATTTTGATCATGACAGCTTGACATTGGCGTGGGCCGTTATTTTTTATGGCTTTGCAGCAGCAGTTCTTCCGGTTTGGCTTCTATTAGCCCCGAGAGATTATCTATCGACTTTTGTAAAATTGGGCACAGTGATTGTTTTAGCTGTTGCAATTATGACATTGCAACCGGAGATTAAAATGCCTGCATTAACTCAATTTACTGACGGCACTGGCCCTATTTTTGGGGGAAGTGTATTCCCTTTTGTTTTTATTACCATAGCGTGTGGCGCTATTTCCGGATTTCATTCTTTAATAGCATCAGGTACAACCCCTAAATTATTAGATAATGAAAAATATATTCCTATGATTGGCTATGGAGCGATGCTTCTAGAATCTTTCGTAGCCATTATGGCCTTGATAGCTGCAACAGTATTAGAACCAGGTATATTTTTTGCAATTAATAGCCCTGTGGGTGTGGTTGGAGCAGAAGCTGCGGGTGCCATTCAAAAAATCAATTCATGGGGATTTAAAGTGACAGTTGAAGAAATGGAATTACTTGCAAAAAATATGGGTGAAACATCGCTTTTTGCAAGAACAGGTGGCGCCCCTTCATTGGCAGTAGGCATGGCAAATATATTTGGCAAAGCTTTTGGTACAAATTTATTAGCGATGTGGTATCACTTTGCTATTATGTTTGAAGCAATATTTATTCTAACCACGCTAGATGCAGGAACTCGTGTGGGAAGATTTATGTTACAAGATATGATTGGTAATATTTATCCGAGGTTTGGTCGAACATCATGGATGCCATCTATTATTTTAAGTAGCGCAATTGTTGTAAGTTGCTGGGGATATTTTTTATATATTGGTGTGATAGATCCCAATGGTGGTGTAAATATTTTATGGCCCCTGTTTGGTATTGCAAATCAAATGCTTGCAGCTATTGCATTGTCTGTAGGTACTGGCATTCTTATCAAATCAAATAAATTAAAATATGCTTGGGTAACAGGTTTGCCTCTAATTTGGCTGATTATTGTGACGACGACAGCTGCTTATCAAAAAATATTTAGTCAAGATATTAGGGTTGGATTTATCGCAGCAGCAAGAGATCTGACAGATAAAATAAATATAGGACTCATTGAGGATAGTAAAATATCCATTACTCACCAATTAATTTTTAATCAAAAATTAGATGCCTTTATTACTTTATTTTTACTTATTATTTTATGGACAGTTGTTGTTGATATGTTAAGAATTTCTTTTTTCAAAAAGAATTAATAATCTATGTTAAAAGTAATTAAATCAGTATATGAATTCATACGAAGACTATCAGGGGACGATCTCTACGATCTATATTTGAAGAGTCATAAAAAATGTTCAAAAAAACATAAATTGATGAGTAAAAAAAATTTTTATCAGGCTACAATTGAGAAAAAATGGAGTGGTTTAAAACGCTGTTGTTAGTTTTTCTTAAAAAGATAAATGCCAGCCAAGAGCATTGGAATAGATAGCCATTGACCCATTGAAAGATTTAAAAAGAGCAAGCCTAAGAATGAATCAGGCTCTCTTGTAAATTCAATTAAAAATCTAAACGTTCCGTATAGTATTAAGAATAAAGCAGCTATTTGGCCTGTCTTCCTTTTTTGATTGGAATATAACCAAAGCAATACAAACATAACGAAACCTTCAAAAAAGCTTTCGTAAAGCTGAGATGGGTGTCTTGGGATGTCGTCTACATTTGGAAAAATCATACCTAAGAAAAATTGTGTTGGCCTGCCCCATAGCTCCGCATTAATAAAATTTCCAATACGACCAAAAGCAAGCCCTAGAGGAACCAACGGGGCAATGAAATCTAAAACTGAAAGTAAAGTTATTTTATATTTTTTAGCTGTGAGAATCATAGCAATAACTACACCTAAAAATCCTCCATGAAATGACATGCCGCCTTTCCATAACGCAATGATCTCAATCGGTTCTCGAAGATAATATTGCAGTTGATAGAATAAGATGTAACCTAATCGACCCCCGGCAATGACACCTATAGCCCCATAAAAGAAAGCGTCATCTAGCATCTTTTCATTCCAGAATAGCCACGGACGTGTTTTGATTTGAACTTTACCTAATTGAAGAAACCCTAAAAAAGCGAAAAGATACATGATTCCGTACCAATGAATTTGAAACGGCCCAAGACTAAGAGCTACAGGGTTTATTTGGGGGTGAATAAACATAAATTTGTTGTCATTATAAGTTAAAATAATTGTTTAAATTGATTGTAATTGTAAGAGGTCATTATGCCCGTATATCGCTCTAAAACGACAACTCACGGTAGAAATCAAGCTGGTGCTCGCGCACTTTGGCGAGCTACGGGAATGAAGGATGAAGATTTTACAAAGCCAATTATTGCTGTTTGCAATTCATTCACTCAATTCGTTCCGGGGCATGTTCACTTAAAAGATATAGGACAGCTTGTAGCAAGAGAAATTGAAAAGCATGGTGGCGTCGCGAAAGAATTTAATACCATTGCAGTGGATGATGGTATAGCTATGGGTCATGACGGCATGCTATACAGCTTACCAAGCCGAGACCTTATTGCAGATAGCGTCGAATATATGGTAAATGCTCACTGTGCAGATGCCATTGTTTGTATATCAAATTGCGACAAGATAACACCTGGCATGCTCATGGCGGCTCTCAGAATTAATATTCCTGTAGTCTTTGTTTCAGGCGGCCCTATGGAAGCTGGAAAGGTTAATTGGAATAATCAAGTAAAGAAATTAGATTTAGTGGACGCAATTGTTGCCGGTGCTGATCCAAAAGTATCCGATAAAAATTCTGATGAAATTGAACGATCAGCCTGTCCAACATGTGGCTCTTGCTCTGGTATGTTTACAGCAAACTCAATGAATTGTTTAACGGAAGCCTTGGGATTAAGTCTACCTGGGAATGGGAGTACTTTAGCGACGCATGCGGCACGAAAAAAATTATTCCAAGAAGCTGGAAGACTTATTGTTGATCTGGCGAAACAATATTACGAAAATGATAATGAGAGTGTGCTACCTAGAAATATTGCAAATTTTAAAGCTTTTGAAAATGCCATGAGCCTAGATGTTTCTATGGGAGGCTCTACAAATACTGTTCTCCATTTACTAGCAGCAGCTCATGAAGCTAAAGTAAATTTTACAATGAAAGATATAGATCGCATTTCAAGAAAAGTACCTTGTTTAGCAAAAGTAGCGCCTGCTACGGATAAGTTTCACATGGAAGATGTTCATAGAGCGGGCGGTGTGATGGGGATATTAGGAGAGCTTGATCGTGCATCATTAATACATAGGGACGTTTCCACAGTTCACTCTAAAACTCTAGGGGAAGCAATAGATCAGTGGGATATTATGAGAACCAAAAATGAGGAAGTAAAAAATTTTTATCGTTCTGCGCCGGGAGGCATACCCACGACAATTGCATTTAGTCAAAGCATGCTCTATCCAACTTTAGATGATGACAGAATTTCTGGCTGCATTCGAAATAAAGAGCACGCATACAGCCAAGATGGAGGTTTAGCAGTCTTGTTTGGAAATATTGCACGAAATGGCTGTATTGTAAAAACAGCCGGCGTTGATATGAGTATGTTTGAAGCAGAAGAGTTGCGTTATACGACTAGTATTCCAACTTCTGTATTGCGTATTTTTTCTGGGCCTGCGCGAGTATTTGAAAGCCAAGATGCTGCTGTAGAGGCAATTTTAGCTGATCAAATTAAACCAGGTGATGTTGTTGTGATTCGCTACGAAGGACCACGTGGCGGTCCTGGCATGCAAGAAATGTTGTATCCGACTTCTTACCTCAAATCGAAAGGTCTCGGTAAGGTTTGTGCGCTTTTAACTGACGGAAGATTTTCTGGGGGGACGTCAGGGTTAAGTATTGGGCATGTATCTCCTGAGGCTGCTGAGCAAGGAGAGATTGGTCTGATTGAAGAAAATGATCGGATTGAAATTGATATTCCAAATAGAACAATTAATTTAATAATCGATGATACTTTGCTTGCTCAAAGAAAAATTAAAATGAATGCTAAAGGTAAAAATGCATGGAAACCTAAACCAAGAATACGAAAAGTATCTCAAGCATTAAAAGCTTATGCATTAATGACGACAAGTGCAGATAAAGGGGCTATTCGAGATATTTCAAAGTTAGAGGAACTATAATTTTTAAGATGATAAGTGAAAAAAATATATCTTCTGCCCAAAGCTATAAGATTAGCCAAAATGAAATTGGACTAAAATTTATTACAATTAATAATGAGTTAGCTTCTGCAAAAATTGCTCTGCAGGGGGCTCATGTCATGCAGTGGAAGCCTCACAATATTAAAAACGAAGTGTTGTGGCTTTCAAGTAATGCGAGATACATGCATGGAAGGTCTATTCGGGGCGGTGTGCCCATTTGCTGGCCTTGGTTTGGCGCACATCCTACCGATGGAAGTTTTTGTCCGCACGGATTTGCAAGAGTCATACCATGGCGCATTAATGAAATTATTGATATAGAAAATGGAGCTACTAAAGTTACTTTGGTAATGCTGCCAACCCCTGAGGTTAATAGACAACTTTCATATCAATTTAATTTAGAGCTTTCTATCATAATCGGCAACTCAATTCATTTAGACCTTAAAACAACCAATCTATCCGAACAACCTTTTTTAATTGGCGAGGGCTACCATACTTATTTTGGAATAAGCGACATAGAAAATATTAAGGTGACGGGATTGGAAAATAAAATCTATTCAGATAAAGTCAGAGGGTATAAAAAATTTACTCAAGAAGATCAAATTAAATTTGATGCTGAATTTGATAGGGTTTATTTAAATACAAGAGATACATGTGTAATTCATGATGAAGGGTTTAATCGAAAAATTACTATACAAAAACAAAATAGTGAATCAACAGTTATCTGGACACCTTGGGATAAAAAAGTTAAAACTATGGTTGATATGGGCACTGAACATGAATGGAAAAAAATGATTTGTGTGGAAAGTGTTAATGCCCTTGAGAATAGTGTAATGGTTTATCCGATTCAATCCCATAGCCTAATAGCTGAGTATTTAGTTCAGGAATATTAATGGGTTAATTTTATTTAAATTACTTTTAATTTAAATAAGTTTAGGAGTATCATAACAAGCGCAAAATCAATTTAAGGGTGGAAATAATATGAAATCAGTAATTTTAAGTATTGCAATGGTTGGTGCGTTCGTCGCAAATCAAGCTCAAGCCGCAGATGCTAAAGCTGCTGAAGCACTTGCTCAAAAAAGCGGATGTTTAGCATGTCATGGCGTTGAAAAAAAAGTGGTTGGACCATCTTACAAGGATGTTGCAACTAAGTATAAAGGGGACAAAGGTGCTGAAGCGAAATTAGTAGCTAAAGTAAAAGCGGGTGGTAGCGGCGTTTGGGGCCCAGTTCCAATGCCACCTCACCCACAAGTTAAAGACGAAGACATTAAAACAATCGTTCAATGGGTTCTTTCTCTTTAATCAAGTAATAACGTAATAAAAAACCGGCTTAGGCCGGTTTTTTATTTAGATGACTATGTTTAATTGAGTAAACAAAGTAGAAAACAATACCAATCAATATCCAAATTAAAAATCTTCTCCAAGTTTCAAGCGGTAAGAAAAACATTAAGGCGCCGCATGAAAAAATTCCCAGAACAGGGATAAGTGGATGCCATTTATTCTTAAAAGTCGCCTTATTATTTTTATGAAGTTTTCTTATAAAAATCACTCCTAATGAAACAATCACAAAAGCAGCTAACGTTCCAATATTAACAATTTCAGCTAAAGTGCCAAGTGGTATAAAACCCGCAATTAAAGAAATGATAAGGCCACAAAAAACAATAACTCTCACAGGTGTGTTAGTGGTTTTATTGACTTCACTTAAAGTATGAGGCAATAACCCATCCCTACTCATTGCAAAAATAATTCTTGTTAAGGCGTAATAAAGCACAAGCATTACAGTTGTAAGTCCTGTAATAACACCGGTAGCTACAACTGCAGAGGCCCCTTGAAAACCTATTTTTTGGAGCGCATAAGCTACAGGGGAAGACACATTAAGTTCTTGGTATGGAACAACCCCAGTAAGTAATAAGGATACGATGATGTATATCACTGTGCAAAAAGCAAGTGAACCAATAATGCCTCTAGGCAGATCTCTTTGCGGATTGATAGCCTCTTCAGCAGCAGTTGAGACTGCATCGAAACCAACATAGGCAAAAAATACTAATGAAGCACCTGCGAGAACGCCAACAGTTTTCCCATCAGGTAATGTAGAAAACCATCCATAAGGCATAAATGGATGCCAATTGGATGGATTCACATTAAAAATAGCGACCGAAATAAATAGTGTGATGGTTAAAAGTTTAATAAAAACCATTGCTGCATTAAATTTGGCACTTTGCTTTGCTCCTGTAATTAGCAAAGACATGATAATTAAAATAATGACCATTGCTGGAAGATTAACCATACCTCCTAATGAAGGTGCTTTTGATAATGATTCTGGAAGGCCGATACCCATAGCGGTAAGTGCATTATTAAAATATCCAGACCATCCATTTGCAACTGCAGCAATAGACATTCCGTACTCCATCAAAAGAATCCAACCAATAACCCATGCAAAAAATTCACCAAATGCAACATAACTATAACCATATGCACTTCCACAACCGCCAATCGATGATGATAATTCTGCGTAAGCTAATGCCGCAAAAGCACATGCAAAACCTGAAACTATGAAAGACAAAATAACCGCCGGACCAGCTTGATTTGCAGCTGCAATACCGGTTAAGACAAATATACCTGTACCAATAATACAGCCAATGCCAAGCAGTGTTAAATCTAGTGCACTTAAACATTTTTTTAGATGAGCCGGATGTTTATGGTTTATATGTTTTTTTCTCAAAATTTTTGCAAATAGATTATTCATGACCCAACCAATCTTTATTTGTTAAAAAATATGTGTATAACTTTTCTTCTTTACTGCCTGATTCTGGTTTCCAATCATATTTCCATTGAACCATCGGTGGCATAGACATTAAAATTGATTCAGTTCGGCCATTAGATTGCAAACCAAATAAAGTGCCACGATCAAATATTAAATTAAATTCTACATAACGACCACGTCGATAAAGTTGAAAGTCTCTTTCTTTTTCTGTGTAATAAGTGTTTTTTCTTCTCTGAAGAATAGGTAGGTATGCATTTAAAAAAATATCACCTACAGATTTATTTAAATTAAAAGATTTATCAAAACCTAATTGATTAAAATCATCGTAAAAAATACCTCCAATACCTCTAGGCTCGTTACGGTGTTTTAAGTAAAAGTATTCATCACAATTTTTTTTAAATTCCGAGTAAAGCTTTTTATCGTAAAGATCAAGCATAGTTTTAAGTGTTTGGTGAAAATGAATGGCATCTTCGTCAAAGCCATAATAAGGAGTTAAATCCATACCACCACCAAACCACCAAATATCTTCAAGACCTTCTTTTTTTGCAATAAAAAATCTTACATTCATATGCACTGTAGGGGCATATGGATTTTTAGGGTGTAAGACAAGTGAAAGACCCATAGCCTCCCACTTTCTATCTGCTGCTTCTGGATGAGCAACACTTGCTGAGCGTGGCAGCTTATCACCTAAAACATGAGAAAATCCAACACCTGCCCTCTCGAATACATTGCCATTTTCTAAAATGCAAGAAGTGCCGCCTCCACCTTCTTTTCGTTGCCATGAATCATTAATAAAGTTTTTCCCATCAACAAGCTGAAGCGTTTCAACAATATTTATTTGAAGGTTGTTAAAGTACTCATAAACTATATTTGAATTAATCATTTTATTTTCCTTGATATAGGATTTATTGGGCTAGTCTATAACTACAACATTTTTTAAATACTGGCTTAAGCTTTGATTAGCCAATTTAGTTATTATTTAGCGCTCTGAAACCTATATCTTTTCGATATTGGGCGCCATTGAATTTGACAGTATTGATAGTCTCATAAGCTTTTGATTGAGCTTCTTTGACAGAATCACCAAGTGCTGTGACAGCCAAAACTCTACCTCCCGAAGTGAGAAGTTTATTATCTCTAAAGATTGTGCCTGCATGGAAAATATAAGAATCAGAAATGACACGATCTTCAATATGAATTTCGTCATTTAATTTTGGAGCTTCAGGGTAGCCTTCTGAAGCTAAAACGACAGCTAGCGCTGTTCTTTTATCCCATTCAATTTCTGTTGAGTCAAGATGTCCAGTTGATGATTTGTAAAGCATTTCAAAAAAATCACTTTTAAGTCTCATAAGAATGGGTTGAGTTTCAGGATCCCCCATTCGACAATTGTATTCCAATGTTTTTACTTCACCTTTTTTGGTAATCATTAATCCTGCGTAGAGAAATCCAGTAAAAGGAATGCCATCATTAGCCATGCCATGGATGGTTGGATAGATAATTTCTTTCATAACTTTAGAATAAATTTCATCAGTAACTATAGGTGCAGGTGAATATGCTCCCATGCCGCCGGTGTTAGGCCCCATGTCATGATCTAAAAGCCTTTTATGATCTTGGCTCGTGGCAAGTGGCAAAATTGTTTTACCATCACAGATCACCATAAAGCTAGCTTCTTCACCTTCAAGAAATTCTTCAATAACTACCTTGGCTCCAGCATCACCAAATCTATTGTCTACAAGCATAAAGTCGATTGCATCATGAGCTTCTTTTAACGTCATAGCAACGATGACACCTTTTCCTGAAGCTAATCCATCCGCTTTAATTACAATAGGCGCGCCTTCCTCATCAATATAGCGATGAGCTTCATCAGGTATTTTAAATGTTTTATATTTTGCAGTAGGAATTTTGTGTCTATACATGAAATCTTTAGCAAAATCTTTAGAGCTTTCAAGTTGAGCAGCTTTTTGAGTGGGCCCAAAAATATTTAAATGCTTAGATCGAAATAAATCAACAATACCTTTAGAAAGAGGGAGTTCTGGGCCAATGACAGTCAGGTCAATTTTTTCTTCAATTGCGAAATCTGCAAGAAGATTAATATCAACCAGATCAATATTTTTGAATTTTGGATTGAGGTGAGTTCCACCATTACCTGGCGCAACAAAAACAGAATTTACTTTGTTACTTTGAGAAAGTTTCCATGCCATTGCATGCTCTCTGCCGCCACTTCCAATGACTAGAACTTTCATAAATTAATGCCTAAAGTGACGATATCCAGTAAATAACATGACGAGACCTAATTCGTCGGCAGCAGATATAACTTCTTCATCCCTAAGGCTTCCGCCAGGTTGAATAACGCATTTTGCTCCAGCCGCGGCCAGCACATCAATACCATCTCTAAAAGGAAAGAATGCGTCCGAAGCGACCACTGAATTTGTTAAATCAAGATTTGCATTTTGAGCTTTGATCGATGCAATCTTGGTGCTGTCTACTCTGCTCATTTGGCCTGCACCGATTCCTAATGTTCGATTATTTTTACAAAATACAATCGCATTTGATTTGACATATTTAGCGACGCGCCATGCAAAAAGCATGTCGTCCATTTGTTCTTGATTAGGTTTAAGTTTAGAAACTATTTTGCAATGATTTATATCGATATTGAAATTATCGGGCGACTGAACGAGTAAACCGCCACCAATTTTTTTTAATTCAAAAGCATTGAAGTTGTTATCCAATGTTACCTCTAGCAATCTAATGTTTGGCTTTGATTCAAATATTTTAAGTGACTCAGCTTCGTAAGATGGGGCGATTACAACTTCTACAAATTGCGTAATAATTTGAGATGCAGTATTTTTGTCTAGCGGTGTATTGCAAGCAATAATGCCTCCAAATGCAGAAGTTGGATCAGTTAGAAATGCTTTTTTATAAGCATCTAATAAGTCTTTAGAGGAGCCTACCCCGCATGGGTTGGCATGTTTTACGATTACGCAAGAAGGAAGCTTAAAGCTTTTAACACATTCCCATGCGGTATCTGCGTCATTTAAGTTGTTGTATGAAAGTTCTTTGCCCTGTAATTGCTTAAAGCTTGCCAATGATCCTTTGTTGGTTATTTCATCAACGTAAAACGATGCGCTTTGATGTGGGTTCTCGCCATAACGTAAGTCCATCTTTTTGTTAAATGCGAGGTTAAGTTTATTAGGGTAGGTTACATTTCTATTTGTATCTAGTCCATTAAGATAATTTGAAATGGCTGAATCATATTTCGCAGTATGTTCAAAAGCTTTTTTAGCCAAATTAAATCTACATTCCAGATTAAGCGCGCCATCATTTTGCTTTAATGCATCTTCAATCATTTTATAATCCGAAGCCTCAGTTACTACAGCTACACCATTATAATTTTTGGCTGAAGACCTAATCATTGCTGGACCGCCGATATCTATATTCTCAATAGCTTCAGATAGCTGACAGTTTTCTTTAGATATGGTTGTTTCGAATGGATATAAGTTCACCACCACCAAATCAATTAAAGGAATATTAAATTTATTCATTGTTTCTAGATGTTTTTCGTCATCTCTTTTTCCGAGAATTCCACCATGTATCTTTGGATGAAGTGTTTTTACTCTCCCATCTAACATTTCAGGGAAGCCCGTATAATAACTGACCTCGATGACAGGAATATTATTTTCAGCAAATAATTTTGCTGTGCCTCCAGTAGATAAAATTTCAACATTGAATTTAATTAGCATCTTAGCGAAATCGATAATGCCTTTTTTGTCTGATACGCTTATAAGGGCTCTTTTTATTTTAATCATAACTAGATATCAATTTTGTGTTGTTTTAATTTCTTTCTGAGTGTATTTCTATTGAGACCAAGAATTTCTGCAGCCTTACTTTGGTTGCCTTTTGAAATGCCCATAATATAAGTTAATAGTGGCTTCTCTACTATACCAATGACCATATCGTAAACATTCGTTGGATGCTCGCCATCCAAGTCTTTGAAGTATTGATCTAAAGATTCGTTTACACAATCCGGGATATCTGTTTTCTTTTCCATTAAGCTACCAACATTTCTTCTTCATACTTTATATATGGGGATTCGATTGAAAGAAAATTAAAATAATCTTCGATTGTTTTAATTTGGGCATCGATTGTTTCAATTGTATTCATATGATGTCTGAAATTTGCAGAATTTTTTAATCCTTTTGTGTACCAAGAGATATGTTTTCTTGCAATTTTTAATCCTGCGTTTTCACCATAAAAATCATAAAGCTCTTTTACATGAGCAATCGTTATATTTTTGATTTCATCAGTAGACGGGTTATCTAAATGCTTTCCTGTTTTGAGATAGTGATCAATTTCTCTAAAAATCCATGGCTTACCTTGAGCAGCTCTTCCGATCATTACCCCATCTACACCGGTGTAATCTAAAACAAATTTAGCTTTTTCTGGTGAAGTGATATCACCATTCGCAATAACGGGAATTTTGACTGATTGTTTTACTTTGGCGATGGTGTCATATTCAGCATCACCCATGTACAAACAAGCTCTTGTTCTGCCATGAATAGCTAATGCTTTAATGCCAATGTCTTCGGCAATTTTTGCAATTTCTATTGCATTACGATTTTTGGTGTCCCAACCAGTTCTTATTTTTAATGTGACAGGAACATCTACAGATTTAACCACGGAAGATAATATTTTTTGTACAAGCGGTTCATCTTTGAGAAGTGCTGATCCTGCCATGACATTACATATTTTTTTCGCAGGACAGCCCATATTGATATCGATAATTTGAGCGCCATGATCCACATTAAATTGAGCTGCTTCAGCCATCATTTTTGGGTCAGCGCCAGCAATTTGAACTGAGATTGGATCTACCTCACCTTCGTGATTGGCGCGACGAAGTGTTTTTTCGCTGCCGTACAGAAGAGAGTTTGATGTCACCATTTCACTTACCGCCATGCCAGCGCCAAACTTTTTACAAAGTTGACGGAAAGGACGGTCTGTGACGCCTGCCATGGGGGCGACTACGAGATTATTTTTAATGGAAATGGAGCCTATTTGCACTGTCTTTATATTTACTTAGGGAAAGTTGCCTATTTTATAGGCAAATGGCTTTTTATAAAAGTGAAGACTTCAAATTACTTATGCCATTCATAGCCCAAATTGGCTATTTTGTCTTGTATTTCCAATATAGCTTCATTAACTAATTTTGATGAACCTTTAACGCCAAGCTCGATAGTTTTTACCGGGTTTAATTTTGGCAGACTAAAAAGTTTAATTTCTGGATATTTTTTTACAATTTCATTCATCAAATCAATTAATTTACTTTCACTCACATCATTAATCCAAATCGAAGCTTCAGCGAAATCGTTTTGATTTAATAATCCTTGATAGTGTGTATTAAGAATCCATTCAACCATCGGCCATGCCATTTCTGGAAACCCTGGCAAAAAATGATGATGATTAATTTTAAAGCCAGGTATTTTATTAATTTCATTTGGAATTAATAATGCATCTTGGGGAATATCTGCCATTAAAACTCTTTTAGGATAAGCTCCGTCACCAAACTGTTCTTCAATAAGCTTCAAAGCTTCATCATTTCTCGTTAATTGAAGGCCAAAAGCTTCTGCTGCAGATTGTCTTGTGAAGTCATCCGGTGTTGCACCAATGCCACCAAAAGAGAAAATTAATGTATCTGGTTTTATGGATTCTTTAATAGACTGAATAATGTCTTTCGAATCATCTTGAATATATTTCACCCAAGACAATGAAAGCTCATATTTTTTTAATGTTTTTTGTAAAAATTCAAAATGTTTATCTTGTCTTTTACCAGATAAGATTTCATCGCCAATAATTAAAGCGCCGAATTTCATTTTAATGTGCCGCATCCCAGTTCAGTCCAACACCAATATCGACGATAAGAGGAATATCTAGTTTTGCAACACCCTCCATTAGTCGAGGCAATTCTTTTTGTAATATTTCAATTTCATTTTGGGGTACTTCAAACACAAGCTCATCGTGTACTTGCATAATCATTTTTGTTTTTAAGTGTGCATTTTGAGACAGCCATTGATCAACGGCAATCATTGCTAATTTAATGAGGTCGGCTGCAGTGCCTTGCATAGGAGCATTAATCGCTGCTCTTTCTGCCGCAGCTCTTCTAATACCATTCGAACCATTAATTTCTGGAATCCATAATCGCCTTCCAAAAAGTGTCTCTACATAACCTTTATCTTTAGCAAATAATTTTGCATTTTCCATGTATTTTTTAACACCAGGATATCGGGCAAAATAAGTTTCTATGTAATTTGCAGCAGCGCTGCGTTCAATGCCGAGTGATTTCGATAAACCAAAAACACTCATTCCATAGATCAAACCAAAATTAATGACTTTGGCATAACGTCTTTGTTCATTAGAAACACTATTCAGATCACACCCAAAGATTTCAGCTGCCGTAGATTTATGTATATCCTCATTATTCTTAAATGCATCAAGTAATCTTTTGTCTTGAGATAAGTGAGCCATAATTCTCAGTTCGATTTGTGAATAGTCTGCAGATAAAATTGATGATCCTTTGTTTGCAATAAATGCTTCTCTTATTTTTCTACCTTCTAATGTTCTGATAGGGATATTTTGCAAATTAGGATCTGAACTTGCAAGACGTCCTGTAATTGCCACTGCTTGGTTGTAGCTGGTATGAATGCGCCCAGTATTAGGATTAATCATTTTTGGTAATTTATCTGTGTAAGTTGATTTGAGTTTAGACAGACTGCGATGCTCAAGAAGAAGTTTAGGCAAAGGATAGTCAAGAGCTAATTCTTGCAAGACGTCTTCGTCAGTAGAGGGAGCTCCTGAAGGTGTTTTTTTTAAAGACTTAATACCTAATTTGATAAATAAAATATCTTGTAATTGTTTAGGTGATGCGAGGTTGAAAGGTTGTCCCGCTAATTGGTAAGCCTCCTCTTCAAGTAGCAGAATTTTTTTTCCAATTTCATGGCTTTGCTCATTTAATTTTTTGTCATCTATAAGCACACCATTTCTTTCAATCTTTAAAAGCACTTCTGCGGTGGGCATTTCAATGCTTTCATAAATGAATTTTAGTGGCGCATCATTTTCAATTACAGGATTAAAAAATTGATTTAATTGCAAAGTAATATCGGCATCTTCAGATGAATAATGAGATGCCACATCAATATCGACTTCATTAAATCTAAGTTGATTTACACCTTTGCCTGCAACTTCTTCGTAACTTACACAGGTATGTCCTAGATGCCTCAAGCTTAAATTATCCATGCCATGACTTTGATGACTTTCTGTCACATAGCTTTGTAGCATCGTATCGTGCTTAATACCTTTAAGACATATATCGTGGTTTAAAAAAACATGCGCATCGTACTTTAAGTTTTGCCCAATTTTCTTGATCTTTTCATCTTCTAAAATGGGCTTCAATAAATTTAATACAGCATTAAGTGATAACTGTTGAGGGGCTCCAGGATAATCATGTGCCAAAGGAATGTAGGCTGCTTCCCCTGGAGTCACTGCCATAGATATACCTACAATTTTTGCTTGCATTGGGTCAAGAGAGTTTGTTTCCGTGTCGACACAAACATATTTTTTTTCTTTAATTTTTTCTAGCCATGCATGTAATAAAGTTTCTTCAAATATTGTGTCATATTTAATTTTAGAAATAAAATGACTTGGTGATTTAATGGATACTTTTTCTTCATCACTTTTACTTGATGAGATTATCTGGGGGCTATCTTCTTTAATTTCATTAAGCCAATTCTTAAATTCAAACCTTTGGTATAAATTTTCTAACGCGGATAAGTCTTGTGTTTTAGCTTTTAAATTATCCCAATTTTTATCGATATCTAAATCACATCGAATCGTAATTAGATCTTTAGCCTTAGGAATCCAATCGAGTGCTTTTCTTAAATTTTCACCGACTACCCCTGAGAATTGAGAAGCATGCGTTACGATATTGTCGAGCGTTTGATATTCATTAAGCCATTTCAATGCAGTTTTAGGACCTACCTTTTCAACACCGGGCACGTTATCTGAGGTGTCTCCAATAAGTGTTAGATAATCAATAATTTGATTCGGCATCAACCCAAATTTATTTTTGACGCCTTCGATATCGAGTTTTTCGTTCGTCATCGTATTAATTAAAGTGACATGGTCATTTACAAGCTGAGCTAAGTCCTTATCACCTGTAGAAACGACAACATTAAATTGATGTTGGGTAGCTTCTTTGCATAATGTGCCAATTACATCATCAGCTTCAACACCTTCTTGAATAATAATAGGCCAGCCCATCGCTGTAATTGCTTCATGAAGCGGTTGGATTTGAGCTCTTAAATCGTCAGGCATCGCCGAGCGATTAGCTTTATACTCAGGGTACAGATCATTTCTGAAAGTTTTTCCTTTTGCATCAAAAACGCAAGCGCTATAATCTGAAGGAAACTCTTTATGAAGTTTTCGGAGCATATTTAAAACGCCGTAAATAGCCCCAGTAGGTTCTTGGCGACTGTTTCTAAGATCTGGCAATCCGTGAAATGCCCGATAGAGATAAGAAGAGCCATCGACCAATAATAGTGTTTTCATTATTTAATTTTGAAAGTTTTTATGTCAGCAGATAAAAAGATACCTAAATTTAATGGCCCAGAATTATTTGATGAAACTCATAACGAAAGCGAATCCTGGTACGCATTTGAAATTATGTCAGAATTTGTTGGCGCTACCGAGAAACTTAAAAAAATAACGCCTGCCGTGTCTATGTTTGGCAGTGCTAGGGTCAGTGAAGACAATCCCTACTACAAACTCACCGTTGATATATCAGAAGCGCTATCCAATGCCGGATTTAGCGTCATTTCTGGCGGCGGTCCTGGTCTCATGGAAGCAGTTAATAAAGGAGCTTCTTTAGGCAAGGGGCCTAGTATTGGCTTTAATATCAACTTACCTCACGAACAAAAGCCAAATGAATACCAAGACATTTCAATTAATTTTAAATATTTCTTTATGCGTAAAGTCATGTTTATTAAGTATGCTTCAGCATACGTGGTTTTACCTGGTGGATTTGGAACTTTGGATGAATTAATGGAAGTGATTACTCTTATTCAAACCGGTAAATCAAGAAAAATCCCTATTATTTTAGTCGGTAAGGAGTTCTGGTCTGGTTTGCTAGTTTGGTTAAAAGATAAAATTGTAAAAGAGGGGATGGCTCAAGAAAAAGACTTGGATTTGATTCAAATTCTTGAGCAGCCCAAAGAGATTGTGGATGCAATATTTAATCATTATGAATCTATTGGTTTTACGTTAACGCCAGCGGAACGAAAAGCTCAGCTTTACTTATAAATTATCAAATAAACCATACCATCTATAGGTTTTTTGCTAGAATCTTGTCTATGATGATACAAAATACAATTAAAGCTTTCTTGTTAGCAACTGCCCTCATAAGTTTAAATGCCATAGCTGAAAAAAAGCTCGAGCCATTAGAGGAAGTGAAGCCGCCACCAAAGAATTTTGAAAGTGATATTGTGGAAGAGCCTCAAATTACTATCACTAAAAAAGGTGAGGATACCGTTGAGGAATACCGCATTAATGGCGAGCTTTATATGATGAAAGTCACCCCCCCTGCTGGCGGACCTGCATATTATTTGTTGAAGGAAGATCAAAATGGTGGTTGGGCAAAATATGACGGCCCAAGTCAGCCTGTGACTGTGCCTAAATGGGTAATATTTAGATTCTAAATTTTTTTGAAAGGGCTTTTAGGCCCTTTTTTTTATGTCTGTCTATACATCAGTTAATATTGAAGAATTAAAAATTTGGCTTCAAGATTATGCTTTGGGTGATCTTACCGATTATCAAGGCATTAAATCTGGTATCACGAATACCAACTATTTTTTGATGACAGCGCATGATCGTTTTGTACTAACACTCTTCGAAAAAAATACGATAGAAGACCTACCTTATTTTGTAGATCTTATGGCTCATTTAGCAGGTTATTCGTTTTTATGTCCCAAGCCAATTTTCAAGAAAAATGGTACAGCTTTAAGTATTTTAAAAAATAAACCTGCATTAATTGTGACATGCTTAAAAGGGAAAGAACTCTCAAAACCCGAAGTCAATCATTGCGCAGCTGTAGGTAAAAGCTTGGCAGAACTCCATGTAAAATCAGCCAATTTTGAGTCCCAACATCAAAATACAAGAGATCTCAACTGGATCAAAAAAACTGCTGACTCTTTATTTAATCTGTTACCTCAAGATGAGAACCAATTACTAAAAGAAGAAATTCTTTACCAAGAAAAACAAAATTATAAACTCCCTAAATCCACAATTCATGGAGACTTATTTAGGGATAACGTGTTATTTTTAAATGATGAGGTAACAGGCTTTATAGACTTCTATTATGCATGTACAGATTTTATTATTTTAGATGTAGCAATTGCTGTGAATGATTGGTGTGTGAATGATGATGGTTCTTTTGATAAGGTTAGGTTGAATGCTTTCTTAGTTGCCTACAAAAAGATAAGATCATTTAATGATGATGAAAATCAAGCTTGGAATAATATTTTGAGATTAGCGTCTCTTAGATTTTGGGTTTCTAGGCTTAATGATTTCTATCATGCAGAAGAGGGTGAACTTACTTACACGAAGGACCCCAATCATTTTAAGAAAATTTTAAAGCAACGTATTAGTGAATAAATTTTAAGGTTAATTAATATGAAAAAAATTACATTCCGAGATTCTATTCGTTGGAATAAAGAAAGTTTTGTGCTCTTTAAAAAAACACCGAATCAATCATTGATGCTGAGCCTAGCATATCTCTTTATTTTTATGCTTTTGCCTTCAATGCCCATAGTTCAAGTTTTTTCAATTGCATCTATTTTAATTTGGCCAATATTTTTAGTTTTTGCAGTGAATTTCTATAAGATTCATGACAAGAATAAGGCTGAAAAATTTTTAGCAGTATATGAAAAAATTAAACCCAAGCTAGTTACATTGTTAACACTTGGTCTGATCTGCTTAACTTATGCTGGCCTAGTCACGATGGTTTTAAATTCTGAAATGCAAGAATTTATTAAATTATCAGAAAACAATAATGAGTTAGTTAGCGTGATTAATAATTTTGTACCGATGATAGGAAAATTAATTCTACTGTTGCTTCCATTGCTTATGGCGACCTGGTTTTCACCTATGCTAATCGTTTATAACCACTATTCACTCTTTAAGTCGATTAAATCAAGTATCGCGGGATGCTTAATGTATATTGCCCCATTAGGCCTTTCATGGCTTATTTTTTCAACAACAGCGATATTATTTATGTTGTCTTGTGGATTGTTGATTGGGTCTCTAGCTTCGTTCTTTCCTTCGATCGGACCTTCATTGATGGGCGCAATTATTTTCTTTGCACTACTTGTAATTACATCTGTGATGTTTGCATTTCAGTATATCAGTTACCGTGATATTTTTAAGTCAGCTAAAAGCTATTAGCGTTTAAAAAGTTTTGCGTATTCCATGGCAAGCCATTTTGTGCCTGCTTTATTAAATTTAATTTGAATTCTTAAGTCGTCCGAATTGCCTTCATAACCTAGAACCGTTCCTTGGCCAAATTTTTCATGCATGACAGATTCACCAATTCGCCAAGTATGCTTCTGCTGACTAGGTTGCGAGTAATTCTCCTCAATTTGATCCACATTATTTTTAAAACTAATAGTATTAATGTTTTTAACAAGACTCTCAGGAATCTCTTCTAAAAATCTTGAAGGCATTCCATATCTTGTTTGGCCATGAAGCATTCTTGATAGCGCATAACTTAAATATAATTTTGAACGAGCTCTTGTTACAGCAACATACATAAGCCTTCTTTCCTCTTCAAGACCTTTGGATTCGAACAAACTCTGCTCATGAGGACATAAGCCTTCTTCAAGACCAGAAATAAATACTACGTCAAATTCCAAGCCTTTAGATGAGTGAATCGTCATGAGCTGGATAGCATCTGCACCTTCACTGGCTTGCATATCACCACTTTCTAAAGAAGAATAATTTAAAAAATCTCCAAGTGGGTTTGAAGATTCATTATTGTCATTATTTAGAAAGGTTGCGGCAGCAGAAACTAATTCATTTAAGTTAGATACTCTGTCCAGACCATCTTTTTCATTGGTATAGTGATCTTTAAGTCCTGATTCATTGATAATAAGATCAATCATTTGAGGAAGAGTAAGCCCTTCAAAACCATTTTCAATATGTTTTATGAGATAGATAAAATAAGGCAGACCTTTTTTAATTGCAGACGCTTGATTTGATGTTTTCTGTGCGGCATGCCATAAACTACAACCATCACGCCTAGAAATATCTTGAAGGCTTTCTAATGATCGACTTCCAATGCCACGCGTTGGAAAATTTACAATTCTCAAAAATGCACTGTCATCATTTTTATTTGCAATAAGTCTTAGATAAGCGATGGCATGTTTAATTTCGGCACGTTCGAAGAAACGTAAACCACCATAGACGCGATAAGGTAGGTTAGATGAAAAAATATTATGCTCGAGAACACGAGACTGAGCATTGCTTCTATAAAGAATAGCAATATGATTAAGAGAGATGCCTTCTCTATGAAGCATTTTAATTTCATCTACTATAAATTTAGCTTCATCAATATCAGTATGGCCAGTATAGATTCTAATAGGGTCGCCTTCTCCGGCTGATGTCCATAAGTTCTTGCCTAATCGATTTTTATTGTGATCAATGATGGCATTTGCTGTATTGAGGATATTACTTTTGGACCTGTAGTTTTGTTCGAGCTTAATAATTTGTTTGACATGAAAATCTCTTTCCATATCTTTCATGTTTCCAACTCTTGCACCTCTAAAACTATAAATAGATTGATCATCATCTCCTACGGCAAATACAAAACTGCTATTGCCCGCAAGAAGTTTTAACCACTTATATTGAAGCTCGCTTGTGTCTTGAAATTCATCAATCAGAATATGTTTAAATCGATCTTGATAATGCTGACGTATCGCCACATTTTTTTCAAAAAGCTCATAGCATCTTAAAAGTAATTCACCAAAATCAACCAAGCCTTCTTTCTGACATTGCTTTTCATATTCAAGATATATTTCATTTAATTTTTTTGAATGCGTATCATAAGTATCTACATGAGCAGCTCTCAGTCCTTCATCTTTACATCCATTAATATAGTGTTGCACTTGTTTTGGCGCATAAGTTTCATCATCAACATTCATGGTTTTCATAGTTCTCTTGATGAGTGATAACTGGTCCTGGCTATCTAGAATCTGAAATGTATCAGGCAAATCTGCATCTCTTGCGTGTGTTTTAAGAAATCGATTGCATAAACCATGGAATGTACCTACCCACATACCTCGTGTATTAATGGGAAGCTGCATGGTGATTCTTTGTAGCATTTCTTTTGCAGCTTTATTGGTAAATGTCACAGCAATAAGTCCAAAGGGACTCACCACATTCGTTTGGATGAGCCATGAAATTCTGGAAGTTAGTACTTTGGTTTTGCCACTTCCCGCACCAGCTAAAATGAGTGCAGATTCATTTTGAAGCGTGACAGCTTCAATTTGTTTCTCATTTAGATCTATGAATTGATTTTGATTGGGTAGAGATGCATTCATGAGGTGTAATGCTATCCTAAATTATTGGAAGATAAAAAAAAGATTAAAAAAAAGACCTCCTACGAGGCCTTTTCTTATTGATGCTTATGAGTTACATCATGCCACCCATGCCACCCATGCCACCCATGCCACCCATATCGCCTCCGCCCATTGCTGGAGCGTCATCTTTAGGTAGTTCAGCTACCATACAGTCAGTTGTTAACATGAGACCTGCGATAGATGCTGCATGTTGTAATGCAGAGCGAGTAACTTTAGTTGGATCTAAAACACCCATCTCAACCATATCGCCATAAGTTTCATTTGCAGCGTTAAAACCATAGTTACCTTTACCAGCCACTACGTTGTTAACTACTACTGATGGTTCTACGCCAGCATTTGCAACGATTTGTCTTAAAGGCTCTTCAACAGCACGAAGTACGATTCGAATACCTGCTTCTTGGTCTGCATTTTCACCTTTGACTTTAGCAATCGCATCACGAGCTCTAATTAAAGCAACGCCACCACCAGCTACGATACCTTCTTCAACAGCTGCTCTTGTTGCATGAAGAGCATCTTCAACACGCGCTTTCTTTTCTTTCATTTCAATTTCAGTCGTTGCACCTACTTTAATTACAGCAACCCCACCTGCGAGTTTTGCAACACGTTCTTGAAGTTTTTCTTTGTCGTAATCACTTGTCGCTTCTTCGATTTGTGTTTTGATTTGGGCAATACGTGACTTAATATTTTTTTCGTCACCCGTGCCATCGATGATGATGGTATTTTCTTTGCCCACTTCAATTCTTTTTGCTTGACCTAAATCTTCAATCTTAATTGTTTCTAATTTCAGACCTACTTCATCCGAAATTACTGTGCCACCGGTAAGAATTGCAATATCTTCAAGCATTGCTTTTCTTCTATCACCAAAACCAGGGGCTTTAACTGCAACAGTTTTTAAGATGCCGCGAATGTTATTGACCACTAAAGTTGCAAGCGCTTCTCCTTCGATATCTTCAGCGATAATAAGGAGAGGGCGGCTTGATTTAGCTACTTGCTCAAGAGCTGGAAGAAGATCTCTAATGTTAGAGATTTTTTTGTCATGCAATAAAACATATGGATTTTCTAATAATGCAATTTGACGATCTGCATTATTAATAAAGTAAGGTGAAAGATATCCACGATCGAATTGCATACCTTCTACAACGTCAAGCTCATTTGTTAAGCCTGATCCATCTTCTACAGTGATCACACCTTCTTTGCCTACCTTGTCCATTGCGTCTGCAATGATTTGTCCAATCGAGTGATCAGAGTTGGCAGAGATGGAGCCTACTTGAGCAATTTCCTTGCTTGTTGTACATGGTTTACTTAATTTTTTAAGTTCAGCAACGCCGCCTTCAACAGCTTTGTCGATACCTCTTTTAAGATCCATAGGGTTCATACCCGCTGCGACTGATTTCATACCTTCGCGAATAATAGCTTGGGCTAATACAGTTGCAGTGGTTGTTCCGTCACCTGCAATATCAGAGGTTTTAGATGCAACTTCTTTAACCATTTGCGCGCCCATATTTTCAAACTTATCTTTAAGTTCGATTTCTTTTGCGACTGATACACCATCTTTAGTAATTGTAGGTGCGCCGAATGAACGCTCTAAAACAACATTTCTTCCTTTAGGGCCAAGTGTAACTTTCACTGCGTTCGCTAAAATATTTACACCGGTAATCATCTTTTGGCGAACGTCGTCACCAAATCTTACGTCTTTTGCTGCCATTTTTATTTCTCCAAAATATTTATGAATGAATGTTTAAGGCTTTATTCAACAATGCCCATGATGTCTTCTTCACGCATCACAAGTAACTCTTCACCGTCAACTTTAACGGCTTGGCCAGCGTATTTTCCAAATAAAACTTTGTCGCCTACTTTGACGTCTAGTTTTTTAACACTGCCATCTTCGAGAATTTTTCCATTACCTACGGCTTGAACTGTGCCTTGGTCTGGTTTTTCTGTTGCGCTGTCAGGGATAACAATGCCTGATGCTGTTGTACGTTCTTCTTCAAGACGCTTTACAATTACGCGGTCATGTAAAGGGCGAATTTTCATTTCATATTCTCCTAATAGTGTATTCTTTGAAAATTAATCAAAATCGAAAACATGAGTGATTAGCACTCAATGTCATAGAGTGCTAATAATAGGGACGAAAGTCTAAAATTTCAAGTGTTATTTCGTTAAATATCTGAATTTAAACATTATTTTTATATGAGCTATTACATAGAAAAGAAAAATTATCGAAAGCTAGGACAGTCGGATTTGCTTATTTCACCGATTACCTTGGGCACCATGACCTTTGGCGAACAAAACACGGAGTCCGAGGCATTTTTACAACTTGATTGGGCGGTATCACATGGTATTAATTTTATTGATACGGCTGAAATGTATCCCGTTCCTCCTAAAGAAAATACTTTTACGGCAACCGAAACAATCGTAGGTCATTGGTTAAAAAAACAAAAAAGGGAAGATATTGTTTTAGCAACTAAAGCTGCAGGTCCAAGAAGAGCGCTCAATTGGATTCGCAACGGACCTAAAGCTTTCGATGAAAAAAATTTACGTGAGGCAGTGGAGGGCTCTTTAAAAAGACTTCAAACAGATTATATCGATTTATATCAACTCCATTGGCCTGAAAGAAATGTGCCAATGTTTGGTCAGTATAAATTTGATCCTAGTGCCGAAATGGAAGGCTCAAAATTAAAAGAGTGGGTGCCCATTCATGAACAACTAGAAGCATTAAATAGACTTGTGCAAGAAGGTAAGATTAAATATATCGGCATATCTAATGAGCAATCTTGGGGTGCGATGGAATTTATTCGTATTGCAAAAGAAAAGAAATTACCTCTCATAGCTTCCATTCAGAATTGTTACAACCTCATCAATAGAGGGTTGGAGTTTGGTATGACAGAAATTTTATATCGAGAAAAGATTGGCTTCCTAACCTATTCACCCTTGGCGTTCGGACATCTCACCGGAAAGTATTTAAACGATATTGATGCAAGAGGTCGCGTGACTCTATTTAAAGGGTTTGCTCAAAGATATGATAAGCCTAACGTATTTCCTGCTGTTAAAGCATATGAAGCATTAGCACTGAAACATGGCATGACCTTAACTGAGATGGCCTTAGCTTTTGCTTATCATCAGTGGTTTGTTACATCAACCATCATAGGCGCCACATCGCTTGATCAACTGAAAGAAAACATTGAAGCGTATAACATAAGTCTCTCTAAAGAGTTGTTAGGTGAAATTGAAATCATTCATCTCACCCACATGAACCCAGCGCCTTGACATATGAGGAATCAAAATTTCATCGATAGAAGCTTAAAAAGTTTGTGGAACCCATGTACACAAATGAAAATTCAACAGAGTCAATCTATTATCCCTATTAAGCGCGGAGAAGGTGTTTGGCTATTTGACTATGATGATAAAAAATATTTAGATGCAACTAGCTCTTGGTGGGTCAATTTATTCGGCCACAATCAAAGCGAAATTAAAAAATATATTACAGACCAACTCGACCTTGTTGAGCACGTCATGCTCGCAGGTTTAACTCATGAACCAGCCATAAAACTTTCTGAAAAATTAAGTCATCTCACAAATCTAGGCCATGCTTTTTACGGTAGCGACGGGTCTAATGCGATTGAAATTGCTATTAAGATGAGTGTGCATTATTGGAAGAATAAAGGTCAACCAAAGAAGAATAAAATAATTTATTTACAGAATAGCTACCATGGTGAAACGCTCGGCGCCTTGTCTGTGACAGATATTAAACTTTTTCGTAAAAACTATGCTTCATTAATAAAAAAAAATAATCCTATCAAAACGCCGGATTGGCGATATGCAGATAAAGGAGAAACAGCAGAATCCTTCGCATTAAGATGTATTCAAGACTTGGAAAGATATTTTCAAGATAATCATCAATATATAGCCGCTTTTATATTGGAGCCCCTTGTGCAATGTGCAACTGGGATGGGAATGTACCACTCCATTTATTTAGCAAAAGCTAGAGATCTTTGTACGCAATATCATATTCATCTGATTGATGATGAGATTGCAGTGGGGTTCGGAAGAACGGGAAAGATGTTTGCATTTGAACATGCTAATATAAAGCCTGATTTTATTTGTCTTTCAAAAGGATTAACCGGCGGCTTCCTTCCCTTGTCAGCCGTGCTAACCACCGATAACGTTTATATGGCTTTTTACGAGGATAAGATAGAAAAAGGCTTTCTACACTCGCATAGCTACACTGGAAATCCACTCGCATGCAGTGCTGCGTTAGGCACAATAAATTATTTTGAAAATCATGATGTGATTAATCAAAATAGTAAAACCTCAGCTTATATTTCAGAGCGCATGAAGTCTCTATCAATATTGCCAATTTCTAATTTAAGAAATATAGGAATGATATGGGCATTTGATCTTGATGGAGCTACAAAAAAGATAATTAAAAAAATAAGTTCAAAAGCCATTAATCGTGGTCTTTTAATAAGGCCGATAGGCCATACTATTTATTTCATGCCACCTTATGTTATCAATCATGATGAAATAAATTTTATGATTGATACTACTCTTGAAGTTATTCAGTCATCCATATAAATATGCGAATACTATTTCTTATATTTCTCTTATGGATAAATCCGGTATTTGCAGATTCGGATATTGATGCAATCAATAAAATATTGAATCGCTCAGAACTTTCAAAAGGTAATTACTCGCTTTACATTAAAAATATCTCTAAACGAGAAAAAATTTTTAGTTATAACGAACAAAAGGCATTCAATCCAGCCTCGGTGATGAAGTTAGTTTCGACATACGCCGGGCTTCAGCTTTTAGGCCCTCAGTATCAATGGAAGACGGAAGTGCTTTATAAAGGCAATATAAAAAATAAACATCTATACGGCGATCTCATTATTAAAGGTTATGGCGATCCTACTCTTACTTATGCAGATTTTTATGAAATTATTGAAAAAGTTCAACAAAAAGACATTAAGTATATTCACGGTAATATTATTTTTGATGAAAGCTTTTTTGGCGAACTAAAAAATCAAGAACTTATTGACGATAAAAAATATCGTGCTTATAACGTAAATCCAAAATCTTTTGTAGTTAACGAAAATACAATCAATTTTAATTTTTCGATAAGTAATGAAAAAATTAATATACAAACCTTTCCTGAAATTCCAACATTAAAAGTCATTAACCATTTAAAACTTACAGACCAGGACTGCAAAGAATGGAAGGATACTCTTGGTTACGAGGTAGAAACAAAATCTAATTTATCAGAAATTAGATTTAATGGTAGCTTCGATAAAGCATGCGAAAGTAAGGATATCAATTTATCAATATTAAGCGGTAATCGATTATCTAAAGATCTATTTGAAAAAATTTGGAAGATACATGGAGGAGTTATTGAGGGCGAGTTTAAAAATACATATCAAAATTTTACTGACACACATAAGATCTATGAGCATCAATCAAAGCCTTTAAGTCTTGTTGTGAGAGATATAAATAAATATAGCCAAAATCTGAGTGCCAGAAATTTATTGCTCACCATACTCGCAGAAAATAATGGTAATCCAATCACTGAAAATGAGGCCGGAAGGTTTACGAAAGAGTCTTTAATGAAAGAAAAATTGAAACTGGACTCTCTTGAAATGGATAATGGCGCAGGGCTTTCAAGAAATGCAAAAATAAATGCAGGAGATTTAGGTTTCTTATTAGAAAAAGCATACAGTAACGTTTATATGCCTGAATTTATATCATCGCTTCCAAATATAGGTATTGATGGTACTTTGAAAAATAGAGGAAAAAAATTATCAGTCGCAAAGCGTGCTTATTTAAAAACCGGTAGCATCCAAAGTGTTAGTGCTATCGCAGGATATATTTTTGATAAAAATAACGATGTAAAAGTTTTTGTATTTATGGCGAATGATCCTAAAGCAAATGAATCATCTAAAATACAAGATGATCTCATTGAATGGACCTATCTTAACTAAACTTAAGGGAATGTTAATATGCGACATACGAACGTGTTTAAATTTATTTTAGTTTTTAGTGTTATTTTATTTAATATTGACTTAGCGTCTGCTGAGTCACAAATCTCACAAAAGGAAATTAAATTGGAAAAAAATATTACTACATTAGTTATTAAAGATACTGTTTTAGGCAATGGGCGACAAGCCGAAAAAGGCCTTGCTGTGACAGTGCATTACTCAGGTTGGTTATATGACCCAAATCAGAAAGATGGCAAGGGAAAAAAATTTGATAGCTCACTAGATCGCAATGACCCTTTCGTATTTAATTTAGGGGGTGGTCAAGTGATTCGAGGTTGGGATGATGGTGTGGATGGCATGAAAATTCATGGCAAAAGAACGCTCATCATTCCTCCAGATATGGGCTATGGCTCGCGCGGCGCTGGTGGTGTTATTCCCCCGAATGCTACTTTAATTTTTGATGTTGAGTTACTCGGAGTTAAGTAATGAAAGCTAGAGTCAAATGGATTGAAAATGTATGTTTCATAGGCGAGTCTGAGTCTAATCATTCAGTGATTCTTGATGGTCCCGAAGAATTGGGCGGTAGAAAACTGGGGATGCGCCCTATGGAGATGTTGCTTATCGGCATGGGTGGATGCACATCATTTGATGTGGTCACGATCCTTAAGAAATCAAGACAAGCTATTAGTGATTGTTATGCTGAAATTGAAGCTGAAAGGGCTGAGACAATACCTAAAGTTTTTACTAAGATTCACATTCATTTTGTTCTAAAAGGTAAGGGCTTGGATAAAGATCAAGTTGAGCGCGCAATTAAATTATCAGCTGAAAAATATTGTTCAGCATCCATTATGCTGTCTAAGTCGGTGCAAATTACACACGATTTCGAAATTAAAGAAGACATCTAACTGCTCAATTAATTTTTAATGATTTTTAAATCAAGTGGCTCTTCATTTTCCATAACGGTAAGAAGACGATCAATATTTGGATGTTTGCCAGGATTTTTTTGAGCATCTACAGTATGTTCTGAATATAAATCAAGACCTTCAATTGCTGCATCAAGGGTAATAGCGCCAAAAATTTTCCAGAGATGTTGATAGACTTTTACGGAGCCTTGGCTTCCTGGTTTATTTTCGATAGCACCTATCAAAACATTATTTTTATAAATTTCGATACGATCAATGTGATCTGATTTGTCGAGCGTTAATAAAATGTCATTAAATTTCTGCATCGATTAAATTTTTGCCGAAAGTGTTGTCATCATTTTTGATGTTAATGACATAGCTTTTTTGACCTGACGGGGCAATTCAGCGCCACCTAGTTCTTTTGCCTTGATTGCATGTTGTTCTTCGTCATCCGCCATAACTTCTAGTATTTTATTCGTCTTAAGATCTTTTTTAGAAATTTTCTTTAAATGACCTGTTAAATGTTGAGCTACTTGTCGTTCTGTTTCAGCTAAGAATCCTAAGTTATATTTTTCACCTAAGGCGCTTGCTAAAGAGCCTATTAAAAAAGAGCCTGTATACCATAAAGGATTGAGAAGGCTTGTTTTGCCTCCTAATTCGTGGATTCTAGAATTACACCAATCAAGGTGATCGATTTCTTCTTTGGATGCTTTCTTTAAAGACTCGGCACCTTCACCATGTGAATTGAAAAGAAGTTGTCCGCTATATAAAGCTTGAGCGCAAACTTCACCTGCATGATTAACGCGCATCAATTCGATCGTACGTTTTTTTTCGTCCGGGGTTAATTCAGTTTCTTTAATGTGAAGGTCAGGTCTCGGTCTTGAGCCTTTAGGTTTAGTAAATAAAACCTTCAGGCCCTTATCAAACTCAACGATAAGATCATCAATCATTTATTTTGAATAATCTGAAGGCCTTTGAGAATATTCATTGCTTCTTGGAATTGCTTATCCGCTTTACTTCCTGGCTCAATAGGGCCTGAGGGAGCATCAGAGGTCTTCTTTTTATCCTCTTCAGATTTTTTGACTGGAGAAGTTATAGGCTTACTATCTTTATCTTTGGGAGCGACGTTTGCATCAGCATCTTTTGGATTTGAAAGATGATTTGTGAGATCCGCTTCTTTAGTCATAAATGAAGGATCACTTCCATCATCAACGATGATGTCAGGCACAATACCTTTAGCCTGAATTGATCTTCCTTTAGGGGTGAAGTATCTTGCTGTTGTCATCTTAATTGCAGTGCCGTTATTCATAGGCAGAATACTTTGTACAGACCCTTTACCAAAACTTTGCATGCCGACAATCAAGGCTCTCTTGTGATCTTGGAGAGCGCCTGCCACAATTTCAGATGCAGATGCAGATCCGTTATTCACTAAAACTGCCATAGGCGTTGATCTAATATCTTCCGGAAAGTCTTTAAGGTAATCATCTTTGCCGCTACCTTTAAGATAATTCTCAGGGGTTGCAGTAAGATGCATTTTTGAATCTTGCGCACGACCTTCTGTATAAACAACCAAATCACCCTTAGGCAAGAAAGCAGCAGAGACGCCAACCGCAGCATTTAATAAACCACCTGGATTATTTCTAAGATCAAGCAATATACCTTTTAAAGGAACTTTATTTTGTTGACGAAGATTTTTTAGGAGCTTCGCTAAATCTTCACCTGTATGCTCTTGGAATTGAGCGACGCGAACGTATGCATAATTCGGTTCAGCAAGCTTTCCCTTAACGCTTTGTGACTTGATGACGGCGCGCACTAAATTAAAAATTAAGGGTTTGGTTTCACCTTTTCTTAATACGGTAAGAACAATACTACTACCTGGTTTGCCACGCATTTTTTTAACCGAGTCATTCAGTGTTAAACCTTTTGTAGACGTTTCATCTAATTTCATAATGAGGTCACCACTCTTTAATCCTGCTTTGTAAGCTGGACTATCTTCGATAGGCGAGATAACTTTTACAAAACCATCTTCCATACCAACTTCAATTCCAAGACCACCAAACTCACCTTGGGTTGCTTGATTTAAATCTTTAAAGTCTTCGGTATTTAAAAAAGAAGAATGAGGATCAAGGCCGGTAAGCATGCCATTAAGTGCTTCGTTGATAAGCTTTTTGTCTTCTACTGGCTCTACGTAATCAGATTTAATCTTGCCAAAAACTTCGGCAAAAGTTCTAAGTTCATCAATGGGGAGATTGTTTTTTTCAGCTTTATCCGCAAAGACGGGTAAATTCAAACTGATCAGAACACCGATCATAGCGCCACAGGCTATGAGGGTAAATTTTTCGAATTTTGAGCGCATGAATGACTTTCGTAATAAGCTATTAAGCATTAATTAATTAATAATAAAGCATTCTGTCTTTTTGTTTGGCTTATATCAATAGCCTTTAATAAATATATTTTAAGAATAACTTTGAACTATGGGAACTAAATCTAAAACACATCAAATCGAAATTCAATTTTGTACGCAATGTGGCTGGCTTCCCCGAGCTTCATGGATGATGCAGGAAATACTGACGACTTTTCAGGATGAAATTTTATCTGTTACCTTAACCCCTAAATCGGGCGGTATTTTTGACATTTTCTTAGATAAAGAAAAGATCTATTCCAGATCAGATTTTGGAGGATTTCTTGATATCAAGGATATTAAAAAGTTGATAAGGGACAACATTAACCCAAAGAAAAATCTCGGACATAGCGAGCTTTAAAGCGTTTCTTCTGGGTCAACTCTTGTTGCGCCATTAAATCTTTTAAGCCAGTAGTTTTTTGTAAGGCTTTCAACACGAATAGTTTTGCCTGTTCGTGGCGCATGAATAAATTCATTATTTCCTACATAGATACCGACATGAGAGAACCTAGATTTTCGTGTATTAAAGAATACAAGATCACCTGGTTGCAAGTCTTCAAATTTAATTGTTTCACCCATCTTACTGAGGGATCTGGCGCTTGGAGGAAGGCTAAGATTTAAAGCCTGCTCAAAGACATATTTTACAAATTGACTGCAATCAAAACCGGTTTCTGGCCTTGAGCCCCCTAATTTATATTTAATACCAGTGAGCTCATAAGCTTTATCAATAATGAGGGCAATATCGCTTTTCCATTGCTGATCAGCTGACGGCGATACTTCCAATTGTGAAGCTGTGTCTGAAGCATCTAAATTCAATGAATCAGTTTCCGCCCAAGACGGGCTAGAAAATGCGATCGCTACAAAGATGAGTAAAGCTTTGAAATTCATAGTTTGAAAATGAGTAAATTTCTGAGATTTTATCATTTATAGAGGGTTTGTGAAATCGGAGTTTCATCTGCATGAGATAATCATATGATTATGAATGAAATATTTATCAAAGAATTTTTTAGCGAAAAAGGCGATCTTTCTCATAACATTGATGGCTATCGAGTGAGACAAGAGCAGATCGATATCTCGATCTTAATTGACAAAGCGATTACACATAAAAAAAAATTAATTGTCGAAGCGGGAACAGGCATTGGTAAAACTTTTGCGTATCTTGTCCCGGCATTTCTTTCTGGCGGCAAAATTATTATTTCTACAGCAACTAAAAATTTACAGGATCAATTATTTACTAAAGATATTCCTATGATTAGGGACGCATTAAAGGTCCCAGTGAGTTTAGCTATGCTCAAAGGTAGATCAAATTATTTATGCCATTTGCGATTAGAAAACGCCATGATTGAAGGTGCTTTTATGACCAAAGAAGATGTCACCCATTTACATCTCGTAAACCAACATGCAAAGCATAGTATTGATGGTGACAGAGCTGAATTAGATACTATTCCAGAAAGCTCATCTATATGGCCGCAAGTAACCTCTACTAAAGAAAATTGTTTGGGTCAGGAGTGTAGTTTTTATAAAGAGTGTTTTGTCATGAGCGCTCGAAAAAAAGCATTGGCTGCGGATGTTACCATTGTCAATCACCATTTATTCTTTGCCGATCTTAATATGAAGGAGGAAGGTATATCTGAACTTCTTCCAAAAGCCACAACAGTTATTTTTGATGAAGCACATCAGATACCTGATATTGCTTCTATTTTTTTTGGGAAAAATATTTCAACAAGTAAGATTAGCGAGATAGTTCAAGATGGTTTTCAGATTTATTTAAAACATATGAAAGATGTTTCAGATTTTGAACCTATTTTAAATGACTTAGAAAAAGCAAATAAAAATTTTAGACTTGTATTTCCAAGAGAATCTAATCGATATCCCTATCAAAAGATTTCCTCTTTTAGTCAATTCGAATCCAGCTATCTAAATCTGGTTGAAAAACTCAAAAAAATAATTGAATTATTAACTCTTCATAAAGACCGGGATTCGGAGATTGAAAAGTATTTTGATAGCGCGAATGAAATACTTAAGAGTTTTGATGATTGGCTTGAGGATAAAGATAACAATTCAATTAAATGGATCGAAATTTATTCGCAGTCCCTGCAGTTGAACAATACGCCGTTATCTATTGCTGATATGTTTGCAAGACATATTAATAATGAATCAACTTCATGGGTCTTTACATCAGCAACACTCGCTGTAAAAAATAATTTTGATCATTTCAAAAACCAACTCGGCCTGATAGATGCAGATTCGGTTTCTAAAGAGAGCCCATTTAATTACGCTGAAAAAGCTTTACTCTTCGTTCCCAAAACAATGCCGGATGCCAATCATGAGAATTTCAACTTTGCGGTTGTGAATCAGATCTATCCTTTTATTAAAGCAAGCAAAGGCAGAGCATTTATTTTATGTACGACATTAAAATCTATGCGAGAAATATTTACACTCCTTCAAGATAAGATTGAAACAGATCAATTAGATTATCCAATCTATCTTCAAGGCGATGGTTCAAGAAATCATCTTTTAAATAAATTTAGAGAACACGGTCACGCTATTCTTATCGGCTCGTTAAGTTTTTGGGAGGGTGTAGATGTGAAGGGTGACGCTTTGTCATTGGTGGTAATAGATAAATTACCATTTTTTTCCCCAGAGGACCCTGTCTTGGCTGCAAGAATTGATAAAATTAATCAAAGTGGCAAGAATGCTTTTATGGAATATCAATTACCTAATGCAGTCATTACTTTAAAACAGGGCGCTGGTCGATTAATACGTGACGAGTGTGATAAAGGAGCTCTTGTGATATGCGATACAAGAATTATTGATAAAGCTTATGGAAAAAAAATGTGGCAGAGTTTGCCCCCTTTCGCTCGAACGCGAGATGATCTAGAAGTCATCCAATTTCTAGAAAAAATTTAATTTATGAAAATTTTGTCCTTAGATACCTCTTCTGAATATATGTCTTTAGGTTTAAAGATTGATGAAGACTTCTATTCGATCAATATCAATGCTGGACAGACTCATTCAGAAATAGTCTTACCTGAAATAAAAAAATTATTAGAAGGACATCAATTAACGACAAAAGACCTTGATGCTATTGCATTTGGTAGAGGGCCAGGATCATTTACAGGCATAAGAATCGCGTGTGGTATCGCATACGGACTAGGTTATGGCGCTTCAATTCCAGTTATTGGCGTGAACAATCTTTTAGCGCTCGCCGAGAGTTCGGGTAAAAATAAAGTAATAAGTGCCATTGATGCCAGAATGGGTGAAATATATTTAAGTGCTTATACAAAGGAGAGCAAAATATTTTCAAAGCCAATCATTGAAGGGGTTTATAAGCCAGATGAATTACCTCAACTTAAAGAATCCGGCTGGACTTTGATTGGTAATGCAATCGAAACATACAAGAAAGAAATGAAAGATCATTTTGACCAACAAATAAATGATCTCGTAGACGGGCCCTATGAGGTGGTCGAATCTATTTCAAGATTGGCAATACCTTTTATTAAAAATAAAGTATTTGAGTTGATTCATGCTGAGCCTGTTTACTTAAGAAATAAAGTGGCGTTTACTACCGAAGAGCGAAAAGCATTGAATGCAATTTATTGAATTTAAAGAGAATGATTTAAGCGCGATCGGATTGATTGAAAATGAAGTTCACGCTTATCCTTGGACACAAGGTAACTTTTTAGATTCGATAAAATCAAATCACACATGTTTAATGATGAAGCTTAATGAAGAAATTATCGGTTACACCGTCATGATGTTTGTGTTAGATGAATGCCATCTTCTTAATATAAGTATAAAAAAAAGTATGCAAAAAAAAGGCTATGGATCCCATTTGCTTAAGGAAGTCATACATCAGGCAAATTTAGCTCACGCAAAAACAATTTATCTTGAAGTTAGAGCCTCTAATCAAACCGCTATTCATTTGTATGACAAACATGGATTTAATGAAATGAGTATTAGAAAAGATTATTATCGTGCTAAAGAGGGGCGGGAAGACGCTCTATTAATGGGGCTTGTGATTTGATGGACGCTGATTACAAAAAAAGAATCTTAAAAGAGCTTGAATTATTTCCTCTTTGGAAATTAAAAGACAGGCCTAACAATGAGCTTTTTCCAAAGCAAGATACAAATTCTATAGAGGTTGATTTATTTTTTGGATTCAAAATAGATTATGCAGAAGGATCTTTATTACTTTTGAGCCGAAAATTTTTGCTAGGAACTGAAGAGGCTGCCCAAGAATTATTTTTAAACATTGCAAAATTTATTTCAACGTCGATAGGCGAACATACATTCCAGAAAAATCATTTATTAAAGCTTACCAAAGATCAGATTGGTGGCTTATTTTTAAATACTACCCCAATGCATGTATTAGCTTTTGGATTCGATAATCAGTTTTTTGAGGAATACAAAACAATTGATTTGATGAATAATGTCTCTATGAACATTAAGCATATGCTTAATATAAATCATTTGCTTAAAAACCCAAAAGATAAGAAATTAGTTTGGGAAAACATTTTAGATTTAATGAAAGCTTTTTAAATTAAGAAAGAATATAAATGCTCGCATCAAAATTTTACATCTCAACCTTGAAGGAGGCGCCTTCAGAAGCAGAGCTTATTAGTCATAAGCTTATGATTCGCGCAGGCTTTATTAAGCGCCTAGGTTCAGGCCTTTATTCTTGGATGCCGCTTGGCTTAAAAGTTTTAAGAAAAATTGAAGCGATTGTGAGAAATGAAATGAATCAAGCTGGCGCGGTAGAGTTATTAATGCCAGCTATACAACCAGCTGAGCTATGGGAAGAGACCGGTCGATGGGCTCTCTTCGGACCACAGATGTTAAAGATCAAAGATCGCCATGATCGAAATTTCTGTTTTGGTCCGACGCACGAAGAAGTCATCACGGATATTGCAAGGAAAGAAATTAATAGTTACAAGCAGTTACCCATTAACTTTTATCAGATACAGATGAAATTTAGGGATGAGATTAGACCTCGTTTTGGTGTGATGCGTGCTCGCGAGTTCTTAATGAAGGATGCTTATTCTTTCCATGCATCAAGAGCTTCATTACAAGAAACATATGAAAAAATGTATCAGGCCTATACCAATATTTTTAATAAGATAGGTCTTCAGTTTAGGGCAGTGAAAGCAGATACCGGGGCTATCGGAGGGGATGGGTCGCATGAGTTTCATGTTTTAGCTGATTCTGGCGAGGATGCGATTGCATATAGCTCAGTGTCTGACTACGCTGCTAATATTGAATTAGCAGAAGCGATTCTTCAGGATGACAAAAGACTAGATCCAAAAGAGCTGATGGTTAAATTTGACACACCAAAACAGACGACTTGTGAAGATGTGGCTAATTTGATTGGCGCCCGCATTCAAAAGACAGTTAAAACTATAGCCCTTATCAATCAAACCAATGAAGCAAATGAATTTTTCTTAGTCCTTCTTCGAGGGGACCATGAGCTTAACGAAGTGAAATTATCCAAGTTACAAGGCTTTGAGAATTTCCGTTTTGCAACGGACGAAGAAGTAAAAGAGCATCTAAAATGCCCCCCAGGATTTATTGGGCCCGTCGGAGTTAAATCTTCCATAAAAATTCTTGCAGATAAGCCCGTCAGCATTCTGTCTGATTTTATTTGTGGTGCAAATGAACCCAAACTTCACTTAAAAGGTGTGAATTTTGTGCGTGACCTCCCAGAACCGATACTTTTTGCAGATTTAAGAAAAGTGGTCGAGGGTGACATGAGTCCAGACAAGCAAGGCATTCTTCAGATATGTAGGGGCATTGAAGTGGGTCATATTTTCCAATTGGGCAATAAGTACTCTAAGGCAATGAAAGCAGAATACTTAGATGAAAATGGTCAGAGTCAAATTCTAGAAATGGGATGTTATGGCATCGGTGTGTCGCGCATTGTAGCAGCCGCTATTGAGCAGTCGCACGATGATAAAGGTATTATTTTTCCGATTAACATTGCGCCTTTTGAAGTGGCGATTGCACCCATAGGTTATGACAAAAGTGCTGAGGTTAAAGCTGCGGCACATAAAATTTATGATGCGCTTAAAGCAATGGGTGTCGATGTCTTGCTTGATGATCGGGGTGAGCGTCCAGGTATTATGTTTGCTGAGATGGAGTTAATAGGTATTCCTTATAGAATCGTCATTGGAGATCGCAATTTAAAAGAGGGTAAAGTTGAGTTCCAAGGTCGATTGGATCAAGAATCTAAGTTAATTGATGAAAATCAAATAGCTACAGAAATTAAATCTTTATTATTTTCCTGATTATCATATTAATTTTTTTTAAGTACATGATTTAATTGAGTTATTTTTGTTAGGTATTTATTACAAAATAATTACAATTAAGGGGTGTATTTATTAAAAAAAAGGGTTAATATTCGGCAAGTAGTTAGCGATCGATGACCTGGAAGACTAGGGCCAATTGATAACTAAGTGCTCAAGTACTATAGCTCTTTGATGTATATATAAAGTCAACTAACTTAGGAGATATTATGTCGAAATCATTAGCAGTAGCAATTAGTGTTGGTATTTTAGCAGCCGTATGGAATGCTCTCAGTGGCGACTATCTTGGTAGTATTGTTGCAACTAGCATTCCAGTGGGATTTATAGCATGGGCTTGTTCAGGCCTTGCTGGTAAGTCAGATGCAATGCAAAAAACAGTTATCGGTATGACTTTTGGTGCAATCATTGCTTCCGTAGCAGTAGTTATTGGAGGATTTGATTTGCCAGTGATTGGTGCAAGTGATGAAGTAGGTGTTGGTTTAGCTGCTGCTATTCTTGTATTAGTCTCAGGAAGAGCAAGTCAAGTCTCAAATGTCGGAATAAATGTTTTAGGTTTTGCGTCAGCTTTTACGCTATCACCAAATGCAGCTAGCATCGCTGCAATGGATTTATCTAATCCAGTAGCTATTGTTTTAGTTTCAAGTATCTTGGGCGTAGTTGCAGGTAATTTAGCAGGAAGACTTGCAGCTGCAATTAAATAATTGCTTTACATGACTCTTAAAAAACGCACCTCAAGGGGTGCGTTTTTTATTTGGGTTTTTTATTTGGACTTACTAGAAATTTTAAATCCGTAATAGGTTCCGAATTCACCTTCAGATTCGTTAAATATAAAGAATAAATTATTTGTATAGCCAAGGCCGTTGTAATGATTTTGCGCTCTTAATTTTATATCTTTTGGTAAAGCAGATTTGCCAACATAACCCCCCTTGGCATTAAAGATTAATATCGCTTTATGGTCGACATCAAGAATGGCCAATTCTTCTCCATCAATACCTGTTGAAGCAATAAAATTATCACTCAAATCATCAAATGCGACGCTCGCTGACTTTAGGTCTAAATGAATTTCTCCTAACTTGTTGCCTTCACTCGCGTCAATAATGATGACCTTGTCACTTCTTTTTTGTTTAGCAAAGTAACGATTCGTTTTAGAATCAAATGAAGGCATTGTAGCTGAGTCGCCAAAGGCGGGATTGAAGTTAGAAACTTCTTTTGATGTGCCCTTTAAATTGCCTTGAGGATCAAGGTCTAAAGAAAATATGCCGGTATTAGGGGCAAAACCAGCTTCACTGGAAATGTTGTAAGTGATGGTTGTTAGTTGATAAGTTAATTCATTGTAAAAAATAGAGCGATTATCGAATCCTGCCTGTGTTGAGGACAAGTATTTTCCAGATTGGTCATAGGTATGAATAAGTGATTTGGAGATAGGTGCCTCAGTTTCTGAGCCCAAGGGCGCTAAACCGCCATCGGCGATGTAATATTTTTTTTGTCCCGGAATGAAAGCTACTGTCATGGGACGTGTCGTAGGTTTTTTAGCAAGTGTAATTTTAATTTCGGATTGTGCTTCAGGAATGACTTCCGCATAAATACAATAATTAAAAATTAAAAAAAATAGCGTAATAATAATTTTCATAGATTTATCTTCAATAAGGCTGGTTGTTAATTTAAGATCGCTCAATAAACGAAGCGTCGCCATAGCTATAGAAGCGATATTCATTTTTAATAGCGTGCTGATATAGTTTCTTCATAGTATCAGTTCCGCTAAAAGCTGAGACTAAAATAAATAGGGTACTTTTGGGTAAATGGAAGTTGGTGAGTAATGCATCTACAATCTTAAATTTATAGCCCGGTTTAATAAAGATAGAAGTTTCTTTAAATCCGGATTGAATCGTTTCCTCGGAAAATTTACTTTCAAGCGCTCTTAAAACGGTGGTGCCGATTGCAATAATCCTACCATTTTTTGACTTAGCTTCATGAATCATTTGAATAGTTTTATCGGGCACGTTAAAAGATTCACTATGCATTTGATGGTGATCAATATCATTATCTCTGACAGGTTGAAAAGTGCCAGCGCCAACATGCAGAGTTAGAAAAGTATATCTAATTTTTTTATCATTTAAGTTTTTAAAGATTTTATCCGTAAAGTGGAGCCCAGCTGTTGGCGCTGCAACGGCGCCCGACTCCTTTGCATAGATGGTTTGGTATCTGTTTTCATCTGATTTATCCGCATTTCTTTCAATGTAGGACGGCAAGGGTATGTGCCCATATTTTTCTAATATGTCGTAAATGGATTCATCTGAAATAAATTCAATATAAAAAAGATCCTTTTCTTTTCTTAAGACTTTAACTGAGACGTCTTTATTAATCTCAAAGATAGTGGCATCAAATATTTTTTTTGATGTTTTTAAGTGTGCAAGTGCATGATGCTCATCCAAGATGCGTTCAATCATGATTTCAACTTTTCCACCTGTTATTTTTTTTCCAAATAACCTAGCCTTAATCACACGTGTATCGTTGAAAATTAGCAGATCATTGATATTTAATAGATCAACAAATTCTGTAAAATTTTTATCACTGAATGACTTCGTATTTTTATTTAAAACAAGTAGTCGACTTGCATCCCTTTTTTGAAGTGGTGCTTGGGCAATAAGATGCTGGGGCAGATCAAAATCAAATTCTTCAAGTAGCATATCTATTTATGAGACTAACATTTTAAATAAAATCTTTAATTGATCTGAACATTGCAATTATTTAATATGATTTAAAATAACATTAACTAAAATTGCAAGCGTTAACAGCAAAAGAATAGCCACTACAAAACCAATAATTAGAAAATATTTTATTCCATGTTTTTCAACAAAAGCATCATCTTGAGAAAATTTTCTATTATTTTGTATGCCGAAAAAAGCAGATATGATACTTTTAATGATATTAAACATAGTCTTTGTATTAAGTTTTAAATTCCAATAATTTTAATATACTTATTAGTTATAAGCCGATATTAACTATAATGTTAAGTTTATAGTCTTTAATAGGCCGGGATGGCGGAATTGGTAGACGCACGGGACTCAAAATCCCGCGCTAGTAATAGCGTGCGAGTTCGATTCTCGCTCCCGGCACCATAAATTAGAAAATTATTGGAATTTTTTTCTTTTGAGTACGTCAAGTGCAATATGATTCAAATCAAAAAGTCTGATAAAGGCACTTCAAGCGAGTTTATTCTTCGCCCAAATCCCTCCATGCCATGGAGACTTATTAAAAAAATATACTTTTTTTTCTTTATTTTTATCCTCATAATTTCCTTAATACTTTGTTATCTTGGATTGTATCTAGCGATTCCTTTTTATGGCATTGAGGTTCTTTTGCTCGGATATGCTTTGTATTTCACTTGCCTCAAAAGTACTTTTTATCAAATTATAAGAATAAGTTCCCGCTTAATTGAAATTAAAACTGTTCAAGGAAAAAAAATTATCAAGGAAGAGTTTAATCGAGACTGGAGTAAATTTAGACTTGTTTCAACATATTTTAATCGGCCTAGTTATATTGTAATAAGTTCTCAGGGGAAAAATACTCGTGTTGGAGATTTTTTATGCGAAAGTGAACGTTTAGAATTATTTAAAAAACTTTCATAAATACAATTTTTCGTATTGATTTTAAAAAATCCTACTGATAACATGAATGCCATATAATTTCAGTAAATCTAATTTCAGTAAATTAATTTCAGTAAATAATATAGAACATTTGACTTTATACGTTAGAGGGATATTAAATGCATTTGAATAAAAGTATGGCTAGATTTTTATCTAACTTCTCAGTTATCTTCTCGGTACTATTTTTATTAAGCCCCAATTTATTGCATGCTGCATGGGGTTTAAATATGACTCAAGGAGTTACCCCCATAAGTCAGGATGTTTATAACATGCATATGACTTCTTTGTATGTAGTTACTATCATTGGTATTTTAGTTTTTAGTGTGATGTTTTGGTCTATATTTCATCATCGAAAGTCAAAAGGCGTCAAACCCGCAAAATTTTCGCACAGTACAACCGTTGAGATAATTTGGACTCTCATACCTTTTGCAATTATTGTTGCATTGGCAATACCAGCAACTAAACTTCTTGCAAGGATGGATGACACTTCAAAATCTGAAATCACTGTCAAAGCAACAGGTTATCAGTGGAAATGGAAATACGACTATATAGATGAGGACATAACTATATACAGCAACTTGGCCTCTGATAGTGTTGATGCTAGCCAGAGGAATTCAGGTATTGATCCAAAGACTGCTGATAATTATTTACGAAATACTGATACAGCGCTTGTCCTTCCTGTTGGTAAAAAAATTAGAATTATGACAACGGCGAGCGATGTGATTCATGCATGGTGGGTTCCAGATTTAGGTTGGAAAAGAGATGCTATTCCAGGATTTATTAATGATAACTGGACAGTAATTAATAAAGAAGGTATTTATCGCGGGCAATGCGCTGAAATTTGCGGTAAGGGACATGGATATATGCCGATTGTAGTGAAAGCCGTTCCTGAAAAAGAATACTTAGCTTGGGTTCAAGAAACAAAACTTGCATTAAAATCTAAAAAAGATAGTGGTGACAAAGAACTTTCGATGGATGAGTTAAAGTCTAAAGGCGAGGCAGTTTATAAGGCCAATTGCTTGGCATGTCATCAAGCAAATGGTCAAGGTATTAAAGGGGTGTTCCCGGCGCTCGATGGAAGTCCAATTGCAACAGTTAAAACTCGCATTACTGAGCATATTCGTCAGGTTATTTATGGTAAAAATAATATGCCTGCTTTTGGAGAGCAATTGTCGGATACAGATATTGCTGCAGTCGTAACTTATGAAAGAAATGTTTGGGGTAATAAAACAGGCGATATTATTCAGCCTAAAGATGTTGCAGCTAGTAGAAAGAAATAATTTTAAATTTTTTAATTTAGGAAGATTTTAAGAATGAGCACAATAGCACACGCCAGTCACGATCATCACGATCATAAGCCCACAGGTATTAAACGTTGGTTGTTTTCAACGAACCATAAAGATATAGGTACGATGTACTTAGTATTTTCATTGATCATGTTCTTTATTGGTGGCTCAATGGCGATGATTATTCGTGCAGAGTTATTTCAACCAGGACTTCAGTTTGTAGACCCACAATTTTATAATTCAATGGTGACTGTGCATGCACTAGTAATGATTTTTGGAGCTGTCATGCCGGCTGGTGTTGGACTTGCTAACTGGATGATACCTATTATGATAGGTGCTCCAGACATGGCTCTTCCTCGTATGAATAATATGAGTTTTTGGATTATGCCCTTTGCTTTTGCACTTCTTTTAGGCACTTTGTTTATAGAAGGCGGAGGCCCTGCAGGCGGCTGGACCATGTACCCACCACTTGTGTTACAAACAGGAAAAGCATTCCCATTTTTAATATTTGCGGTTCATTTCCTCGGTATCTCATCTATTATGGGAGCAATTAATATCATTGCAACAGTCTTTAATATGAGAGCTCCAGGCATGACATTAATGAGATTACCTTTGTTTGTCTGGACTTGGGTGATTACAGCGTTTTTACTTATTGCCTCTATGCCAGTTTTAGCTGGTGCCGTGACAATGCTCTTAACAGATAAATATTTTGGTACAAGCTTTTTTAATGCTGCCGGCGGCGGTGACCCGGTATTATTCCAGCATATTTTCTGGTTCTTCGGTCATCCAGAAGTGTATATTTTAGCTCTTCCAGCTTTCGGAATCGTATCTCAAATTATTCCGACTTTTGCTCGTAAGCCACTTTTTGGCTATGCATCCATGGTTTACGCAACAGCCTCAATTGCAATTCTTTCTTTCTTTGTTTGGGCTCATCACATGTTTACAGTTGGCCTTCCTATTAATGGCGAATTATTTTTCATGTATGCAACGATGTTAATTGCGGTTCCGACAGGAGTTAAAGTATTTAATTGGGTAGCCACAATGTGGAAAGGCGCTATGACCTTTGAGGCCCCGATGCTATTTGCATTGGCATTTGTAATTTTATTTACAATCGGGGGGTTCTCTGGCCTTATGTTAGGTATCACGCCAGTTGACTTTCAATACCATGACACTTACTTTGTTGTGGCTCACTTCCATTACGTCTTATTAACTGGCGCAGTTTTTGCTCTTATGGCCTCAGTGTATTACTGGCTTCCTAAATGGACTGGTAATATGTATGACGAAAAATTAGCTAAGATACATTTCTGGCTTTCGACTATTTTTGCAAATGTGCTTTTCTTTCCGCAACATTTTTTAGGTTTAGCCGGTATGCCAAGAAGAATTCCAGATTACAGTGTTCAATTTGCAGATTTTAATATGGTTTCGAGTCTTGGTGGTTTTGCATACGGCATTTCTCAATTGTTATTCATTTATATAGTTATCAAATGTGTCTTAGGTGGCAAAAAAGCTACAGGTCAAGTTTGGGAAGGCGCTCGTGGTTTGGAGTGGACATTAAGTTCACCTCCCCCATACCATTCATTTACTAAGCCACCAAAAGTTACAAAAGCTCTAATGGACTATTGATGGTTAAAAAAGCATTTCGAACTAATAATGAATTAGTTGAAAAAAGAAATAAACGATTAGCATTGATTCTAGGGTTAATTGCTCTTTCTTTTTACCTAGGGTTTCTTATAAGTAATATGAAATGATTAAAATAAGCGGCATTAAGCGAACAACTGTTTATTTAACGCTGCTCACAGTGCTAATGTTTGGTTTTGGATATGCACTAGTGCCGCTGTATGATGTTTTCTGTGAAGTCACAGGATTAAATGGAAAGACTGGTCGTATTTACAATGCAGAAGCTTCAAAATTAGTTGTAGACACTGAGCGATTTGTTACTATTCACTTTGATTCAAACATAAATGGTAATTTAGCTTGGAAATTAAAAGCTGATCAAAAGTTTTTAAAGGTTAATCCAGGTAAATTTTATGAAGTAACTTATACAGTTGAAAATATGATTAATGAGGAGATTGTTGGGCAGGCAATACCAAGTGTTACTCCGCAAATCGCATCACTTTATTTAAAAAAGTCTGAATGCTTTTGTTTTAGGAGCCAAGTATTAAAGCCTGGTGAGAAAAAAAATCTTACGGTGCGTTTTGAAGTTGATAAAGATATTCCAAAAAACGTAGAATCTCTCACACTTTCATACACATTCTTTAGAGCTTTAAAAGAAGATAAAAAAGTAAGTTAAATACAATTTATAAATTATTAACTGATAATTAAGGAAATATATGGCAAGCAAAGATATCTATTTTGTTCCTGAGTCAAGCAAGTGGCCGATTGTTGGAAGCCTCGCTTTATTTACTTCATTCGTAGGGGCAGCAATGTTATTTAATCAGTCGCCCAATGCAAAATATGTGTTTATTATTGGATTAGCAGCGGTAATTTACATGTTTGCCGGATGGTTTTCAAATGTAATAACTGAGAGTCTTGAAGGGAAATATAATAAACAAGTAGATACTAGCTTCAGAATGGGTATGGGTTGGTTTATTCTCTCAGAAGTTATGTTTTTTGCAGCCTTTTTTGGCGCGCTATTTTATGCCCGTGTTTTATCTGTGCCTTGGCTTAGCGGTGAAGGTCATGGAGTAGTAACGCATCAATTTTTATGGCCTGACTTTAAAGCTGCATGGCCAATGTCAGCAATGCCAAATCCAACTAACTTTACGACTTTTAAAGATACTATCCCAGCTTTTGGAGTTCCTGCAGTAAATACATTGATTCTTTTAACAAGCGGATTGACAGTTACATTTGCTCATTGGGCTTTAAAAAAAGGACAAAGAAAATATTTATGTGCCTGGCTTGCTGCCACAGTTGCGTTAGGGGCAATATTTGTTTATTTTCAAGCGGGTGAGTATCACCATGCCTATACTGAATTAAATTTAAAGCTTAGTTCTGGAATATATGGATCTACATTTTTCTTACTTACAGGATTCCATGGTTTCCATGTAACAATGGGGGCTGTTATGTTAGCGGTGATTTTATTGAGATCACTTAAGGGCCATTTTACAAAAAATGATCATTTTGCTTTTGAGGCTGTTGCATGGTACTGGCACTTTGTAGATGTGGTTTGGCTAGGTTTGTTTATTTTTGTATATTGGCTTTAATCTAGCACATTTAAAAAGCGCTATATTTATAGCGCTTTTTTATTTCACAAACTATGAGGGCGAATCAGACCAGAATAAAATCCATAAAAAAGCAAGAAGAACAAAAGAAGAGAAAGACCAACTCTAAAAGAAAGTGATGTAACCATTCTGTTTGAATTCTTTTTTTTATCTTTGATTAGAAAGAAAAGCCCGCCCGAAAGAGATAGAAGTATAAATAACAGAATTGCAATTACAAGAATCTTAAATAATAATTCACCACTCATAAAATAACCTTACCTTACCTTAAATTTAATTTTGAAATTTTCAATCTATAACATAAGTTTTAATTATAAGTTATTACCTACTCTGATATTTATTATATTTTTTACTCTTTTTATTAAATTAGGTTTTTGGCAGATGGATCGTGCCGATCAAAAAAAGATAATTAATATGGCATTTGTCGAAAGACAACATCAGCCACCAATAGAGTTAAATAAAGAAACTATCCAAATGCCAATAAAGGACATTATTTGGCATCATGTTACTTTGAGTGGAGAGTTTTTAAATGAAAAGAATATTATCCTAGATAATCAAATTCGTGAAGAAAAAGCAGGTTTTCTCATTTATACCCCTTTTAAAATTTTAGATTCTAATGGAGTTATCTTAATTAACAGAGGCTGGTATCCTCTAACTAATTCAAGGAAAGATATTCCTGATATACCTCCTATTAAAGAGATGCAAACAATTGAAGGTGAAGTGAGTCAAATGCCGTCTTCTGGTATTTCACTAGGAAAAGTTTTAACTGAAAAATTAAATGAGTCATCTTTTAGGATTCAGAAGATGGATTATGATATTTTAAAATCCTTAATAAGCAAAGATTTAATGAGTTATGAAGTTAAACTCAAAAAACCAATTTTTGATAAGACTTATATTTTAGATTCCGGTATTCCAGTTCCTGATAGCGATAAAAACTATGGCTATGCATTTCAGTGGTTTGCGATGGCATTTACTCTTTTCATTATTTTTATAAGATTAGGCGCACAAAAAAATGATGATAAGTAATATTCTTAAATCACGGTTAAAACTAATCAGTATTATCTTGTTGTTTTTTATGCCTGTAATTTATGCATGGTACTTAGTTTTTTTTACAGACTTTAAAATAGATTCAAAGGGAGTGGAGCATGGGCTTTTAATTCGCCCAATTATTCAGATTGGTAATTCTGAATTATTTGAGCCAATAAGTAGGGAAATTTATCAATTGACTGGAAAATGGACATTAGTTTCTTTTGTCGAAAATAAATGTGATAAGGCATGTGAATTCCAATTATATGAATTAAGACAAATCTGGCTTGCATTAGGTAAAGATGCTAACAAAATTCAAAGGCTGGCTATAGCCAAAGGTAATGACTTAATTTCATCTGAACAAATTAAATTGAGCCAAGGTCAGCTTTTATTAAAAAATGGTAGCGATTTGAACAGACTACATAACCTATTTAAATCCTACCCAGACTTTAATAATGAGTCTATCTATTTGATAGATCCTTATGGTAATTTGATGATGCAATATAAAAAAGGAACAAATCCATCTGGAATAATTAAAGATTTAGAGCGCTTAATAAGAATTTCGAAGTAATTAGGAATTTAGATGCTTTTTCAAAAGAACATTCAATTTATTAAAATCTAGCTCCCCAATAACTTTATCAATGATTTTTCCATTTTTATCAATAAGTATTGAAGTCGGAGTAAGGCGAATGTCCTCAAATGATCGTGCAATTTGACCATCAACATCCAATACAACAGGAAAAGGTATTTTATTCTTTTGAGTAAAATTTAAGACCTGATTGGGCGGGTCATAACTCATAGATACAGCAATAATTTGTAAGCCTTGCCCCTTGAATTGATTATATATATCAGTAAGACCTGGCATTTCTTTGATGCAGCCTGGACAGTCAGTTGCCCAAAAATTGATGATTGTGAAATTGTTTTTATTCTGATAAAGCTTTATTGCTTCACCAGTAATTGAAGTAACCGCAATTTCAGGAACTTTTTTATTTGTGGCCAATGACAAAAAAAATAAAACTAGAAGAGTTAATAAAACTAGTAATAGCCAGAGAGATTTTTTTGCCATATTAAAGTGAATGTTATAATTCTTTCATAGTAATTGAATTACTTCATATGAGTCTAATCGATATTAAAACAAATTTATAGAAATTTAATTATGCAGCTTTTTAAAAAAATTACTTTATTTACAACAATTATGGCTTTTTGTTTAATTGTTTTGGGCGCATATGTAAGGCTATCAGATGCTGGTTTAGGGTGCCCAGATTGGCCAGGATGTTTTGGAACGCTAACTGTTCCAGAGAGCCAAATGGCTATTGAAAAAGCTCAGCATACTTTTCCTGATCAAATTATAGAAAATGGCAAAGCTTGGAAGGAAATGGCTCATAGATATGTAGCGGGTATATTAGGGCTTCTCATTCTAATAATTGGGGTATTAGCCCATAAAAATAAAAAATCTTTAAAAGTAAATATCCTTGTCCCATATAGCCTACTGGCCCTTGTATTTTTTCAAGCCATGTTAGGAATGCTTACAGTTACACTTTTACTAAAACCTATTATTGTAAGCGCTCATTTAATAGGTGGCATGACAACCTTAGCTATACTCACTTATATAAGTTATGAACATTTCAACAAAAATTCAAAATTGACTTTAAAGAATGACATAATTTTTTATATGACAAGATTTAGTCTTATACTAATTTTTATACAAATCTTTTTAGGGGGTTGGACTAGCACTAATTATGCTGGTTTAGCTTGTACAGACTTTCCAACCTGCCATGGTGAATGGATCCCTAATATGGACTTTAAGAATGGATTTAATATATTTAGAAATTTAGGTCAAACTTTTGAAGGGGCGCCAATTAGTCTTGATGCACTTCAGGCAATCCAGTGGATACATAGAATAGGGGCTGTAACTGTGATTATTTATTTTAGCTATTTGTCATTTACATTAATGAAATACAAACAATTGAGATTTGAGTCAATGCTGCTATTAGCCTTACTAGCGGCTCAATTTATTATAGGGATTGCTAATTTGATGCTTCATCTCCCAATGGTCTTGGCTGTTAGTCATAATCTAATAGCAGCTTTATTAGTCATCATAATGACAGTAATAAATACAAAAATTAAAAAACAACATGCTTAGTGGCATCCCTAAAAAAAATATTTTTAATCTTAAAACTAACTTAAAGAATTTTTTAGTTCTCTGCAAGTTACGAGTTAATTCTCTTATTGTTTTTACTGCCGTGATTGGAATGTTTTTAGCTACTCCAGGAATGGTGCCATTTAATCTACTCTTAAGTTCTATTCTTGGTATTGGTTTTGTTTCCTGCGCAGCAGCAGCTTTTAATTGTTTAATTGAGCAAAAAATAGATGCCATAATGGCAAGGACAAAAGGGAGGCCTATAGGAACAGGACAATTGTCATCTAAACAAACTATAATCTATGCAACTATTTTGGGCGGTGTTGGGTTACTTATTCTCTATTATTATGTGAATGCATTAACGATGTGGCTTACTCTCGCAACTTTCTTTTCTTATTCTGTTATTTACACAATTTTTCTTAAGCCTGCTACGCCAATGAATATTGTGATTGGCGGAGCTTCTGGCGCTATGCCTCCAATTTTAGGATGGGCAGCTGTTAATAATACTGTTGGGCCGGAGGCGTTAGTATTGTTTTTAATTATTTTCTGCTGGACCCCTCCTCACTTTTGGGCGCTAGCGCTTTATCGCAGAAATGATTATGCAAAGGTTGGTATACCAATGTTGCCTGTCACACATGGTGAGTCTTTTACATTGCTTCAAATAGTTCTCTATACAATTATTTTGATTATCGTAACTATGTCGCCATTCAGCCTTGGTATGAGCGGACTTATTTATTTAATTTGCGCCACAATTCTTAATGCTTTCTTCTTGTACTATGTAATTATGCTATATAAAAATTACTCAGATAGGTTGTCTATGAAAACATTTAGGTACTCTATAATTTATTTAAGCCTAATTTTTTCTGCGATGTTAATTGATCATTATTTTAAATTTACTCTTTATTAAGATTACAAAAGGATAATTAAATGAATTTAGAAAAAGAACAAAATGTGTTATATGAATTAATGGCAATTATTGTTGGAGCAATTGTAGGCGGCATTTTATTCATTTTATTCTTAACCTATGATTTTAAGAGCGATACTAGCTCTAATGTTATGGTAGAAAGTAAAGTTAAAGAAAATATTCAGCCAGTGGCGCAGGTAGAGTTAGCTAAGCCTATTCAAGAAGGATCAGCTTCGGGGGGGAAATCAGGAGAAGAAGTCTACAAAGCTGTTTGTTTAATGTGCCATCAAGCTGGTATGTTAAATGCCCCAAAACTTGGTGATGTGCAAGCTTGGGCTCCAAGAATAGCTCAAGGCTATGAAGTGCTTGTTCAGCATGCCATTAAAGGAATTCGCTCTATGCCAGCAAAAGGAGGCAATGCATCTTTGTCTGACAATGAAGTTGCTAGTGCGGTCTTATATATGTCGAATTCATCAGGCGCTAACTTTAAAAAATAATTATTCATGGCAATTTACGCAATTGGTGATATTCAAGGTTGCTATTATTCTTTTCTAGATCTACTAAAAAAAATTAAATTTAAACGCGGCAGAGATCAGCTTTGGCTCGTTGGTGATTTAATTAATCGTGGTAAGGGATCATTAGAAATTTTAAGATGGTGCTATAAAAATAAATCCTCAGTGACTGCCGTATTAGGCAATCATGATCTTCATGCATTAGCTATCAAATATAAAGTCATTGAGTCAGACGATGAAGATACTTTGTCTACCCTTCTTAAAGCAAAAGATTCAGATTTACTTTTTAAATGGTTAAGATCCCTACCTTTAGCACATTATGAAAAAAAACACTTAATGGTTCATGCAGGTGTAATGCCTCAATGGACTATTAAGAATACTCTCAAATTCTCAAAAGAAGTAAGCACGCAACTCCGTAGTAAAAAATATAAAGAATTTTTATCTTCCATGTATGGTAATAAGCCAGATAAATGGTCGAGCACTTTAAATAAAAATGATAAAGCTAGAATCGTTATTAATGCGACAACGAGACTAAGGGCTTTAAATTCAGACGGAGCTATTGATTTTACTTACAAGGGGGAGCTAAAAAACATGCCCAAAAAATTAAAAGCTTGGTTTGATTTTCCTAAACGAAAAACTAAGGACAATCCGATTATTTTCGGCCATTGGTCAGCTCTTGGTCTTGTGACAAGAGGAGATGTTTTTGCAATTGATACAGGATGTGTTTGGGGTAGAACTTTAACAGCCTTAAGACTTGATGACAAATCAGTATTCTCAGTAAAAACCAACTCAAAAGATATTTAGCTAGCCATTCTCTTCAACTAACTTTTTTGTATAAATTGTTTCGATATCATCTCTGGTTGGACGATGATTTTGTCCGCCTTTATTTTGAATTTTAATAGACCCCATCACGGATGCTAAACGACCTATTGATTGCCAATCCCATTTTTTAGAAATTCCATAAAGCAAGCCTGCGCGATAAGCATCGCCACATCCAGTAGGGTCAACAGGCGCTTCAACTTTAATAGGATCGATCTTATATGTTTTGTTGTTAGCATAAATGATTGAACCTTCAGCACCCATCGTGACAATTAATGCCTCTACTTTTTTAGAAATTTCTTCTATACAGAGAGAAGTTTTCTCAGACAAAAGAGTAGCTTCGTAATCATTCACTGCAATATAAGTAGCATCATCAATAAACTCTAAAAGCTCTTCGCGATTAAACATTGGCAAGCCTTGTCCAGGATCAAACATAAAGGGGATATTAAGCGCCTTACATTCTTTAGCATGATTCATCATGCCCTCTTTGCCATCTGGAGCAATAATTGCCAAGCATACACCATTAGTTTTTTTAATTTTATTTTGATGAGATTCCACCATAGCCCCTGGATGAAAGGCAGTGATTTGATTATCACTCAAGTCAGTTGTGATGAACGCCTGAGCTGTAAAGAGAGTTTTGATTTCCTTGATATGCTCAGTATTAATATCATTTTGATTAAGCCAGTCAAAATAAATTGAAAAATCATTACCTACTGTTGCCATGACAAGAGGATTTTCATCAAGAAGTTTAAGATTGTAGGCAATATTTCCTGCAGTACCCCCAAATTCTTTTCTAAGTTCTGGTACGTAAAAAGCCACACTTAACTTATGGATACTTTCAGGCAAGATATGATTCTTAAATTGATCTTTGAATACCATGATGGTATCAAAAGCCAATGAGCCACAGATTAATATGCTCATGCTGGTTTAAATTCGACTAGGTAAATTATGGCAATAAGAGCTAATACAGGCACTTCATTGAACCATCGAAAATATATATGAGTATGCTTATTTTTATTATTTTTAAAGTCAATAAGATATTTAAAACATAAATAATGATAAATGAGCAATAACATTACGAGACCCACTTTAATTTCAAGCCATTGCTCAGTAACACCGAAGAGATTCCAAAGCCATCCTCCAAAAAGTATGGTTAGGAAAGCCCCAGGCGTCATGATGCCAAAAAAAAGCTTTCTTTCCATAATTATGAATCTTTCGTGACTAATTTTATCTTTACTCATTGCGTGATAAACAAAGAGCCTTGGTAAATAAAAAAGGCCAGCAAACCAGGTCACCATAAATACGATATGTAAGGTTTTTATCCAGAGCATTTGGCTAATTCCGAGTAATTAATCTGAACTTTATTGAAGTCATTGGGTTCATAAAAGATAATAAAAAAGGTTATCTAAACTAAGTAAATCAAGCCCATATTTTAACTGAATTTTTTGCCCAAAAGTTCAATAACCCTATGGCTTATAACGTTGTTAGCAATTCTCCTACATGTTATGCTCATGCTTAAAGTAAATACATTTAAATGAACGCCCCAATACTCAAATCTATTTTTAAAACCCAACCATTTCCAATCAATCGATTGCGTGAAATACCATATAACTATACTTCGTTTTCAGACCGAGAAATCGTTATTCGATTTCTAGGTGAAAATATCTGGAACATCTTAAATGAACTAAGAGATGAAAGAAAAACAGGCCGATCCGCGCGAATGCTTTTCGAAGTGCTTGGCGATTTATGGGTGGTTAATAGAAATCCTTATCTTCAAGATGATCTCTTAGAGAATCCAAAGCGACTCAAAGCACTAGTAGATGCGATGTATCATCGAATTCATTCTATTGAAGAACGGAGTTCTGGAAATGCAAAAGTTATGGAGCTCGCTGATGCAGCTAATAAGGCAGTCAAGACTTTTGAAAGCGATTTTAAATTAGTTAAAAAACTTAGGAAAAAGATTTTTTCTAAATTAAAAAAATTTACCAAAAAAGATAATATTCAATTTGATGGTTTAGCAAGAGTATCTCATGTCACTGATGCAACAGATTGGAGAGTTGAATATCCATTTGTTGTGATAAATCCAGATCGCGAAGAAGAGATAGCATATATTGTAAAAGCATGTATTGATCTTGAATTAACCATTATCCCAAGAGGAGGTGGAACTGGTTATACCGGTGGCGCTATACCACTTACGCCATTTTCGGCAGTAATTAATACTGAAAAGCTCGATGATATAAGTAACGTTGAATACCAAAATTTACCTGGTGTCAGCGAACGAGTTCCTGTAGTCAAATGTGGCGCTGGTGTTGTCACAAGACGCGCTATGGAAATGGCATCAAATAACGGCCTTGAATTTGCTTGTGATCCAACATCGGCGGACGCATGTTGTATTGGCGGAAATATTGCGATGAATGCGGGTGGCAAGAAAGCGGTGCTTTGGGGAACGGCTCTAGATAATTTAGCCTCTTGGAAGATGGTTGATCCTGATGGTAATTGGATTGAGATTGAGAGACTAAATCACAATCTTGGTAAAATTCACGATGTTGATTTAGTTCATTTTAAAATTAGCCGTTATAAACCGAATGGCAATGACTTAATTAACGAGCCAGAGATTTTAGAAATTCCAGGAAGCAGTTTTAGAAAGATTGGATTGGGTAAAGATGTTACTGATAAATTTTTGAGTGGTCTTCCAGGCGTTCAAAAAGAAGGATGTGATGGACTTATCACATCTGGTACTTTTATTCTTCATAAAATGCCTAAATATATAAGGACTGTATGCTTAGAATTTTTTGGAAATGTATCTCATGCGGTTCCTGCAATTGTTGAAATCAAAGATTATTTAGATCAATCTGATAATACGCTCTTAGCTGGTCTAGAGCATATGGATGAACGTTATATTAAGGCGGTTGGTTATAGCACTAAAGCAGCGAGACAAGAACGTCCTCGTATGGTCTTGATTGCAGACATTGCAAGTGATGATGAAGATGCTGTAGGGTTGTCCGCTTCTCAAATCGTACAGATTGCTAATTCGAGAGATGGCGAAGGTTTTATAGCGGTATCACCAGATGCGAGAAAACGTTTCTGGCTTGATCGCGCAAGAACAGCAGCTATTGCAAAACATACCAATGCATTCAAGATTAATGAAGATGTCGTTATTCCGCTTCCAAAACTTGGAGAATATTCTGATGGTATTGAAAGAATTAATATTGAACTTTCAATTAGAAACAAATTAAAACTCTTAGATGACCTAGAAACTTTTATTGAGCACGATAAATTTCTTTATGAAGAAGAAGGCTTAAATTCAGACCCAGAGCTTAATCAAGTTAAGCAAAAAATGAGTATTGATTTGATTCATGGATTGAGAGAAAAATGGGGTCAAATGCTCGATAATTTGGATAGCCCACTTTCAACGCTTCTTGAAAGACATGATGATATTGAATATAAGTATGAAAATATATTTAGAGCGCTTCAATCTTATGATTTAAGAATTTCATGGAAAAAAGAGCTCAAAGAGCCACTCCATGAAATTTTTAGCGGAAGAGAGTATCAAAGCTTTTTGCTTAAGCTGGATCAAATACATAAAAATACTTTAAAGAGCAGAGTATTTATAGCGCTTCATATGCATGCCGGAGACGGTAATGTCCATACTAACATCCCAGTTAATTCAGACGACTACCAAATGATGCATGAGGCACATGAAGCAGTAGCAAGAGTAATGGCTTTAGCTAGAAGTCTTAATGGCGTCATTTCTGGTGAACATGGTATTGGTATTACCAAAATGGAATTTTTAGATGAGAGCACAATTGAAGCATTTGAGAAATATAAAAATAAAGTAGATCCTTTCGGGCATTTTAATAAAGGCAAACTACTTCCAGGATCTGGTTTAGAAAATGCTTATACACCAAGTTTTGGACTATTAGAACAAGAATCGATTATTATGGAACAGTCCGCTATCGGAGAAATAGCAGATTCAATTAGTGATTGTTTGCGCTGTGGAAAGTGTAAGCCCGTATGTACAACACATGTTCCGCGCTCTAATTTGCTTTATAGCCCAAGAAATAAAATTTTAGCAACCTCTCTTCTTATTGAGGCATTTCTATATGAAGAGCAAACAAGGCGTGGCATTTCTCTTAAACATTTTGATGAGTTCAATGATGTCGCTGATCATTGCACGGTCTGCCATAAATGCTTAAATCCATGCCCTGTAGATATTGATTTTGGTGATGTTTCAATTGCAATGAGAAACTTTTTAAGAGAGCAAGGCAAGCGTCATTTTAGTCCGGGTACTGCATTGGCTATGAGTTACTTAAATATGAAGGATCCTGTCACCATTAAAATCATGAGAACTTTGATGGTTGATTTTGGCTACAAAGCTCAGCGAGCTGGACACAATTTATTGAAAAAAATCGGTAGTATTAATTTCTTTAAAAAAAATCCACCTTCAACAATTGGCAAGGCTCCAATCAAGTCTCAGATTGTTCATTTCTTGAATAGGCCTATGCCAAAAAATATGCCCACTAAGACCTCAAGAGCTCTCCTTGGCATTGAAGATGACAAAGTGGTTCCTGTGATTCGAAATCTACAAAAAATTAATGAAGATTCTGAAGCAGTATTCTATTTCCCTGGATGTGGATCCGAAAGACTTTTCTCCCAGGTAGGATTAGCGACGCAGGCGATGTTATATGAAGTTGGAGCTATTACTGTTCTGCCGCCAGGATATTTATGCTGCGGCTACCCACAAACGTCATCTGGTAATCACGATAAAGGTCAAAAAATAACTTCAGATAATCGCGTCCAATTTCATAGAGTAGCAAACACACTTAACTATTTAGATATTAAAACAGTGATTGTGTCTTGTGGCACTTGCATGGACCAATTACAAAAATATGAATTTGAAAAAATATTTCCTGGCTGCAGATTATTAGATATCCATGAATACCTTATGGAAAAAGGGATAAAAATGGAAGGTGTGTCTGGTACAAGATATATGTACCATGATCCTTGTCATAGTCCGATGAAAACATATGCGCCTACTAAAGTTACTAATGCCTTGATGAATACAGATGTACCATTAAATGATCGTTGCTGCGGTGAATCCGGAACCTTTGCTGTCGGCAGGCCAGATATTGCAACGCAAGTAAAAAAGAGAAAACAAGAAGAAATTGAAAAAGGCATTCAAAAAATGGGTATTGATCAACCAGAGTCATTAGGAGAAGTTAAAATTCTTACTTCTTGCCCCTCTTGCTTGCAGGGATTAGCTCGTTATGGCGAAGATACAAATACAACAGCTGATTATATAGTTGTTGAATTAGCGAAGAACCTACTAGGCGCTAATTGGATGCAAAATTATGTAGAAAGCTCAACCAAAGGCGGAATTGAAAAAATACTTTTATAGCTTCTAAATTGGTATTAAAAGACCGGTAGCTAAATTTTGAATAATTTTTGCAATACTTCGCTCCATTTTTTCTGAAAGCGTAAAAGCAAGAAAATCCGTTCTGCCAATAATTTTTCCAAACTCTCGCTCAAAGGATAAGTTATTTTCTTTTTCAGTTAATTCATTCGTAAGTAAGAAAGGTTTTCCAGAGCTATTTTTAGAATTAGAAAGTTTCCAGACTGCCATTTCAATATTGCGAGATGTGTTATATAAAAGCTGAGGATCAATTGAATCAAATAAATAGAATTCTTTTTTACCTCCATGAGCTTTTATAAGCATTGTGTAAATACCTACAATAAAAGGAAGGACACGATCGCCTTTATATTCTTCGTTAAAAGCGAGGTAGATCGCATCAGTGCTTTGAGCATTATTTATGGCATCAAAATTCCAGTTGTGATTGCCATTGAAAACCCAATTAACCATCTTTTCCACATCATCTGAGGTGCTCTTCTTTAACTCCGAAGGATTTCTTTTATAAAGCTTAATCATGAGCGTTTGTAAGCTTTGGATATTCTCTCTAATTTCATGGTCAGCCATGCGATCAAAATCAGTTTTACCAAATTGATTTCCAGATTGTCTATCTGGTTCCACTATTTCTTTAGCGCTTGAATTTTGAATTACGCAGAAGATGGATAATAACAAATAAAAAAATATGCAATAAAATTTATTCTTATTCATTTATTTTTTTAAGGACAATCTCTCTTGCGGGAAGATTATTTTAAATTGGCTGCCTTTGCCTATTTGACTATAAATTTCTATTTGGGCTTGATGTCGAATACATATGTGCTTAACAATAGACAGTCCTAATCCAGTGCCACCTGAATTTCGACTTCGATCAGCATCTATTCTGAAGAAGCGTTCTGTAAGCCTTGGAATTAATTTTTCATCAATACCTATACCTGAATCTTGTACTTCAAAGAAAGGTTTTTGATCTTTAATATCCCATATTGCGTTGATATTGCCGCCCTTTTTGGTATAACGTATAGCATTGCTAATAAGGTTTAGAAAGGCGCTATAAATTTCTTTTTCATGCCCTAATAAAGCGATATTTTTATTGATGGACATATTAATTTTATGTGATTTTCTTGATAAAAATTCAGAATCTTTTTTTAGCTTTTTGAAGAGTTCAGTCATGTCTATTTCTTTTTTTTCTGCAGGTGCTGCGTTAGATTCTATGGATGAAAGCTGAAGCAGATCTTCAACTAATTTTTTCATTCGATCCGACTGCTCAAGCATCATTTGGAGATAAGGGAGCGTTTTTACATTGAATTCATTTTTCATCTCAGAAAGTGTTTCTAAAAATCCAACAATGACAGTCAATGGTGTTTTTAACTCATGTGAAACATTTGCAATAAAATCGCGTTTAATAGAATCATTTTTTTCAATTTGTGTAATATCTCTGCAGATAAGCAGTTTTTGACTTACACCAAAGGGAACTAGAAGTATCTCGAATGATCTGCCTGAATTTCGCCAGGAAATTAACTTAAGCGTACCGTCGTATTTGTTATCATTGAGATATTCAGTAAACCTCGTTTCACGTAATAAATAATTAATAGGTTGATTGATATCCTTAGTTAGCTGAATATCAAGCATTTTTTCAGAAGGTTTGTTGCACCATTCAATTTCATTATTTTGATTTAATGCAATAATTCCATCAGGAATAGCTTCGGCAGCAGTCATAAATCTACCTAGCGTAGTCGTAAGCTCAGATTTACTCTTTTTTTGTTTTCTATATTCTCGATAAAGTATTGCAAAAATTTCTTCCCATATACCGGATCCATTAGGAATGGTCGATAAATTTGGATTTTTAAGCCATTTGTTTAGACGATAAATCCAATAGACATGAGAAAGTAAATAAACAAATATGCATGAAATGAAAAAAAATAAAGCAACTTCTAAGCTTTTAAACCCCCAAAATATTAGAGATAAAAAAGATACAAGTAATAAAACCCAAAAAGTATTCCAACGGATATCTTGCAATGTTTTTTCTCGTTAAAAACGTACGAGTATTATAGCGAGTAATAGTTGAAAGTGATCCAGGTAAATTCTATTTTGTAGAAAATCTATAACCAGAGCCACGAATGGTTTGGATTAGATTTTCATGCTGAGATTGAGCAAGAATATTTCTTAGTCTTCTAATATGAACATCTACCGTTCGATCCTCAATAAAAATTTGACTTCCCCAAACTTTATCTAATAGCTGACTTCTTGAGTAAACTCTTTCCGGGTTGCTCATAAAAAAATGGAGGAGTCTAAATTCTGTTGGACCCATTTCCAATGGTTTATTATTTCCAGTCACCCGGTGGGATACTGGATCCAATTCTAAACCATTAATTTTTAAAAGATCTTCAGTAAGCTCAGGAGCTTTTCTTCTGAGAACAGCTTTGATTCGAGCATTGAGTTCACGAGGACTAAAAGGTTTTGTAATATAGTCATCAGCACCAACTTCCAAGCCTTTGACTTTATCTAACTCATCACTTCGAGCTGTTAACATGATAATAGGAATTGTCTTTGTTAAAGCATTACTGCGTAATTTTTTTGCAAAGTCTATACCTGACATGCCGGGCAACATCCAATCAAGCAAAATAATATCGGGAAGTGCCTCACTAATCAGTTTTTCTGCATGCTCAGCACTTATTGCTCTTAAAGGGTTGTAGCCCGCTTGAGAAATATTGAGGGCTAAAAGCTCAAGAATGGGGCTTTCGTCTTCAACGATCAATATATTTGCTTTCATAGTTTCTTAATATTAATAGATTGGTTATGATCGTATGACATTAATATGACATTTTAATGACATTATCTAATCCATAAAGAATTAGATAATATTTTTTTATGATTAATTTAATATTGAATGATTGATTTTCGGAGAATGTGTATGCCCAACTTTTTTTCAAAAGAATATATCACCGCTAAAGCTTCCTATAATCGTTGGTTGGTTCCACCCGCTGCATTAGCCATTCACCTTTCAATTGGTATGGCATATGGATTCAGTGTTTTTTGGAAGCCTCTGGGAAATATATTAACAGGCGGCGATGGAAAACCTTTGGCCGCTTGCTCTGCTGGGGCAACAACTTTTGCAGATAAGCTTCATGGAACACTTCGAGCTTTAACTGCTACCGACTGTAACTGGACTCAATTTGATTTAGGATGGATGTACACCTTATTTTTTGTTCTTTTAGGGTGTTCCGCAGCACTCTGGGGAAGCTGGTTAGAACGAGCCGGCCCTAGGAAAGCAGGCCTTGTATCTACTTTATGCTGGTGTGGGGGATTATTACTTTCTGCATTTGGTATCTATACGCATCAACTTTGGATGATGTGGCTTGGAAGCGGCGTCATTGGAGGTATAGGTTTAGGCTTAGGATATATTTCCCCTGTCTCTACGCTCATTAAATGGTTCCCAGATAAAAGAGGTATGGCAACTGGCATGGCGATTATGGGTTTTGGAGGGGGTGCTATGATTGGCTCCCCGCTTGCCACTTCGTTGATGACAAAATTTTCTTCAGAAATTAACGGTATTACTCAGCCTGGAATTTGGCAAACATTTGTTGTTTTAGCCATTATTTATAGCTTTTTTATGATTTCAGGTTCTTTAGGTTATCGCGTACCACCGTCAGGATGGAAGCCAGCAGGATGGCATCCACCTATGAACAAAAGTAACAATATGATCGCGGTTAATCATGTACATTTAAATAAGGCACATAAAACCCCACAGTTTTGGTTTTTATGGATAGTGCTTTGTATGAATGTATCAGCAGGCATTGGCATTATTGGGGCAGCAGCGCCTATGCTTCAAGAGACGTTCGGTGGCGCTTTAATTGGCCATGAAGATCTGGGTTTCGCAGATCTTAAAAAAGATGAATCTTTATTAGCGCTTGCAGCGGCTGTAGGCGCTGGATTTGTGGGATTAATTTCCTTATTTAATATTTTTGGCCGTTTTTTCTGGGCTAGCATTTCTGATCAGTTAGGAAGAAAACTGACTTATATCGTATTTTTTACCCTTGGTATTTTGATGTATGTCACTGCTTCCTATATGGCAGGATCAAAATCTTTAGCGCTCTTTGCCGCATGTTTTTGTATTATTGCTTCCATGTATGGCGGAGGATTTGCAACGATACCAGCTTACTTAGCCGATATGTTTGGCACTCAATTTGTAGGTGCAATCCATGGAAGAATCTTAACTGCTTGGTCAACAGCTGGCATCCTAGGCCCAGTAATTGTTAATTATATGCATGATATGAGAGTTGAAGCACAAGTTCCTTTTTCAGAAATATATGCACCTATCTTCTATATATTGGCATTGATGCTTGCTGTTGGATTTATCGCGAATCTTATGGTGAGACCTGTCGCTAAAAAATTCTTTATGACTGACAAAGAGTTATTAATTGAAAAAAAATTAGCACATGAGAAATTCATGTCAGCAAAAGAGGTGATTGGAAAAGCCGAAAACACACCCTTGATCACTTTGCTTGCCTGGTCAGCTGTTGGTATACCTATCTCTTATGGGGTTTGGAGCACCATACAAAAGGCATGGATATTATTTCATTAATTAATATAAAAACTAAAGATGGCTCTCATATAAGTTAAAATTACTTTTTTGTTTAAAAAGAAATTTAGAAGGACTTTGTGAATTGAGAGAGATTGTAAAAAATTCAAATGGAGAGTCATTTTCCATTGGTATAGTGATGTCAGAATTTAACCCTCATGTTGGCGAAGCTTTGCTTAAAGCCTGTCATCATGAGCTTCTTAAGCTTGGTGTAAAAGATGATCGCATCGTATTGGCAAAAGTCCCTGGTGCCTTAGAAAGTCCTTTGGCTCTTAAAAAGATGGCGCAATCAAAAAAATTTGATGCGCTAATTGCATTGGGCGCTGTAATAAGGGGAGAAACTTTTCATTTTGAAGTGGTAGCAAATCACTCAGCAAAATCAATTATGGATGTTCAATTGGAATTTAGTATGCCAATTGTTAATGCAATACTAACTACCGAGAACGATGAGCAAGCTATGGAGCGGACTTCGGTTAAAGGTGCTGAGGCTGCCCAAGTTGCCATACAAATGATTCATTTATTAAAGTCAGTCTAATGTTAGAAACACAGCCAAATAAAAAGAAAAAAAAGCTTGTAAATAATAGGCGTAAATCTAGAGAGCTTGTGATGAAAAGTATTTATCGTGGCATCTTAAATCAGTTTGATGTTAATCAAATTAAAAAAGATATTAAAGATGACCCAGACTACCTAAAGGCCGATGAAGTTTTTTATCAGAATCTTTTTGATGGGGTCATGAGTAATATGGATCAATTAAATAGTGAAATTTCAAACTTCATTGATCGGCCTATTGAAAAACTAAGTCCTATAGAGCATTCAATCTTATGTATTTCAATTTATGAGCTTATTTATGACACGACTATTCCATATAAAGTAGCTATTAATGAAGGCGTTGAGTTAGCTAAAACCTTTGGTGGAATCGAAGGCTATAAATATATTAATGGCGTATTGGATAAAGTAGCAGAAAAAAGAAGGCACTTAGAATTTTCTAAAAATTAAACTCGGTGTGTTTCGATGCCTTGAGCACTTAGAATCAAATAACTCCCTTGTTCATACCAATCACCTAAAACAATACGTTGTATTTGATGGCCGTCAAGATTAATTGAATGTTGATTTGGCCTATGTGTATGCCCATGAATTAAAAAATCCGGATAGTTAAATTGGATGAGAGTTCGATTTACTTCATCAAGATTTACATCCATTATTTCTACAGATTTCTTTTTTTTATTTAATTCACTTTCTTTTCTAAATTCATTTGCAATAGAGACTCGTTCAGAAAGAGATTTTTTTAGAAATTTATTTTTCCATGATTCACTTCTAATTTTATCTCTAAAGGATTGATATTCAATATCATCTGTGCAGAGAGTATCTCCATGACATAGGAGTATTTTCTTTCCGTAAATTTCGACAAGTATCGGATCATGTAATAAAACAGCACCTGTCTTTTTTTCGAAGGCTGATCCTATAAGAAAATCTCTGTTACCATGCATTAAAAAAACTTGAATATGTCGATTCGTTAATTTTTTGAGAGCTTCAATTACATTTTCGTGTTGGTTTGAATCATCGCCTATCCAATATTCAAAAAGATCCCCAAGTATGTAAAGCGCATCGACTTCATTGGTAACTTTATTTAAAAAGCTTACAAAAGCATCAGTGATACTTGGGCGGCTTTCGCACAAGTGAATATCTGATAAAAATATAGTTTGATTAGGCAATATTAATCAATAGTGACATTGAGAATCGTTACAGTTTCACGAGGGACATCTTGATGGCCGCCTGAGTTACCTGTTGCAACTTTTTGAATTTTATCTACAACATCAGTCCCTGAGGTAACCTTTCCAAAAACACAATACCCCCAGCCGTCTTGTCCTGGGTAATTTAAGAAATCATTATTGTTTACATTAATGAAGAATTGGCTTGTGGCTGAATCAGGAATGGAAGTTCTTGCCATGGCAATAGTATATTTATTATTTTTAAGACCGTTATTAGCTTCATTTTTTATGGGATTTTCAGTGGACTTTTGTTTCATTGAGCCATCAAACCCACCCCCTTGAATCATGAAGCCGTCAATTACTCTATGGAAAATTGTGCCATTGTAATAACCACTTTTCGCGTAACTTAAGAAGTTTTCGACAGTAATGGGAGCTTTGTCAGCATCAAGTTCTAAAACAATATTACCTAAACTGGTTGAGAGTGTAATCACTTAGATTCCTTTATTAAAATATTAATTGATATGTTTTGCATTAATGATTATGACAGGCCTAATAGGCACATCCGAAAAGCCCCTTGAGTTAGCTGTAGGTAATTGGCCAATTTTATAAACTACATTCATGCCTTCGATGATTTTTCCAAAAACACAATAACCGATAGCGCTTGGTTCAGGACTTGTGTAGTTTAAAAAATTATTGTCGATAAGATTAATAAAAAATTGAGCCGTTGCAGAGTTAGGGTCATTTGTTCTCGCCATTGCAACCGTTCCCGCGCTATTTATTAATCCATTATTGGATTCATTAGCAATCGGAGGCTGGGTCTTTTTTTCTGACATGTCTCTTGTAAATCCACCACCTTGAATCATAAAGTTACTAATGACTCTATGAAACACAGTTTCTTTATAAAACCCGTTATCGACATAGTATAAAAAATTACTGACTGTTTTTGGCGCCTTATCAGGGTAAAGTTCAATTTTAAAGTTGCCCTGATTGGTTTCAAATTCAACAATTGGATTGGCCGCATAAGACAAAGGTGAAAAGAAGAAAAAAACAAAAAATAACTTAATTAAATTAAGCGCCGCCTTCATACATTATTCTCCATTCATTATTTTCATTGATCCAATACTGTCTTTTATTCATTTTATTCATAATTGTAGGACTTTTATAATCTTGTATAAAATCTACTAAAACTATTTCATTTTCTGTATTTGGGTAATCAAAGAATGAAATTTCGGATAGCCCGACAGAAACCTTAGCTTTTTGAGACTGTATCAACTTTTTTCTCTCTGCCCATGTGTCGAAGTTATCCTTCTCGCTGAAAAAATTTTTTGAATAAAACTTGAGGTAATTGTCAGTATCTTGGTCTTCCCAATTTTTTCTCCAAGTCTCTATAGCATTAACAAGGGAAAGTTTTTTTTCAGTTAAATTTTTATTGGCAGACTCTAAATCTTTTAGCGAACGAAAAGAAATGATAACTGGGATTTTATTAGTATCTAAAACAGAGGATAGCTTCATTAAATCAGGATTGCTTAATACAATACATCCATCGCTTGCGAGCGGCGCTCTGTTGTAGGTTGTTTTGGGGGTTCCATGAAGCCATATGCCCGAGCCATTTCGTTTATTTTTTCTATCAATCTCATTTGGATAACTTAAAGGATAGGCTGCATCCCCATAAAAATCTGATAATGATTCTTTGATCTTTTTGCCTGTAAAGTAGACACCTACCGGTGTTTTCTTGTCACCTTCATATTGTTTGCCAAATCCATTCTTACCTATAGATACATAATAATCATCTTTATAAGTAAGTTTTCCATTAATATTTTCGTATAAATAAAGTCGGGAGTTAACTGCATCAACATAAAAAAGATATTTATCCTTTTCATTTAGTTGGGCAAAAATTTTAGGTTCGTTTTGAAGGTTAAGACTATTAAGATATCTTTCAATTCTTACTTTTGCTTCATTTTTAAAATTTTCAATCTCTTCTTTTTTTTCACTTTTATGTTCATCTCCAATACCACTAATTTGCTTTGCATGCGCTAAAAGCAAATCGCCTTGAATAAGATAGGCTAATTTAAAATTAGGTGTTTGTTTGATAAGGGTATCTATCGTTTCGAGTGCTATATCTAATCTTCCTTCAGAAATTTCTACTAAAGATTTAACAAGCATTTTCTCAGGCGATTCATATCTTAATTCAGCGGTATTGAAATTTTTGTTTGATAGAAATACCTCTTCACTTAAAGATTGAGGAATATAAAAAAGCGCAAAGATTAAAAAAAAGAAGAATTCTTTTTTTGGGGAATTGTTGATGAAGGTTTCCATCAATTACTGTTTGCCAGAATACTCTTGCTCAATAAGCCATGCAGAACCATCTTTTCTTAAGATGAGAGTTTTGCTTGAGATTTGACTTAATTTATTCGACGTATATTTCTGTTTAAAAGTTACTTGAGCAAAACTATCACCCTTTCTTGATATTTTTGCTTCAGATACTTCCACAGTAATTATATCTTTACCTAAAATTCTATTTTTTCTTGAATCTTGCCAGTCAGAGAAGCTTTCCCCGTTAGGCGTTTTGAAGTTAGGAGAATATTTAACTAAATAGCCATTAATATTTTTTGATGACCAAGCTTCAGCCCAATCAGTAATGAAGTTATTAATTTCTGATTCACCAATATTAGAAACATTATTTTTAACCGCAGGCGCTTCTTGAGGTAAATTCTTTGGCGGTTGAGTATTCGGAGTGACCGAAGTAGTTGATGAAGCGGTATTTGCCGGTGTCGCTTGGGCTATTAACGGCTTCTTATTGACATCATTATTAGTGGCTACTTGAGCTGGGGTCGAAATAGGCGTGGCTGGCGGTTTAATATCATTTGCATTGAAGAGTTTTTTAATAAGAGATAATTTTGTTTTAGCTTGTACATTTGTTTTGTCAATTTCCAAGGCTTTGTTGTAGGCGACTGTAGCGCGTTTCGTATAAAGATCACCTAAGTTAACATGCGCGGTTGCATAGCTAGGATGAGTTTTGATAGCTGATTCAAGTGCCTTTTGCGCTTTATCATAGTCACCTAATTCAGCGTAAAGTACCGCTAAGTTATTAAATGGTTCAGGCAAACTTGGATGTTTTTCGGTGAGATAAGTAAATGCTTGTATAGCTTCGTTATATTTTCCGAGCTCAGCATTAACAACCCCTTTAATAAAAATGACCTGAGGATCATTCGGGTTTGTTTTAAGATATTGATCGATTTGTTGAGCCGCTTTTTCTTTTTCGCCCTTTTCAATCAATTGCATGATTGATTTAAAATCGTCAGCCGCATAAATTTCATTTGCGATAAAAAATGTAGATAGAGATAAAAGGATAAACAGTAAAAAACCTTTTAAATTCTTAATATTAGAACATTCGTTTTTTTGAGGCATGGTATGATTTACCCTAATAAATTTAGCATAATTCTACCAAATAGCACCCTTATCATCTATATGTTATTTATGAATAAGCCCTTCACTATCTCCTTGTTTTTCTTAGCCTTACAGGCTTATTTGTAATGATTAAAATCTATAACACCCTTTCAAAAAATAAAGAGACTTTTAAGCCTATCCAAAAAGGGCAAGTAAACATGTACGTTTGTGGTATGACTGTTTACGACTTATGCCATATTGGACACGCACGAGTGATGGTTATTTTTGACGTGGTAAGGCGTTGGTTTGATATTTCAGGATATAGCGTCAATTACATCAGAAACATTACTGATATAGATGACAAGATTATCAATCGCGCCATTCAAAATAACGAGTCTATACAAAACCTTACTCAAAGATATATAGATGAGATGAACGCCGATGCAAGAGCCCTTGGTGTTATAAATCCTTCTAAAGAGCCAAAAGCAACCGAACATATTCAAGACATGGTTTTTATGATTCAAACATTAATTGAAAAGCAACATGCTTATCTTGCTAAAAATGGAGATATTTTTTATTCAGTAAGATCTTTTAATGAATATGGGAAGTTATCAGGTAAATCAATTGAAGATTTACGTGCAGGCGAGAGGGTTGATATTGACCAAAATAAGCATGATGAATTGGACTTCGTTTTATGGAAGTCTGCAAAACCTAATGAGCCTAGCTGGGATTCGCCTTGGGGTAAAGGAAGACCAGGCTGGCATATCGAATGTTCGGCTATGAGCTCTCATTATCTTGGACATCATTTTGATATTCACGGAGGCGGACAAGACCTTCAGTTCCCTCATCATGAAAATGAAATTGCTCAATCTGAAGCCGCTCACGATTGTAAGATGGCTAATTATTGGATGCATAACGGCTTTGTTCGGGTTGATGATGAAAAAATGTCTAAGTCCCTTGGAAATTTTTTCACGATTCGGACAGTGCTTGAAAAATTTGATCCAGAGGTAGTAAGATTTTTTATTTTAAGAGCTCATTATCGAAGCCCTTTAAATTATTCAGATGCTCATCTTGATGATGCAAAATTAGCATTACAAAGATTATATGTAAGTTTAAGAGGGTTTAATATTGAACATGATGATGTAGATTGGAATCACCCATTAGCAGGTAAATTCAAAGAAGCTATGGATGATGATTTCAATACCCCAGAAGCTATTTCTGTTCTATTTGAATTGGCTAATGAGATTAATAAAAATAAGTCTGCGCCACTAGCTAACTTACTTAAAAGTCTAGCAAAAACAATTGGCCTTTTAGAAAGAGATCCAGAGGCTTTTCTAAAAGGAGACACAAAAACTTCTCTTGATATTGATGCATTAATTTCTCAAAGACATGAAGCGAAAGCCGGCAAAAATTTTAAAGAAGCGGATCGTATTAGATCTTTATTGCTTGCAAATGGTGTTGTGTTAGAAGATACACCCCAAGGGACTATTTGGAGAAAAGAATAAGTTATGCCAGTTAATCTTAAACCACTTACTATCGATTCTATTTTTCCTATTAAAGGCATATCACTAGGTATTGCTAAAGCGCATATTAAAAAACCTAATCGTAAAGACTTGTTGTTAGTGACTATTGCCGAAGGCTCAAAAGTTTCGGGCGTATTTACACAAAATGCATTTTGTGCAGCACCCGTTTTTCTTTGTAAAGAACATTTAAAAAATACATCAGGCATTCGTGCACTCGTTGTGAATACAGGTTGTGCTAATGCGGGCACAGGTGAAGATGGCATTTTAAAAGCTAAAGAAACATGTGAAGCTGTCAGCAAACTTCTATCGATTGAGCCACACCAAGTTTTACCATTTTCTACAGGCGTCATTTTGGAAAGTCTACCCATTGATAAAATCAGAAACGGATTACCTGACGCATTAAAAAATTTGGACTCATCTCATTGGATAGATGCAGCTGAAGCCATTATGACTACAGATATTGCACCAAAAGCTGCGTCGAGAAAAATAAAGATTAAAGATAAAGAAGTTGTTATTTCGGGAGTAAGTAAAGGCTCTGGCATGATTCATCCAAATATGGCTACTATGCTTTCGTTTATTGCAACTGACGCTTCTATCAATCAAATCTTGCTCGACAAACTTCTCAAAGAAGTGACAGGGGAATCATTTAATTGCATTACTGTTGATGGAGATACATCCACTAATGATTCATTTATTCTGATTGCTACAGGAAAAGCGGAACATGATGAAATTAATCAAGAAGATAAAAGCTACGAAATTCTTAGAGATGCCATCCGTGAAGTTGCTATTGAATTAGCGCAGGCTATCGTAAGAGATGGTGAAGGCGCTACGAAATTTATTACTATTCAAGTGGAATCAGGCCTTGATAATGCTGAATGCAGAAAAGTGGGATTTGCGATAGCGCACTCACCTCTCATCAAGACAGCTTTCTTTGCATCCGATCCAAATCTTGGGAGAATATTAGCTGCTATCGGTTATGCGGGTATCGAATCGCTTGATATTACAAAAATACAATTATTCCTAGGAAATGTCTTGGTAGTAGAAAAAGGTGGTCGTGCAATTTCTTACACCGAGACACAAGGTCAGGAAGTCATGAAGCATCCAGAAATTAGCATGCGAATACTTCTTAATCGAGGTAACGCAAACGCCACAATATGGACATGTGATTTTTCATATGACTATGTAAAAATCAATGCTGACTATCGTACTTAAATTGTGAATATTGTTCTCGCAGCAGCAGCCGTTATTCAAAGGCAAGATGGATTTCTTCTTATGGCTCAGAGGCCTCCTGGGCGAGGGTGGAGCGGTTGGTGGGAATTTCCAGGCGGCAAGATTGAAGAAAATGAATCACCTTTTGAAGCGCTTCAAAGAGAGCTTCAAGAAGAAATTAATATTTCTGCAAATGATGCGACATTATGGTTTGAACGTAGTTATAGCTATCCAGACAAAAAGGTTTACATTTATTTTTTTAAAGTCACGAATTGGACTGGTGAAATTAAATCATGTGAGAATCAATTATTAGAATGGCAAAATCCATCTCATGTATCGGTTGCGCCAATACTCCCAACTAACTTATTTGTTCTGAAATCTATTTTACTTCCTCCAGTTTATGCAATTACCAATATTGAAGAGTTGGGCGAGAAATTATTTTTTGAACGATTAAAAATCAAATTAGAAGAAGGTTTAAAAATGATACAGGTGAGAGAAAAAAAATTACCTTATCAGGATGTAAAAAAAATAGCTCAAAAGATTTTAGATTTAGCGAAACCTCATCAAGCAAAAGTTTTAATTAATGAGAATGAAAAGCTCGCACTAGATATTGGAGCTGACGGAGTTCATTATCCATCACATAGTTTGATTCAATTAAAAGATAGACCAGAGTTTTCAATATGTGGCGCTTCTTGTCATAACCTAGAAGAGCTTATGATTGCACAAGATTTAGAAATGTCATTTGCTGTTCTTTCTCCCGTTCAAAAAACTGAATCACATCCACTCGCTGATCCGATAGGCTGGGAAATTTTTAGTGAATACGCGAATAAGTTAGATATGCCGATATTTGCCTTAGGTGGACTTAATCAAGTGAGTCTAACCAAATCCTGGCAATGCGGTGGACATGGCGTCGCGATGCAAAGAAGTATTTGGGAATAAGGCTATTTAATCAAAGCATCGATTGATTTATCAAAAGAATGATTTGTTTTGTCTTTAAAATGTAATATCAATTTCACTTTTTGACCAGCTTTAAGAGGGCCTTTAAAATCCATAAGCATTAAATGGCTACCACCAGATTTAAATTCAAAAGTCTTGCCATGTTCAATTTTAATTTCATTTGTCATGCGCATTTTCATAATACCTTTTTCTATAATAGTATTATGCATCTCAATCGTTTTAATTCTCGAAGATGTCACCGAGGTTAGGATTAAATCCTCATGACTTAAGAGTGACATGTAAGCGACACTCATGTCATCACCTTCATCAGTAGAGCCAATCCAGGCATTTTCAATTCTAATATCTCGCGCTGCCAATATATCTGTCGAAATTAAAAGTGCAATTATAAATAGTGTAAATTTTAAGAATTTCATAGTGAGAGCCTTAAAAAAAATTTCAAGTAATATCTTCGTTTAAATTTTCGGGGTTGATTTCAACTGGAATTTTATATCCTTCATTAGCCCATTGACCCAAATCAATCATGCGACATCGTTCGGAGCAGAAAGGTCTAAAAGTATTAGATAAGCTATACTCAATACTTTCGTTGCATTGTGGACAGTTTACAAAAGTAATCTTTGTTTTCATAGCCAACAGATGCTGTATTTAAATTCAAGATTCAACTTAACAGGCTCTTTTTTTAACTCTTCATTCAGCTGATTAAAGAAAACATTGACTGTATATTTGTTTGCACTAATCTCGGGATAAATATTTAAAGTTTTTTCAAGTTCAAGTCTTATGAGGTCAAATGTTTTTAGTGGATCTATGGTTTGCTGATGCTTACCTTCTTTTGCTTTAATCGATTCTACGTGACATTGATTCCTCAGTATCAATAGAATGACAGAGGCTGCATCTTTGAAAACCATAAGAGGTTGTGCCCAAGATTTAAAATCTTCTAGTTTGGACTTTCTTGTTTTGTGAGAAGCCCAGTTACGGAAATTAGGAAAATCAACATCTAATAAACCACCTGGCGAACTGATTCTTTTTTTTACTTCTTCTAAAAATAAATTGTTATTGAAATTAAAACCAGGCTTTACATCTATATTCTCTAATTTTTTTCGAGCGACTTGTATCATTGGAATGATTTCTTTTGGATTAAGCTGATCCTCTTTTAATGCTTGATGATCTAGTAGAGCTAATTGTTTCTTTTCTTGTCTTTCAAGCTCTTGAAGAAAATCAATTTTTAAATCGGATCTGGATACAAGTTGCACTATCTCAAAGAGTGTATTGAAGCAACCAAACTCAAAATAGTCGTGTGTATTTTTTAATTGGTGTTCAAATTTTTGATAGATTTCTTCAATACGAAGGAGTCTTCGAATGCGTTCATTAAGGGGAAATTCAAATATGATCATATGGGCATTATCGGATTGATTTTATTTAACAGCAACTAAATTTAAATATTTTTGATGTAATGCCTTAATCGATTCTGTGAGCATTTCTATTGAGCCATCATTAAGAATAACATCATCACCTTTTTCGATGCGGGAACAACGATCAATTTGTTGTTCGATAATGGATTGAATAATTGATGTCTCGATACCATCTCTTTTTTTAACACGTTCAATCTGATTACTTACTTCGCAGTCAATCACAAGTGATCTTGATATGAGACTTGTATACTGGTTTGTTTCAAATAATAGAGGGATATCGATCACTACATAAGGCTCATCAGATAATGCATTTAATTTTTCTTTTACTTCCTTAAGAATTCTTGGATGAAGGATCTTTTCAAGTTTTATTTTTTGACTTTTATCTGAAAAAATAATTTCCCTTAATTTTTTTCGATCCAATCGATTATCTTTATCGAATATATCCCCAAAGACTGATTTGATTTCCTCTATAGCCTGATGGTTTGTTTCTGTAATTTCTTTTGAAATTTTATCGAGATCAATGACTTTAATATTTAAAGATTCGAATATTTTTAGCGCTTCACTTTTACCTGATCCGATGCCGCCAGTCATCCCAATAATAAACATTATTTACCTTAAAATTTTTTAAATATTATGAATAAATTTACTTGAAATTATAGAATTAATCACCATTAATTGATCATGAATGATTTAAACTATGACCTATGAGTGAATTACAAAATACACTAAACAACTTAACTTCCGCTGAAGATCAGTCCGCTTGGAGCGATTTAGTGATTTGTCGAGTAGAAGTTGATTTGCCTAATTGGCTTTCGCAGCTCGCGGGAGGAAACAATTGGCAAGTTTACTCTGAATCCGAATATGACCACTCTATTAGTTTCTTGTTGCGACAAGGCAAAAAGGAAGCTGAAGTGACTTTGTTTAACAATGGCTATGCGCAAGTGGATCTTAACGGTAAATCAATTTTTGATGGATCCATCACTTCAGGCACAAATAAATGCGCACATTTAACTTATTACCGTGCCGACAATGGCGATCCTATCGTGCTAAATTAATAATCCCTTGTTGTCACAAATTGAGTGAGCGCCAAGAGCGCATCTTTATAAACTGAAGATGTAATGTGTTGAATTAGTTTTTCGCCTTTTTCTATCTCTTCTTTTGCAAGCTCTCTTACATATTCTAATGCTTTGGTTTCTTTGACAGCATTTAAAACACTTTCTAGCTCTGTTAAGCCGCCATTTTCAATGGCCGCCCTGATAATGTTTTTTTGCTCATCACTACCTTTCTTCATGGCATATAAAAGAGGTAGTGTAGGTTTTCCTTCGGCTAAATCATCGCCTAGATTTTTCCCTATTTCTTCAGGATTGCCTGATAGATCAAGAACATCATCAATCAACTGAAAAGCAATACCCATATACTTCCCAAACTGAGCAAGAACTTTAATATCATTATCATCAGCGCCACCTATAATGGCACCGAGTTCGGCCGCAGATTCAAATAATTTAGCTGTTTTGTAGTAAACAACTTTTAAATAATCTTCATCCTCAATAGAAGCGTTATGAATATTTAGGAGTTGCAAGACCTCACCTTCTGCAATTGTGTTTGTTGTATTTGCCAAAACCTCCATAACCTTCATGTGATTAATTTTCACCATCATCTGAAATGCTCTAGAGTAGATAAAATCACCCACTAAAACGCTCGCAGCATTTCCAAAAATAGTATTCGCTGTTTTGTGGTTTCTTCGTTTTGTGGATTGGTCTACCACATCATCGTGAAGAAGGGTTGCGGTATGAATAAACTCAATGACAGCAGCCAATTCATGGTGCTCTTTTCGAACAGGTCCAAAGAGTCCGCCAACCAAGAGAAGGGTGCTGGGTCTTAAACGCTTGCCGCCACCCTGAATAATATGGCCTGCGACTTGGTTTACGAGAGGCACTTCGGAATGAAGTGAGGCGCGAATAACCTCGTTTACGGCCAGTAAATCGCTTTTAATTGGGGATAAGATGGTGCTAAGGGTCACAAAAACAAGGCTTCAAGGGTTTTAAAGGCTTATTTTAACATAGCCCTCTCCACTGCTTTTGTAGGCAAAAAACCTTCATCTTTAGCCTTGAAGAGTTTGCTTAACAAGCCTAATTTAAGTATAATTCGCGATTCTTTTAGAGTTGTTAAAGTTTGAGGTTTTATCATGTACGCAGTAATCAAAACAGGTGGTAAGCAATATCGCGTAAATCAAGGCGATAAGCTTAAGATTGAAAAAATAGCAGGCGATGTGGGCGCGAATGTCGTTCTAGATCAAATTTTGACAGTCGTTGATGGTGATAATGTGACGATAGGCTCTCCTATTGTAAGAGGCGCAAGCGTTACAGCAACCGTAGTAAGCCACGGACGCCATGATAAAGTGCGAATTTTTAAAATGCGTCGTAGAAAACACTACCGCAAATCTCAGGGCCACAGACAAAGCTTTACTGAGATTCAAATCGATAAAATATCAGCTAAATAATTTAAGGATTAATCATGGCACATAAAAAAGCAGGCGGAAGTTCAAGAAACGGTCGTGACTCCCAAGCCAAACGTTTAGGGGTAAAGGCTTTCGGTGAGCAAGTAGTTTCAGCTGGTAGCATTATTGTTCGTCAACGCGGCACTAAAATGCACCCGGGTGTGAATGTTGGTATGGGCAAAGATCATACTCTTTTTGCAAAGGCTGACGGTAAGGTAACCTTTACCATCAAAGGCGCATTAAAACGTAAAACCGTTAATATTGTTCCAGTCTAAGCGACTCTAAGATTCTTCAAAGCCCTGTCAGTTGATAGGGCTTTTTTATTTGGTAAATTGATATTATGAAATTTATAGACGAAGCAACCATTAAGATTTACGCAGGCGATGGCGGTAATGGCGTTGCAACATTTCGTCGTGAAAAATATGAGCCTATGGGAGGTCCAAGCGGAGGAGATGGCGGCCGGGGAGGCTCTGTATTTTTTGAAGCTGATCAAAATTTAAATACACTCGTCGATTATCGTTATACGCGAACTTTGAAAGCGCAAAGAGGTGAAAACGGAAGAAGTGCCGAATGTTACGGCGCTAAAGGCGATGATTTAATATTGAAAGTACCGGTAGGGACAGTCATTTCAGATAAAGCGACCGGAGAATCTTATGCTGATTTAAGTCAGCATGGGGATAGAGCGCTTCTAGCTAAAGGCGGTAAAGGTGGATTGGGCAATATTCATTTTAAGTCGAGTATTAATCGAGCGCCACGACAATGCACTAAAGGTGAACCCGGGGAAGAATTTGAACTTTACCTAGAGCTTAAAGTATTAGCTGATGTCGGCCTTTTAGGTATGCCAAATGCAGGCAAATCTACTTTTATAAGATCTGTGTCGGCCGCAAAACCAAAAGTAGCCGACTATCCCTTTACAACATTGCATCCTAATTTAGGTGTGGTAAGAGTCGGAGAGAATCAGAGTTTTGTGATTGCTGATATTCCAGGTTTGATTGAAGGCGCATCAGAAGGGGCTGGATTAGGGCATCAATTTTTAAGACATCTTGCCAGAACTACATTACTCTTACATCTGGTTGATATTGCACCCTTTGATCCTGCAATCAATCCAGTAGATGAAGCGCGAGCTATTGTGAATGAGCTTAAGAAATACGATGAGCTCTTGTACCAAAAACCACGTTGGTTAATTTTAAATAAAATTGACATGTTGGAAGACGTTGCAGAGAAAGTAAAAACATTTATAAAATCTTTTGGTTGGACGGGCCCTGTATATTCAATCTCCGCTATTAAAGGGGTTGGTTGTAAAGAGCTTACATATGACATCATGACTTTTATAGAAAAAAATAAAAAAAATCAAAATGAAATCGTTATTAACGAATAGCCAGCGCATTATTATTAAAGTGGGTTCCAGCCTGGTCACCAATCATGGTGAAGGGCTGGATCAAAAAGCTATTGCTTCGTGGGTAGAGCAGATTGCTCACCTCGTTAAATCAGGCAAAGAAATTGTTTTGGTGACGAGTGGTGCTGTAGCTGAAGGTATGCAAAGATTAGGTTGGAAAGCCAGACCTACTTTAATTAATGAATTACAAGCGGCCGCAGCTATAGGTCAAATGGGTTTGGTACAAATTTATGAAAAGAATTTTTCACAACACGAATTAAAAGCTGCACAAATTTTATTGACACATGATGATCTTGCAGATCGAAAAAGATATCTCAATGCACGTTCTACATTAAACACTCTTTTAGAGCTTAAAGTCATTCCAATTATTAATGAAAACGATACAGTCGTTACAGATGAAATTCGTTTTGGTGATAATGATACATTGGCATCATTAGTTGCTAATTTAATTGAAGCGGATCTTTTAGTTATTTTGACTGATCAGCCAGGATTATTTTCTGAGGACCCTAGAAAAAATAAAGAAGCTAAGCTTGTTCATTATGGTGTTGCAGGAGACTTGTCTCTTGAGGCTATGGCTGGAGGCGCAGGCTCTTCAATAGGCACAGGCGGTATGCTGACAAAAGTTTTGGCAGCTAAACGCGCATCTAGAAGTGGTGCTCATACTATTATTGCATCAGGTAAAGAAGAAAATGTTTTAATTCGATTAAGCCAAGGCGAGATGATAGGCACTCATTTAGAAAGTAAACAATTAAAAGTTGCAGCAAGAAAACAATGGCTCGCCGATCATTTACAATTAAGGGGTAAATTGGTATTGGATGATGGCGCTATTGAAGCGCTTAAAAAAGAAGGTAAGAGCTTACTCCCTATCGGCGTAACTAAAGTCGAAGGTGATTTCGATCGAGGCGAAGTGGTCGTTTGTGAAGATGCAGAAGGACGCGAAATTGCACGTGGACTTATTAATTACAATGCAACTGAAACAAAAAAAATTATGGGCAAGTCCACTAATGCGATAGAAAATTTATTAGGCTACATTGATCAGCCTTCATTGATTCATCGAGATAATTTAATTTTACTTTAAGACTTTTAAAGGGAGTTTTACATGGCAGAAAATAAAAAACTTGTAGCCATCATCATGGGGTCAGATAGTGATTGGCCAGTCATGAAGTTTGCAGCACAAATGCTTGCGGATTTTGAAGTGCCCTATGAAGCTCAAGTGATTTCAGCCCATAGAACTCCAGACCTCATGTTCAAATTTGCTGAACATGCTGCAAAGGAAGGTTATCAAATTATTATTGCAGGTGCTGGAGGCGCTGCACATCTTCCAGGTATGGTTGCATCTAAAACAACATTACCCGTATTAGGCGTACCTATTCCTTCCAAGCATCTTCAAGGTCAAGACTCTTTATTATCTATTGTTCAAATGCCACGAGGTATTCCTGTAGCAACTTTTGCTATTGGAGAAGCGGGTGCTGCAAACGCAGGACTTTTCGCAGTATCTATTTTGGCGCATGAAAATAAAGTGTTAGCTAAAAAGCTTGAAATTTTCAGAGAGAAGCAGGCAAAAAAAGTAATTGATATGAATCTATCGGAGAAGCCTTGAGTCAACTAGATCAACCGATTTTACCTTCAGCGATGCTTGGTATTCTTGGGGGAGGCCAACTGGGCCGCTTTTTTGTCATTGCAGCTCACGAGATGGGCTATAAAGTGACTGTTTTAGATCCTGATCCAAATAGTCCCGCAGGAGCCATCGCAGATATTCATTTATGCAAAGCTTTTGATGATTTCTCGGCATTGGAAGAGATGAGAAATACATGCCAGGCCGTGACTACGGAATTTGAAAATGTATCTGCTGATAGTATGGATTTTATATCCAAAAAAATACATGTAAGTCCGTCTGCAGAATCAGTAAGAATTGCTCAATACCGTGTTCTAGAAAAAACTTTCTTAAAAGAGTCAGGTCTTCCTGTAGGTCCTTTTGAAATTATTCGAGAAGATAAAGACATTCCTTCGGAAACCTCTTCTATTTACCCTGCGATTCTAAAAGTCGCGCGTTTTGGTTATGACGGCAAAGGTCAGGCAAGAGTCGCTTCACAAAAAGAAGCTATAGCCGCATTTCATCAATTCTCAAAACAAGAATGTGTATTAGAAAAAATGCTTCCTTTAGATATGGAAGTTTCTTTGGTTTTGGCGCGAGATCAAAAAGGCTATATCAAAACATTTAATGTTTCAGAAAACATTCATACGAATGGCATTCTCGATGTGTCTATTGTGCCAGCTCGTTCAGCAAAAGCGATTAATGATTTGGTAGATCAACTCGCAAAACGCGTAGCCGAAGCGCTTAATTATGTTGGTGTTTTAGGTGTTGAGTTTTTTATTAGTGAAGGCAAAGTTTTTGTAAATGAAATTGCTCCTAGACCCCATAATTCTGGACATTACACCATTGATGCCAATGTGACGAATCAGTTCGAACAGCAGGTAAGGGTATTAGCAGGTCTCCCGCTCGGAAGCTCACGATTTCATTCATCTGCAGTGATGGTGAATCTTTTGGGTGATGTTTGGACAAATAGCAAAACAAAAGAACCTGAATGGGATAAAGTCTTTAGAGAGCCTGGTTTAAAAATGCATCTTTATGGCAAACACGAAGCAAGGTCAGGTCGCAAAATGGGCCACTTTACAGTGCTAGATGAGAAACTAGATATAGCCTTTCAAAAGGCTATGGAAGTAAGAAAACTTTTAGGAATTGCTTAGATCAAAGAGAGAAGCTCTCTTTGATATTAAGCCATTGATTTGATTGCTGCGTTTAAGCGTTGTTTATGACGTGACGCTTTGTTCTTGTGAATAATCTTTTTGTCAGCAATACGGTCGATGACTGAAACATTTTCTTGGAAAGATGTTTTTGCAGCCGCTTTATCGCCCGATTGAATTGCTTTTAAAATCTTTTTGATTGCAGTACGCAAAGTTGAACGCAAACTTGCATTGTGGGCTCGTTGCTTCGTTGCTTGGCGGGCACGCTTTCTAGCTTGTGCGGTATTTGCCATGTTTATCCTTTAATTAATATCTTTATATTACGAAGGCGAGAATTTTAGCGATATTTGAGGTTTTATACAAGATAAAACGTTCATTTTAAGCCTAAATTTCAGTCATATTCCCTTGATATTCTAAGCTAATCAATATTTTTCTTGGAAATCTTGATAAAACGACCGCCATGCTAAAATCTTTGTAATTTAGTGATACTTAAATAGATAAAATCAATGAATCTTCTTAAAGCGCTCGCAACCGTCGGAAGTATGACTTTCGTATCAAGAATTTTAGGTTTTGTGAGAGATAGCTTAATCGCCAAAATTTTTGGTGCAGGTATGGAAACGGATGCCTTCTTTGTAGCTTTTAAAATCCCTAATTTATTAAGACGCATTTCTGCTGAAGGTGCTTTTTCTCAAGCCTTTGTACCGATTCTTGCTGAGTACAAGAATAGGCGAAGTTATGAAGCCACACACCTTTTGATTAATCATGTTTGTTCATTGTTGACTCTTTTTCTTATTGTTATTACATGTGTAGGTATTTTTGCAGCACCTTGGCTTGTCTATATTAGCGCGCCCGGTTTTATTGAGCATTCAGAAAAATTTCAGCTTACCGTTGATTTATTGAGGATTACATTCCCTTATATCTTTTTTATTTCTTTAGTGTCGATGGCGGGGGGCATTCTTAATACATTTAACAAATTTTCAGTACCGGCTTTTACACCTGTATGGCTTAATTTATCCTTTATTTTTGCGGCATTATTTTTTGCGGACTATTTTGATCGACCTATTTTAGTATTGGCTTGGGCTGTATTTGTCGGAGGCGTTCTCCAATTAGTTTTTCAGATTCCTTTTTTAAAGGAGATTGGATTTATTCCCAAATATCAGTTAGATCTTAAAGATGAAGGCGTATGGCGAATCATAAAGCTTATGGCACCTGCTATTTTTGGTGTTTCTATCGCGCAACTGTCTTTACTTATCAATACTATCTTTGCATCCTTTCTTGAGACGGGCAGTGTTTCATGGCTTTATTATGCGGATCGACTGATGGAATTTCCTGCAGGCGTTTTAGGTGTCGCGCTCGGTACAATTTTACTTCCGAGCCTTTCAAAATCATATTCAGGCAAAGACCAAAAAGAATATTCGGGCTTGCTTGATTGGGGCTTAAAATTAACATTCATTCTTGCAGCTCCAGCAGCTGTAGCACTTGCCGTGCTATCACTTCCTTTAATAACAACCTTATTTCATTACGGCGCTTTTAATAGGCACGATGTTTTAATGACACAACAAGCTACAATCGCATACAGCTTTGGATTGATGGGTCTAATTATGGTTAAGGTGTTAGCCCCTGGATTTTATGCAAGACAGAATATTAAGACCCCAGTCAAAATTGCGCTCTTCACTTTATTTTCTACACAATTGATGAATATGGCATTTATCGGCCAATTTAAACACGCAGGTTTAGCGCTTGCGATCGGTTTAGGCGCTTGTTTAAATGCAAGTCTTCTTTATTACCACTTAAGAAAAGAAAAATATTACAAGCCACATGAAGGATGGACTAAGTTTTTAATAAAGCTTTTTGTCGCATTAACCTTGATGGGATTAACTTTATTTTATTTAAAAGGAGACTCATCTCTTTGGCTTGAATATTCTATTTCAAAAAGATTAATTTATTTAGTGATGCTTATTCTTGTTGGTTCTAGTGTTTATTTTGGCGCGCTATGGGTGATGGGATTAAGACTACAATCATTCATTCGAAGAGCCATCTAATTTTTCGTAATGCAAGTCTTTAGACATTTTCCATTGAATTCGAATGCGCCTATTGGCCTTACCATTGGCAATTTTGATGGCGTTCATATAGGCCACCAAGCGCTTATCAAAAAATTAATTGCAGAATCCAGAAAAAGAAACCTCACTCCTTCAGTGATGACTTTTGAGCCGCATCCTAAGGAATTTTTTATATCTGAAAATGCACCTTCTCGGCTTACAACATTAAGAGAGAAGTTAGAGTTTTTTTTAGACTATGGCATTGAAAAAGTTTTTGTTTGTGCTTTCAATCAAAAGTTTTCAAATATTTCTAGTGAAGCGTTTATGGGTCAAATATTGAAAGAGCAATTAAAAGTTCAATTGCTGATTGTGGGCGACGATTTTCGTTTCGGATCTAAACGACAAGCAGGAATTGAAGACTTAAAAAAAAATGCATTTGAGTTATTTGAGATTCCAGAAATTGATTTGAATGGCAAAAGGGTATCAAGCACTCGCATTAGAGAAGGCCTTAAAGAGGGGCGTATTCAGGAAGTAAACCAATTCCTAGGTAGGCCTTATACAATCAGTGGAAAGGTAGTTGAGGGCGATAAGCGTGGCAGACAAATGGGTTTTCCAACTGCCAATATACATATGAAGCACCTGAGACCAGCGCTAACTGGTGTATATGCGGTAAAATTAGGAAATAGAAATGGTGTTGCTAATCTTGGAGTCAGACCTACAATGGCAGGCACCCCAAAACTGTTATTAGAAGTTCATCTACTTAATTTTAATGAAGACATTTATGGCCAGCATGTTCAAGTGACTTTTTTAGAAAAAATTAGAGACGAAATGAAATTTGAAAATATTGATGCACTGATCGAACAAATTAAAAAAGACGTAGCTCACGCAACACGTTATTTTGAAAAATAGAACATATGACCGAAGAAAATAAATACCAATTAAATTTACCAGACACGCCATTTCCTATGCGAGGTGATCTTGCTAAACGAGAACCTGTTTGGGTTAAGCGTTGGCAGGAATTTAAGCTTTATCAAAAAATAAGAAAAAAAAGAAATGGCGCTAAGAAATTCATTCTGCATGACGGCCCCCCTTATGCGAATGGTGATATTCATATCGGCCATGCTGTAAATAAAATCTTAAAAGATATTATTGTTAAATCGAAAACATTATCTGGATTTGATGCGCCTTATATTCCGGGATGGGATTGCCACGGCCTTCCAATTGAACTTGTTGTTGAAAAACTTCATGGTAAAAATATTGACCCTAAAAAATTTAGAGAGTTATGTCGAGAATATGCAGCATCACAGGTTGAAAAACAAAAAAATGATTTCATACGTTTAGGTGTATTGGGAGATTGGGATAGACCATATCTCACCATGAATTTTGAAACCGAAGCTGATATTATGAGAGCGCTCGGGCACATTTACCAAAATGGCTACCTCTACCAAGGAAGTAAGCCAGTGCATTGGTGTGTTGATTGTGGTTCGGCATTAGCTGAGGCAGAAGTTGAATATGAAGATAAAACTTCTCCAACAATTGATGTCGGCTTTAAAGTTACAGATAGCGAAACTTTAAAAAATATATTTAATATTAAAGAAATAAAAGACACGTTTGCAGTCATATGGACAACCACACCTTGGACACTTCCGGCGAATCAGGCGGTATGCGTTCATCCAGATTTGAATTATGGTTTGTATAGTACTGAAAAATGCAATCTCATACTTGCTGAAGATTTAGCTGAAAAAAATATTGCACATTATGGTTTTGAGTCTTTTAAGAAATTAGCTTCTTGTAAAGGCCAGTCTTTAGAACACCTTAAGCTTAATCATCCATTTTATAAAAAGGATGTACCTGTCATATGTGGCGATCATGTCACTCTAGATGCTGGAACCGGCCTCGTGCATACAGCTCCCGCGCACGGCTTAGAAGATTATGCGGTAGGTATGCGATATAAATTGCCTGTAGATAATCCTGTGAATGAAGAAGGTAAGTTTTATTCTTTTGTAGAGCAATTTGCAGGTGAAAGTATCTGGGAAGCCAATAAAAAAATTATCGAAACATTAAGTGCAAATCAATGTTTATTTGCTTCAAAAAAATTATCACATAGTTACCCCCATTGCTGGCGCCATAAAACCCCAGTGATTTTTAGAGCAACACGCCAATGGTTTATCGGCATGAATCAGGAAAATAATAAAAAAACATTGCGTGATAAAGCAAACGATGCCGTCAGCCATACAACATTTTATCCTGAATGGGGTAAAGCTCGCTTGGAGGCTATGATTAAGAACCGCCCTGACTGGTGTGTTTCACGTCAAAGAAACTGGGGCGTTCCTATGCCTTTCTTTGTTCATAAGGAAACTTACGAGTTACATCCGCGAACAAATGAATTAACGGAGCTCGTTGCTAAAGAAGTTGAGAAGTCAGGTATTGAGGCTTGGTTTAACTTAGACGCAAAGACTTTACTTGGCGAAAATGCTGATCAATATAAAAAAATAAGTGACACATTAGATGTTTGGTTTGATTCCGGAACAACACATGCATCTGTATTAAAAAAACGTGAAGACTTAGCTTATCCAGCTGATCTTTATCTGGAAGGCTCAGATCAGCATCGGGGTTGGTTTCAATCGAGCTTACTTACAGGTTGCGCAATTGATGGAAGAGCGCCTTATGAATCTCTATTAACGCACGGCTTCGTCGTTGATGGAAGTGGACATAAGATGAGCAAATCAAAGGGTAATGTTATAGCACCTCAAAAAGTTATGGATCAATATGGTGCTGATATTTTAAGATTCTGGGTAGCTTCCACTGATTACTCTGGCGAACTGACTATTTCAGACGAAATTTTAAAGCGCGTTGCAGAAGGTTATAGACGCATTCGAAATACCTTACGGTTTTTATTGGCCAACCTTGGTGATTTTGATGCCAAAAAAGATTTGCTTCCAGTCAAACAGTGGTTATCAATCGATCGCTATGCATTGCATTTAACGCATCAACTTCAAGATCATATTAAACAAGATTATGCGTCCTACGAATTTCATTTAGGGATGCAAAAATTTGTAAGTTTTTGTTCTGAAGACTTAGGTGGATTCTATCTTGATATTTTAAAAGATCGACTTTATACATCAAATGAAAATTCAAAAGGAAGACGCGCTGCACAAAGTGCAATCTTTCATATTTCGCATGCCCTAATGAGATTGATGGCGCCTGTTTTAAGTTTCACCGCAGATGAAATTTGGCAGATTCTTATGCCACAAAGTGATGAATTAGTATTTATGGATACATGGTATGACATTCCAGCTCATGAGTTGAATACTAGAGAGTTATTAGCATGGGAACATATTATTCATGTGCGTGCGATCGCCAATAAAAAAATTGAAGAATTACGTGAAAAAGGTTTGGTCGGTTCTTCACTTCAAGCTGAGATTGATATTTACGCATCAGGTGACATTTATCAATCCTTGTCATTGCTTCACGAAGATCTTAAGTTTGCCATGATTACATCGCATGCAAAGCTTCATGAAAGACAGGGTGATTTACATATCGATGTTCGCGCAAGTATTCATAAGAAATGTGATCGATGTTGGCATTATCAAGAAGAAGTTGGATCACATCATGAACATCCAACTATTTGTAATCGATGCATTAGTAATCTTTTTGAAAAAGGCGAAGTAAGATCTCATGCTTAAGTATATTGTGATTGCATTCTTGATTGTTATTTTGGATCTCATATCCAAACAATGGATATTTAATCACCTAGATTTTGGAAGCGCTTTAGTAATAACTCCATTTTTTAATATTGTGCATTTTCAAAATACGGGAGCCGCTTTTAGTTTTTTAAGTGAAGCTTCTGGCTGGCAGAGATATTTCTTTATCGTCATTTCATTGATCGCAATTGTTATCATAATTCGATTAATGCGTGAGCGATTAAAACAGCCATTATTATGCCTAGCACTCGCTTTTATACTTGGTGGAGCCATAGGTAATTTGTGTGACAGAAGCTATTATGGCTTTGTGATCGATTTCATTTATGTTCACTATGAAGCTTATTACTGGCCAGCATTTAATGTGGCAGATAGCTTTATTTCAATAGGCGTCTCTTTAATTCTTTATGATGCATTTAAAAACAAAAAACCTTTATTGAGCTAATCATGCCTGACTGGAAAAAACTTATAGAAGGTAAAATCGCTCTCGCCAAAAAAGGCTTAAAACGAAACGAACCCAATCAAAATGATCGTATTCCCGCAGGGCAAACTCTCACCACTAAATTTCCCATACTTGATTTAGGAATCAGACCTGACATAGATGAAAGTAATTGGAAATTAAAAGTGTTTGGTCTTGTTGAAAAAGAAATTGATTTGGACTGGATGTCTTTATTGAAACTCCCTCAAACAAAAGATATTTCAGATTTTCACTGCGTGACACGCTGGTCCATGTTGGATGTGCCGTGGGAGGGTGTTTTAGCTAGGGACATTTTAAGTTTGGCTAAGCCATTAGATAAGGCTAATTTTGTGACGCTTCATAGTTATGACGATTACACAACTAATATCCCATTAGAAGTTATGTTAGATGATGATGTGATTGTTGCGCACCATGTTTTTAATAAGCCGTTAGAAAATGAACATGGCGGCCCAGTGAGATTAGTCGTGCCTAAACGTTATGCATGGAAAAGTGCAAAGTGGCTAAAAGCCATTGAATTGCACGCTGAAGATAGGCCGGGTTTTTGGGAGGTACGCGGATATCATAATGACGCTGATCCATGGCTTGAAGAGCGTTTTTCTTCTGACGATATGATTTAAATATGAAATTCTCGAGTCAAAATAAACTCACGACAACACGTGGTGCTTTATTTGAGAATTTAAAGCGTATCTTTTTATTAAGAATAGTCATTATTGTTTTTCTTATTCTGTCTCTTGTCGCACTTCGATATCTAAATATTCCGCTGCCTCTTCATTCGATTGCGCTCGCTCTTTTTTTAATGACTCTATTAAATGGATGGACCTATTTAAAACTTAAGCGGGGCAAAACGCTCTCAGATAAAACGATTTTGTCCCAACTTATTTTGGATGTATGCGTTTTAACTTTTATGTTCTATTTTATTGGGGGTTATGGCAATCCATTTATATGGATGTATCTTATTCCCATCACGATTGGGGCCGTGTCTCTAAAGAAATCTTATCTATGGTTTTTGACTAGCATCTCTTTTATAAGCTATACCGCACTTATTTTCTTTAATCGCCCTATTTCTCATTTACATATGCATGAGTTTGAATTCAAATATGACATTCATTCGCTTGGTATGTGGTTGGGATTTATAGTTTCAGCTGCCGTCATTACTATATTTGTGAGTCGTATTGGACAAAATCTTCGTGATCAAGATAGATTCATCGCGAATGCTAGAGAAAAAGTATTAGAGAGTGAGCGTATGCTAGCACTGGGCGCTGTTTCAACGAGCACCGCGCATGAATTAGGAACGCCTTTATCTACGATGGCGGTTATTACCAAAGATTTCGAGCATTTCTTGGCTAAGGATAAAAAAGCTTTAAAAAAACTATCTATCCTTACAAGTCAGATTAAACGTTGCAAAGAAATTTTAGCAACATTATCTTCAGCATCCCAAGATATTCATCAAAAAAAGATGACCAAGGTAACCGTTAATCAATTTATCTCAGAAATAGTTGATCGTTGGCGTGATACAAGGCTATCCACTCAATTAAGCTTCAAGAAAACATACCTGAATAAAAACTTGAAAATTAATTACGACCGAGCGCTTAGCCAAGCCATTCAAAATTTACTGGATAATGCTGCTGATGCGTCCGAAGATAAAGTTGATTTTTCAATTAAAACAGATAGGCGATACTTATCTTTAATCATTCGAGATTACGGAAATGGAAATGCGGCACATCTAAATCAAAGTATGTATCAGCCACAAAGTTCTTCCAAGGGCCTGGGACTAGGTGTTTATTTAAGCAAAACTATTTTTGATTTGTATGAAGGTTCTTTTGAATTTAATGCACATCCAAATCAAGGTATGATAGCAACAGTTAAAATTCCCATCGAGCGTTTAATGGATGCAAAAAAATCATGAATGCTATCCAAGAAATTTTATTAGTTGATGATGATGCGACCTTTAGGGGCGTGTTAGCGGACTCATTAAAAGCAAGAAATATTATAGTTTATGAGGCTGAAAATTTATCTTCGGCCATTAATGTAAGTAACAAAAAATTAATTAATTACGCTATCGTCGATTTAAAGATGCCTGGCGACTCAGGCTTGGTTTTAATTAAGGAGTTAAGGGCTTTAAACTCAGAAATGAATATTGTGATGCTCACGGGTTTTGCAAGTATTGCAACTGCTGTAGAGGCCGTAAAATTAGGCGCTAATCAGTATTTGGCAAAGCCTGTGAATGCTGAAGAAATATTAGAGGCTTTTAGAAAATTAGATGGTAATGAAGATCATGATATTCACTCGACACCTCTTACGGTTGATAAACTTGAATGGGAACATATCAATCGAATTTTAAATGAGAATAGCGGTAACATTTCTGCAACTGCCAGGGCTTTAAATATGCACCGCAGAACACTTCAAAGAAAGCTTCATAAAAAAATCAATTAAGGAAACTAGAATTTAGCCTCAATGCCCATGTATGCTGATCGTCCATCACCTGGGTAGTATGCTCTGCCACCATTTCCTGCATAATTACTATTAATATTAGTGGTTGCAGCATATTTTTTATCTGCGATGTTTCTTACATCCAAAAACCATGACCAAGTTTTATTAATATTTTGTCCAGCCTTAAATCCAAAAATAGTAAATGGGTCGTTGTATAAAGAGTTCGTATTGTCCATTGGCGCTCTTGAAGCATATTCAATTTTAGGTCCTGCATAGAAGTTAGGATATGAATTTCTGTCCTCAGATCCTGAGTGATATAACATTTCTGCTCTTAGCAATACAGGCGCGAAACCAGGCATTTTATTATTACGATAAATTTCGTTGTCATCAAATTTAAAATCACTATAAAGCAAAGCCGTCTTTACTTCTAAATGATTATTAAGAAAAGCCTGCCCCCCAAATTCTATGCCTTGATGAATTGTATTAGGAACGTTAATAGTTTGCGCGCCAGTTTCACAGTTAGGATTAGTTAGACACATTGTTTGAAATTCATTTTTTAAATTGGCCCTAAATAATGTTAAATCCCACTTTATCTTTTGCGCTATATCACCCCACTGGGCTTGACCACGGGATCCAATTTCGTAGGTTACTCCCGATTGAGCACTTCTTGCTGTAGTTGTATTGCCAGCCGTTGCTATTATAGGAGCCTCAAAATTTCTACTAATACTCCCAAATATTTGATTGTCATTAGAGATATTGTAAATTAAGCCAACTCTTGGACTCCATTGATTGTAGAGTCGATTAAAATTAGTAGCTCCTGGAACTATGTCCGAAACTTTCCTTCTAGCACTGTCATATTGGAGGGCTGCAACTAATAAAGTTTTGCTGGTTAGGTTATATTTATCTTCTATCAAGAAACTATGGTTCGTAGATGTTTGTGTGTAATCGGATGTCGCAGCCCCTGAACTATTACCCATATTATCTGTGGGCTTTGATGTTCCATCTGTGGTGCCATAACTGGGCAAATAGGCTAAGGTTAGTTTATTTTTATCTGTGACATTCGTAAACTTAAGATGACCACCATATGTTTGAGCATGTTGCTCTACTATGGTACCTATAGGGTGCCATAATTCTAGATTCATTGCATAAAGTGCAAATTCATAAGTATTATTTCCATTAATATAAGTTGTTTTATTTGAAATACGCTGTGAATCAATATCTCTTCTATAATTGTTTTTATTGCGCCAAGGTTGCACACCTGCTACTGTTGATCCTACTGTTGATCCTGTTGTAGTAAATGAACTTGCCTGGCTAGGATCGCTCTCTAGTTCATCTTTTGTTAAGTAACCAGGCAATTGAGTTCTGCTTCTTACAGCGCTAAGATAAAATCGTGTCTCTAAATCGTTTGAAATTTTAATACCAACATTACCAATAATTTTTTGATTCTCCATTTCAGCATGATCTCTAAATCCATTCTGAAAGGTTGTGCTTCCAGCTAAATAATAATCATAAAGATTACCACCGTCTTTAAAGTCTGAATATCCTGCAGTGCTCGAAAATATTTTCCTGTAAGCGAAACTACCAGCTTCAGCTCTGATTTTTGTCCCTGGGTTATTTAATCCGGTAGGCGTTACAAAGTTAATTGATCCTCCCAGAGTGGTTGCGCCGTAGATTGAAGCGTTTGGCCCTCTTAATACCTCTACATAACTTGAGGCATTGGGGTCAACTGTTTGCATATCAAAAAATCCATCAGCATAATTTATAGGTACGCCATCTTGCAGTATTTTGATGCCAAAGCTATGAAAAGTCCGGCTGAGTGCTGATCCACGAATCGAAACTCTTGCCTCTTCAGATCCAAAACGATCTTGAATATAAACTCCTGGTGTATAGCCTAAGCTATCTTGCCAGGTTGATTGCCTTCCTTTGCGAACATCTTCCAGATCTGTAATAGATGCTCCACCAGGAATGGTTTTTATAAGCGCTCGTGCATCTTTAATGTTTAGCTGAGTTGAGGATTTATTTGCTAATTCATTAATCTCGATAATTGGCGTAGTATTTTCTCCAGCTATTGCTATTGATAAGTGAGAAATGAAGAATAAGGCGAATAATTTATTTATAGGTTTTTTCATTGTAATTTATAGCTTAAGTATAATTTGAACCCGAATGCTAACTTATTAAAGTTATTTAAAAAAGTGACAAATTGTCGCATCTTGGTATCGATACATTGATTAGATATTTATGAAATAATAGAGAAATAATTTTAGCTCAATAGAATTCAAAAAATATAAAAACATTTAATAAACAAGCTTGCGTTTCGCATGCTTACATAAAAAAAGCTATGTTTAAATTAAATCCGATTGTTAAGTTTTTTAAAAAAATAATATTTTTATTAGTAATTATTTTATGTGAGGTAAGTATTGCTCATGAAGGCCATAGCCATGGACCCTCTGTTGCAACTTCTGTCTCATTTGACGAATTGGGGACTTTATGGCGAGTTAGGGAGCAGCAAGGCTTTATTATTGTTGACTCATCGAATGATCAGGGGATGAATTTTTCAAAAACAATAAATGTAAATACTGAATTACAGAAGATAGCTACATCTGGAGATGCGAAGCCTAAAATTTCCATTGGACCAGAAGGAAATATTTATGTCACATGGACCCAGAAACTTTCAAAACCCTATACAGGTTATGTATGGTTTGCTAGATCAAAAAATCATGGCAAAACTTTTGAATTGCCTCAGATTGTTCATCAAGATAAGTCAGAAATAACACATAGTCTTGATGCTATCAATGTAAATAAAGACGGACGAATTTTTGTAGCATGGGTAGATAAGCGCGATTTAGAAAAAGCCAAACTTCAAAATAAAGAAAAAGAATATAAAGGAGCAGCCTTGTATTATGCTGTTTCAGAAAATTTTGGCGAATCATTTAAAATTGAGAAAAAAATTGTTGATAGCAGTTGTGAATGTTGCAGAATTGCTCTTACAAATGACAAGAGTGGAAACATTATTGCTATGTGGCGGCAGCTTTATGATGGAGGCATTAGAGATCATGCAGTAGCTAAGATTGATATTAACGATAATGTCGTTATTAATAGAGCCACTTTCGGTGGTTGGAAAATTGATGCATGCCCCCATCACGGCCCAGTAATAACAAAAGGAGGGGACTGGGGATATCACATGGCTTGGTTTGATGGAGGAGAGAAAGCAGGTTTATTTTATGGGCGAATCGATGGCGATGCTTGGGTAAGTTCACCCGCTAAGAGGTTTGGAAATATAAATTTTCAGCCAAGCCACCCGTCACTGATAAGTATCAATGAAAAAGTTTATTTGGCTTGGAAAGAGATTAATGAATTTGGTAGCTATATTGTTTTATCTGTGTCAGAAGATGGCGGGAAAAATTGGCTAGAATCTAAGGTAATTAAAAAAACTGATGGCGTTTCAGACTACCCAGAGCTTATTCAATTTAATAATAAAGCCTTTCTTTCTTGGAACACCATCAAAGATGGCTATCAATTAATATCTCTAGAATAGGCTATATGAAATTAAAGATTCTTTTAATATTTTTGTTTTTTTCGAACTTTTCATTTGCATATGATTTTATGCCGTTTGATATTAACACTCGAAAAGCTATTGAGACGAAATATCTCAATCAGCCTTTGATTATTTCTTTTTGGTCTATTGATTGCCCATATTGTATAGAAGACCTTAAAAAACTTGGTAAAGTCCTCACTAAAAATACAAGCGTTAAATTAATCACAGTATGTGTAGATGGAAAAGAGTCTGCTAAAAAAGCTGAAAGAATTTTAAGTCAGGCAAATCTCCCTCAGCATGAACAATATCAATATGCAGAGGTTGATGAAGATAGGCTCAGATATAGTATTGATCCAAATTGGTACGGTGAGCTTCCTAGAACATACTTTTATGATGCAACGCATCAAGTCACTCCATTAAGTGGAAAAATCTCTAAAGCATTTCTCGATAAATGGTTTAAAAAATAATTCCATAAACTGATTGAAATTTATCAATTCATCCCCATATAAGAAGTATTAGACTAATTTATGAGGAATTAACATGCGTTTTGATAAATTGACCACGAAGTTTCAGCAAGCATTTGCTGATGCACAGAGTCTTGCAAATGCGAATGACAATCCTAATATCGAGCCAGTTCACATGGTTCAAGCCTTGCTTGACCAAGACGACGGAAGTACAGCTTCACTTTTATCTTATGCGGGTGTTAATTTAGCACCTCTTAAAGTGTCGCTTAAATCAACTATTGATAAATTACCTAAAGCTGAGAGTAATCAAGGTGAAATTTCAATATCTCGAGATTTAAATAATCTTTTAAATTTAACAGAAAAAAATTCACAAAAACTAGGTGATGCTTATATCTCAAGCGAGATGTTTTTATTAGCATTGGCTGATGATAAAAGTGATGTGGCTAAATTATTAAAACAACATGGTTTAACCAAAGCGGCTTTAGAAAAAGCTGTTCAATCTGTAAGAGGTAATGACAAAATAAATTCTCAAGATGCAGACGGCCAAAGAGAAGCCTTAAAGAAATATACAATTGATTTAACAGAACGAGCTCGCATCGGTAAGCTTGATCCAGTGATTGGTCGTGATGATGAAATCCGTCGCACTATTCAAGTTTTACAACGACGTACGAAAAATAACCCTGTATTGATTGGTGAGCCTGGTGTGGGTAAAACAGCGATTGTAGAGGGTTTGGCGCAACGCATCGTCAATGGTGAAGTCCCTGACTCATTAAAAAATAAACGAGTGCTATCACTTGATATGGCAGCATTATTAGCAGGAGCAAAATACCGAGGAGATTTTGAGGAACGCTTAAAAGCCGTTTTAAAAGAAATTGCGTTGGATGAAGGTCAAACGATAGTTTTTATCGATGAGATCCATACGATGGTAGGCGCTGGTAAGACCGAGGGTGCTATGGATGCAGGCAATATGTTAAAACCTGCATTAGCACGTGGCGAACTTCATTGTGTAGGCGCTACGACTCTAGATGAATATCGAAAATATATTGAGAAAGATGCTGCATTAGAAAGACGATTCCAAAAAGTGCTCGTAGATGAACCTTCTATGGAGGCTACTATTGCAATACTTCGTGGCCTGCAAGAAAAATATGAGCTTCATCACAATGTCGAGATTACTGATCCTGCGATTGTAGCTGCAGCAGAATTATCACATCGATATATTACGGATCGATTCTTACCTGATAAGGCAATTGACCTAATTGATGAAGCTGCATCTCGTATCAAGATGGAGATTGATTCTAAACCAGAAGTTTTAGATAAATTAGAACGTCGACTTATTCAATTAAAAATTGAACGTGAAGCTATGCGTCGCGAAAAAGATGAAGCGTCTAAAAAACGTTTTGAGTTGATTGAAGATGAAATTAAGAAGCTTGAAAAAGAATTTAGCAATTTGGAAGAAATTTGGAAATCAGAAAAAGCACAACTTCAAGGCTCAAAACATATCAAAGAAGAGATTGAACAAATACGTTTAAAAATTGAAGAGGCAACACGAAAAGGTGAATGGCAAAAAGTGTCTGAGTTGCAGTATGGAAAATTACCAGAATTAGAGACGCAACTTAAACAAGCTGCTAAAGCTGAAACTGCCAAGACCCAAGCAAATCGCATGCTTCGAACCGAAGTGGGGGCTGATGAAATAGCAGAAGTCGTGAGTCGTGCCACAGGCATTCCTGTGGCAAAAATGATGCAAGGTGAACGCGATAAGCTTTTAAAAATGGAAGATAAACTCCATGAGCGTGTCGTAGGACAAGATGAGGCTGTTCGTGTAGTGTCCGATGCAATTCGTCGTTCAAGATCAGGTTTAAGTGATCCTAATCGACCTTATGGCTCCTTCCTTTTCTTAGGACCCACAGGCGTCGGTAAAACCGAGCTATGTAAATCATTAGCTAACTTTTTATTTGACTCCCCAGATCACTTAATCAGAATTGATATGAGTGAGTTTATGGAGAAACATTCTGTAGCTCGATTAATTGGAGCTCCCCCAGGATACGTTGGCTATGAAGAAGGTGGTTATCTCACTGAAGCAGTGAGACGTAAACCTTACAGTGTCATTTTATTAGACGAGGTAGAAAAAGCACATCCAGATGTGTTTAATGTGCTTCTTCAAGTATTAGACGATGGACGTTTAACAGATGGACAAGGACGAACTGTAGATTTTAAAAATACAGTGATTATCATGACATCTAACTTAGCTTCTAACATGATCCAAGCGATGTCGGGTGATGATTATCAGGTCATTAAATTAGCTGTGATGGGTGAAGTTAAAAATCATTTCCGTCCAGAGTTCATTAATCGTATTGATGAAGTGGTTGTCTTCCACGCGTTAGCAGATGATCATGTGAAATCGATTGCAGCAATTCAGTTACAATATTTAAAAGATCGATTGGCACAACTTGAAATGAAAGTGGACATTACGGATGCTGCCTTAGAAGAAATTTCCAAAGAAGGATTTGATCCAGTCTATGGTGCAAGACCTTTAAAGAGAGCGATTCAATCTGAAATTGAAAATCCACTCGCTAAAGAAATTTTAGCAGGCCATTTTATGGCAAAAGATACCATTAAGATTGATAGTGTTTCAGGTAAACTTAAATTTACTAAAATTTAAGTAAAGTCTTGATTGATGAAACAGGCTAGTCAAACATTGGCGATCCGTACTTCGGGTCGCCATTTTTATGATGTCACCCAAAAAGTTTTGGATTGGGTAAATGAATCGGATTTCAAAGAAGGCTTATTAACGCTCTACGTGCAACATACTTCAGCGAGCCTACTTATTAATGAGAATTACGACCCTGATGTTTTAGTTGATTTAGAAAGTTTTTTTGAGCGCTTAGTACCTGATGGCGATTCTTTGTTTATTCATACAGCTGAAGGTGAAGATGATATGCCGGCGCATATCAGAACTGCCCTAACACAAACCAGCCTGTCTATACCGATCAAGCAAGGTAAAGTTGCTCTAGGCCAATGGCAAGGTATTTTTTTATACGAACATCGCTATCAATCGCATGAGCGACGTATCTTGATGCATGCGATTGGTGAGTAATTTATTTGATTGAAGTCCAGGCCAAAGGATCAAAAGGTTTACTGAGTTTTCTTAATTCAAAATAAAGACCATTTGATTCGTTTCCGCCGGTGTTACCTACTAAAGCAATCACGTCTCCTCCGCGCACAATTTCGCCTGTCTTTTTGAGTGTGGATTGATTGTTCCCATAAAGGCTCATAAAACCCTCCCCATGATCAACAATAATAAGATTGCCAAAGCCTCGAAGCCAGTCAGCAAAAACCACTCGACCTGTTGCGATTGATTTTACTTCATTACCTTCATTGGATTTAATAAATAAACCTTTCCAAGATAAGCCAGTATCTTCCCGTGGCGAACCAAATCGATTAATCACATCTCCCTTTACAGGTAAGCTTAACTTACCTCGTAGCGATTCAAATTTCTGACCTGTAAATGTTTCTGTAGGGATAGTTTCATTCCTCACAATAGGTGTTTTCGAAGATATTTTTTCTTCTCGCTTAGAAGGTGCGGGTGCTGAGGGCAATCTTGCCAAACGATCAACGAGGTCAGTCAATCTTTTTTCATCTCGCATTAATTTTTGGATTTCATTACGTTGCTGATTAATTTTAGAAGATAAGCTTGCAATGAGTTTGGCTCGATCTTTCTTTTGTGACTCGAGCTCAGCCCGCTTAACTTCTTCCTTTTGTTTTAAGTTCGCAATTTCTTTTAGTTTCGATGCGGTTTCAAGGCTATAGGCCTCAATCTTTTTTAAATTACCTTGCATTTGATAAATACTTTTAGCGCGAGCCTTAGCCACATAAGAATAGTATTGAATATTTCTCGCGACAACACTCGGATTTTCAGATTGGATAATCATTTGTAAATAACCAGGATCGCCATGGAGATATTGTTGGTAGATTTGCTCGCTTAACATTTTTCTCTGGAGATCAACTTGAGATTCTACCGTATCAGATTGTGCTTTGAGTTCTTGAAGTTTGGTATAGTTTTTCTTTTGTTGAACTGATATTTCGTATAGTGAACGATTAGTATCGCTAATTTGTTTTTCACTTTTTTTTAATTGATCAGTTGCATCTTCCTGCGCTTTTTGTGTCCCGCTCAATTCTTTTTTAAGCTGGTCAATTTTTTCATGAACAGCATTTAAATTTTCTTTCGCGGAATCAGCTTTAGTTGCAGCTAAAGCAGAATGAGATAAAAATAATATGAAGATGCATTGAATTAAAAAATTCAATGGGACATTTTTGACTTTAATCATTCAATTGAATTAAGTTTTGTCCTGTCATCTCGGATGGTTGTTTTTCACCCATGAGATAAAGCAGGGTAGGAGCAATATCAGAGAGTTTTCCGTGAGGCTTAATTGTCGCTTTACGACCTATATAGAGTAAAGGCACCACGTTGGTGGTATGTTGGGTATGGACTTGTTTATTTTCATAATCTTCCATAAGTTCTGCATTGCCGTGGTCTGCCGTAATGATGACTTCACCACCAATTGCTTCCATAGTATTCACCACTTGTCCGATACATACATCAAGTGCTTCCATTGCTTTAATCGCGGCGTCAAGATTACCCGTATGACCTACCATATCAGCATTCGCAAAATTACATATGATGGCGTTATATTTTTTACTTTGAATGGCGTCGGTAAGTTTTTGTGCGACTTCAAATGCGCTCATTTCAGGTTTTAGATCATAAGTTGCAACCTGAGGGGATGGTACTAGAATGCGATCCTCACCATCATATACAGTTTCATTACCGCCATTAAAAAAGAATGTGACGTGCGGATATTTTTCTGTTTCTGCAATACGTAGTTGTTTTAAACCTAATTTCGAGACGTATTCACCAAACGAATTATTTACTGATGTCGGTTTAAAAATAGCCGATGATTTTTTATCATTTTGATCATATTGAGTGAGTGTGAAATAGTGACTGATATTGATTTTCTTTTGACGTTCAAAAGCATCAAAGCTATCTTGCAAAAGCGCATCTGTAATTTGTCGCGCACGATCAGATCGATAATTCATAAACACAACTGCATCACCATCTTGGATAGTGATGGCTTTTTGATTTTCATCATGAATGGATGTGGGTTTTATAAACTCATCCGTTTCTTCCCTTTCATATCCTTTGTGAATCGCATCAATCGGATCTCTGAGATGAATAGGAGACCCCATGGTTAATGCGTTATAAGCCAACTCAATACGAAGCCAGCGCTTATCGCGATCCATTGCATAGTAGCGACCTGATATAGAAGCAATTTTACCAATACCTATGTCTTTTAAATGAGATTCGAGTTGTTCGATATATTGCAAAGCGCTTTTAGGTGGCGTATCTCGACCATCCAAGAAAGGATGAACGTAAACATCTTTTAGATCACATTGCTTCGCGAGTTTTAACATGGCATAGAAGTGATCTAAATGACTATGAACACCGCCATCAGAAAAAAGACCTAAAAGATGCAAGGCTTTCCCCTTTTCTTTAATTGATTTGAATGCGTTGATCAGTGCTGCATTTTTAAAAAAATCACCTGAGGCGATACTTGAATTAATTCTTTCAAGATCTTGCTGAACAATACGACCAGCACCTATATTTAAATGACCTACTTCTGAATTACCCATTTGTCCTTGAGGTAAGCCTACAAATTCCTCTGAGGCATTAATAAAGCTATGCGCATATTTAGCCCACAAACTATTCCAGTGAGGCATTTTTGCATTTTTAATTGCATTATGGTTTTCATCTTCTCGGTGTCCAAAGCCATCCAAGATGATGAGTAATACAGGTTTTTTTAACATAGTAGAAGGCATGTATATGTGGCTTTAAAGATTAATGAATTATAATGCTTGTCATCAAATTTCACACTCCTTAACGTGAGCGCCCTATGAAATCAATTAAGATGTATACCAGTGCATATTGCCCTTATTGTTCAAATGCTGAAAAGCTTTTGTCCAAAAAAGGGATTACAGATATTAAAAAAATACGCGTAGACGGAGATTCGGCTATTTTAGAAGAGATGATTGAAAAAACTGGACGTCGCACAGTGCCGCAAATTTACATTGGCGAATACCATGTGGGCGGGTTTGATGATTTAAGAGCGCTTGACCTAGAAGGCAAGCTCGATCCACTTCTTGGAATTTCCTAGAAAGATTCCCCTTATTTTATTTAAATATTCTCGATAAAAAGATAGAATGCTGTATTCGTTTAATTAAATAACAGCGGCTTTAAAGCTCGCGTGACTGGAAAATAACATGGCAGAAAAAAAGAAAGCAGCACCCAAATCAACTAAAGCAGAAAAAAGCGTCAAAATTGATCCGCAAGCAAATGGAAGCGCGCAACCTGGTTTTGCTATTGAAAAACTTTTTCTTAAAGATGTTTCGGTTGAAGTGCCTAATTCTCCAGAAATATTCACACAACGAGAAGCCCCCCAAATTGCTATTGAATTAGGTAATTCAGGTAAGCCTTTGGCTGACGGGTATTTTGAGGTTGCTTTAAAAATTACTGTGACATCAAAAATTGCTGATAAAACAGCTTTTCTCATTGAAGTGACTCAAGCAGGCATTTTCGCATTACGTAATATTCCAGAAGAAAATCTTGAAATGATTATCGCGATTACTTGTCCTAATATTTTATTCCCATATGCACGCGAAGCTATTTCAGATTTAGTGATTAAGGCAGGTTTTTCCCCTGTGCTCTTAAACCCAATTAATTTTGAAATGCTTTATTTGCAACAAAAGCAGCAAGCAGCGGGTAATGCGGTTGGCACAAAAAACTAACTTTTTTTTTAGTTATTTTTTTGTATGGATTGTGTGCTTCATTTCACAATCTGCTTATGCTGAATTTCGATCTGTTGCATTTGCTAAAACCATTCTCTATGAAGCGCCATCAGCCACTACTAAAAGAGTTTATTTAGTAGGCGAAGGCTATCCTTTAGAAATTATTGTTAATCTTGGCGACTGGCTTAAAGTCAGAGATCCTTATGGCACTCTAAGTTGGGCAGAATCAAAAAATTTACAATCTAAAAGAACGGTGATTGTGAAGGTAGATAAAGCAAATATATACAAAGACCCTGAATCTAAATCAGCGCTTGTAGCTACAATTGAAAAAGATGTCGTCATAGAACTTTCAGACCCGCTTATTGCAAATGGTTGGATTAAAGTGCGCTATCAACAAGATCTTGACGGATACATCCAAACCTCTCAGGTATGGGGAATTTAATTAATTGAAGATCGCAGTCTTAGGAGCGGGCGCGTGGGGCACGGCTTTGGCAATGCAAATTAGCCAAAAGCATCGCGTTACACTATGGGCTAGAAATGCAGGTCACGTCTCTGGCATGCGTAAAGCAAGATCAAATCCACTTTATCTAGGCGATTTTCCTTTTAACGATCAATTGATGCTCGAAGATAATTTGAGTGAAGCGATTCATGACGCCGACCTTATTTTATCGGTTGTACCCACTTCTGGTTTTAGAGCTATTTTAAAAGAGATCAAATATTTAAATCATAAAGCGCCGGTTATATGGGCAAATAAAGGCCTAGAAGCAGAGACTGCAAAACTGCCTCATGAAGTTGCTATGGAAGAATTGGGCGACCCTAAAAAAACAGGGCAACATTGGGGTGCTTTATCAGGCCCTAGTTTTGCAGCTGAGCTCGTAAGATCTCTGCCCACCGCACTTACCTTAGCTGCAACCGACGAAGCATTTACACAAAGCTTAGCTTCTATTATCCATGGGAATAACTTGCGCGTTTATACAAGTCAGGATGTGATTGGTGTGTCTGTGGGGGGCGCACTTAAAAATGTAATCGCTATTGCTGCAGGTATTTCAGATGGCATGGGATTTGGAAATAACGCGAGAGCTGCTTTAATTACCCGAGGCTTAGCTGAGATTACACGTTTTGGTATGAGTTTGGGCGGTCAAAAAGATACTTTCATTGGACTTACAGGCGCTGGCGATTTAATTTTGACTTGTACCGGAGACTACTCAAGAAATCGTGAAGTTGGTTTAAGGCTTGCTAAAGGTCAAACGATTGATGAAGTTTTAAAGGGTTTAGGTCATGTTGCTGAAGGTGTTTATACAGCCAAAGAGGTTGTGAATCGAGCAAAAGCGCTTCATGTATCTATGCCCATTACGCATGAAGTAAATCAAGTATTAAGTTTTGGTAAATCACCTAAAGAAGCTGTGATCGACTTGTTAGGTCGCGAGCAAAAGTCAGAAACACATTAAGTCCTAAACCCCACCTTTAAATCCATTTTGCCGCCATGCTTCATATAAAAGAATCGCGGCTGCATTCGATAAATTTAAGCTCCTACTATTTTCCACCATAGGGATTCTTATTTTTTTATTTTCATCAAATTGATTGCGAATCGATTCAGGCAATCCTCGCGTTTCAGGCCCAAATAAAAAGATATCCCCTTTTTGATATGCAACCTCATGGTAGGACATACTCCCTTTGGTTGTGACAGCAAATATTCGAGCGTCGCCATGAAGGGATTCAAATACTGAAAAATCCGGATAAGTTTTAACTGATGCATATTCATGATAATCGAGCCCCGCGCGCACAAGCCGCTTATCATCCAAATTAAAACCTAAAGGTTCAATTAAGTGAAGTTGTGTGCCTGTGTTGGCGCAAAGCCTAATAATATTGCCAGTGTTGGGAGGAATTTCAGGTTCAAAAAGGGCTATAGAAAACATAAAATATAACAACTGATTAATTTTTATACAATTGTAACAAATTATAGTAAAATAACTTAACAATTGCTTTTTAAGACTATTTTAATAATTAAATCATATAGATAGGGATTTATCATGATTGAATCGCAGCCTAATTTAAGTCAGCAACCCATTCAATTCGAACGAAAATCTCCTAAAAAACAAAAAAATTCCCCAAAAGACCGCTGGTCAGTTGCTGAAATTGAAGCTTTATATGCACTACCTTTTAGTGACCTTATGTTTAAGGCTCAAACCATTCATCGTGAAAATTTTGATTCTAATAAAGTTCAAGTAAGCACGCTCTTGTCTATTAAGACGGGAGGATGTTCAGAAGACTGTGGCTACTGCCCTCAATCTGCCCGCTATGACACCAATGTAGAAAATGAAGCTATGTTGCCGATCGATGATGTGCTTAAAGCTGCGAAGGCTGCAAAGGATGCTGGCGCCAGCCGTTTTTGTATGGGTGCTGCTTGGAGAAGTCCAAAGGATAAGGATTTAAAGCCCGTCTTAGAAATGATTCAAGAAGTTAAAAAAATGGGACTCGAAACTTGCGCAACCCTGGGTATGTTAAAGGATGGGCAAGCCAATATGCTAAAAGAAGCAGGGCTTGATTATTACAACCATAATTTAGATACAGCGCCTGAATTTTATGGTGACGTAATTTCAACGCGTGTATATCAAGACAGACTTGATACATTAGACCGTGTTCGAGAAGCTGATCTTCATGTATGTTGTGGCGGCATAGTAGGTATGGGGGAGAGCAGATCTCAACGTGCAGGTTTGATTGCGCAACTCGCCAATATGGAAAAGCAGCCCGAGAGTGTCCCGATTAATTTATTGACACAGGTAGAAGGTACACCTTTACATGGAACCGCACCGCTCGATCTTTTTGAGTTTGTGAGAACGATAGCTGTTGCGAGAATTACGATGCCAAAAAGTTATGTAAGATTATCTGCAGGAAGACAATCGATGCACGAAGGTATTCAATCATTAGCTTTCCTAGCTGGGGCTAACTCAATTTTTTATGGTGAAAAGTTATTGACGACAGATAATCCGGATGCAAAAGTTGATCAAGCTTTATTTAATAAGTTAGGTATTCGTCCTATATAAGTTTGTGATGCTAGATCAAATTCATCATGAACTTCAATCCTTAAAAGACAATCATCTTTTTAGAGCAAGAAAATTATTAAGCGGAAGATTGGGGTCTAATCTTTCTTTTAATCATCAAAATTATTTAAGCTTTTCATCGAATGACTATTTAGGCCTTTCACAAAATCAATCTATCCAAGATGCGCTGATCGAAGGTATTCATTTGTCAGGCAACGGCATGGGGGCTTCTCATCTTATTTCAGGCCATCATGAATTCCATGAGGCGTTTGAAAATGCATTTAGTGAAGCGCTAAATTTTGAAAGAGCACTTTTATTCTCGTCAGGCTATATGGCTAATATGGGTGTCATCTCAGCATTGGTTGGGAAAGACGATACTATTTTTTCTGATAAGTTAAATCATGCGTCATTAAATGATGCGTCTATTCTTTCTCGCGCCATTCATAAAAGATATCGACATCATGATTTACAACATTTAGAAGATTTACTTCAAGCATCAAAGTCAAAAGTAAAGCTGATTGTTACTGATGCTGTTTTCAGCATGGATGGTGATTTAGCTAATATTCCAGATTTGCTGCAATTATGTGAAATGTACGATGCTTATCTTTATATAGATGATGCGCATGGTTTTGGTGTATTGGGTAAAAATGGCAAAGGCATACTGCAACACTTTTATGACCAAGAAAAAATTAAAGAACCTTATTCGCCCAGAATTTTCTATATGGCAACACTAGGGAAGGCAGCTGGTATCTATGGTGCTGTCGTAGCATCTTCAAATAATCTTATCGAATATTTAATTCAAAAATCTAAACAATATATTTATACGACTGCAATACCAGCTTTTATGGCGTATGGATTAAAAGAGTCATTAAATCAAATTTTAAAAGCAGATCAAATAAGATCACACCTAAATAATCTTATTACACAGTTTAGAGCTAATACTAAGTTTCAAAAAATGACTTTAGGTAGCTCATTAACACCTATTCAACCCCTTATTGTTGGAAGTGAAATTAATGCATTAAGATTAAATAAATGGTTAATGGAAAAGGGAATATATGTTCCTGCTATTAGACCCCCTACTGTGCCCCGAGGCACTTCTCGACTGCGTATTTCACTTTCAGCATTGCATCAAGATAACGATGTGCTTACATTAATGAAAACTATATTAGATTTTGAAAGCTAATCTGATGCACATTAAAAAAATTGGACAGGGCAAAGATCTTGTTCTTATTCATGGATGGGGGATGCATAGCGGCATATGGAAGCCTATCATTGAGAAATTTTCAAATCAATACACCCTTCATCTTGTTGATATTCCTGGTATGGGTAAAAGTCATATCATCGATCCTTATGATCTTAATCATCTAGCTGAAGCAATCAGTAAAGAGTTACCATCTTCATTTGATATTTTAGGATGGTCTTTGGGCAGCCTTATTGCGTTAAAAATGAGCCTAATATACCCAAAAAAAATTCGTCGTATGGTTTTGGTGGGGGGGACGCCTCGTTTTATTAATCAGACAGATTGGAGTCATGGCGTAGATGTAAAAGATTTTAATGATTTTGCTAATAAGCTTTTTAAAAACTACAAATCAACCATGATAAATTTTTACACTTTACAGCTCATGTATTCAAAACATAGTAAATTGCTTATTAAAAAACTTAAAGACATGAATGATGAAGTGAACCCACCTGACGTTAAGTCATTACAACTTAGTCTTGATGTATTATTAAATAACGATTTGAGAGATGACATTAATAAGATCAATCATCGAACACTTTTAATCGTGGGCGAAAAGGATCGTTTGACACCAAAATCAGCTTCTGAGTGGCTTGAAAGTCATTTAAAAGAAGGGCAATTAAAAGTAATTCAAGGTGCATCACATATCCCTTTTTTATCTCACGCGGATGAGTTTTTTGATCATCTCGATCAATTTTTATTGGCAGCATAATCATGACTCAGCATCATATTGACAAGAAAAGAGCTCAAGCATCATTCAATAAAGCTTCGGCTTCATATGAGAACAATGCTGTTCTTCAGAGGCATGTGCTAGGAGAGATGTTCTTAAGACTTAAATTACTCAAAATTAATCCTAGCAGTATTCTTGACCTAGGCTGTGGACCGGGTAATGCAGGACCTGATTTAAAAAATTTCTACAAGCCTCATGATCTCATTTATTTAGATTTTGCATATGAGATGCTAAAAAAAGCAGAAGAAAAAAACAGAGATCATTTCTTAAAAGCATTTTCAAGCAGAACGACACAGCAATTTATATGCGCAGATATGGAAGCTATCCCATTGGAAGAAAATAGTATCGATATGGTTTGGTCAAATTTATCTCTTCAATGGTGCAATGACCTTGATCGTGTATTTGCTCAGATAGCAAAAATATTAACTCATAATGGACTTTTTATATTTAGCACGTTTGGACCAAGCACACTTCATGAATTAAGATCTTCACTCGCATCATTTTCTGAGCACTCCCACGTAAATCAATTTATTGATATGCATGATATTGGCGATGCACTAATACGATGTGGCTTTTCAGACCCAGTCTTAGATGTAGATGTTTATTCACTCACATACAGTACATTTAAAGAAATTATGTATGACTTGAAGCATATTGGCGCTCGAAATGCACTTCAGGGAAGAGCGAAGGGTATGACAGGCAAAGGCTTCTTGTACCAATTGGAAAAATTGTATGAAGTTTACAGAGCTAATGATAAATTACCTGCAAGTTACGAGGTTGTATATGGGCATGCATGGAGAGTGAATAAGCCGCATAATGAGTCATCAATTGTTAAGTTTTATTCAAAACAATAATGCATTCATTTTTTATAACTGGTACTGATACGAACATAGGAAAGACCGCTGTTACTTGCAGTTTAATTGCTAAATATATCGAAGAAGGATTTCGTGTGGGAGGTATGAAACCTGTCGCTGCTGGATGTTTTATAGAAAATGGGCATATCATATATGAAGATGTACAGAAGATTATAGAAGTAAGCAATGTTGATTTAATTACCAATCAAATTAATCCTTATCAATTTGAGGCACCGATAGCGCCTCATATTAGTTTCAAGAAAAATAAAAAAGAAATCGATATTCATCTAATTAAAAAGCATTTGCAATTATTCAAAAAACAGATGGATTATTTATTTATTGAAGGCGCTGGAGGTTTTGCTGTGCCTTTGACAGAGAATTTTTCAACTGTTGATTTAATTAAAGCCCTAGATATACCAGTTATTTTGGTAGTAGGTATGAGGTTAGGCTGCATCAATCATGCTCTATTAACAGTTGAATCAATTTTAAATAAAAAAATAAAGCTTTGTGGCTGGGTTGCTAATCGAATTGATCAACATATGCTAGCTTATGAAGAGAATATATCTTTTTTAAAAGAAAGGATTGAGGCGCCTTGTTTGGGCGAAGTGCCTTATTTAAAAAATTTTGATCCTTACAAAGCATCAAAATTTATCGATATAAATAAGCTTAACGATAAAGTCCGTGAAGATTAATATAGTCAGCAACAGCTGCAGGTAAAAGATTCGTAAGATTTTTATTTGAATAAATAGCGTCTCGAATTTGAGATGACGAGATATCAATGTACTCAAATTTTTTTGTCATAATTAGTCCGAAACTAGATCCGCGAAGATCCTCAATATTTTGAGTGAGCCTTTCACTCCATTCTTTTTTTAGAGCTGATGTTAATTGATCTACAATAATGGGGGATTCGCGTCTTTCTATTATTAATATATGGCAATAATTAAAAAGCTCATTCCATAAATGCCATGACTCAAGCTTTAGAAATGCATCGCTTCCCATTAAGAAACAAAACGCTTGATCCTCTTTTTTTTCTATTATAAGACTTTGCAATGTTTCAATCGTATAAGAGGGTTTAAGATCGCTTTGATTTTTTTTAATTTCACGGTCATCGGTAAAGAAATTAGTGTATGGATTGAGAGCGAGATTAAGCATTTCTACGCGATGCTTATTTTCTAAAACGATATTTTTATGAGGCGCTAAACCAGATGGAATAAAAAGCACTTTCGATAATGTCGCAACATCTTGCCAGGCTTTAGCTAATTTAATATGACCATAGTGTATTGGATCGAATGCGCCACCTAATACACCAATAAGTTTCAAAGACATTCCTTACTTACGTATATGCCCATTGCCTAATACGATATATTTGAGCGAAGTAAGTCCTTCAAGTCCTACAGGGCCTCTTGCATGTAATTTATTTGTTGAAATGCCTATTTCAGCACCTAAGCCATATTCAAAGCCATCAGCAAAACGAGTTGAAGCATTCACCATAACGCTACTTGAATCTACTTCTTTCAAGAATTGCATAGCGCGTTCATAGTTTTCAGTGACGATAGCATCTGTATGATGAGAAGAATATTGATTAATATGATGAATTGCATCATCGATGTCATTGACAATCTTGCATGAAATAATTGCATCAAGGTATTCAGTATAAAAATCATCTTCACTTGCTGATTTAATACCTTTCACAAGTTTCAAAGTTTCTTTACATCCACGAACCTCAACTTTATGTTGATGAAGCATTTTTACAATTTTAGGTAAAAAACCGCGTGCAATATCTTTAGATAATAGAAGTGATTCGGTCGTATTGCATGTACCTAACCTTTGAGTTTTAGAATTCTCAATAATTTTAAGTGCTTTATTTAGGTCTGCATTTTTATCTACAAAGACATGGCAATTTCCATCTAAGTGTTTAATGACAGGTACAGTTGCCTCATCACTAATCATTTTAGTTAAGCTTTTGCCACCTCTTGGAATGATCACATCAATATAGTCATTAAGCTTAATCATGCCTTTAACTATAGATCTGTCGGTTGAATCAATCACTTGAACAGCTTGATCTGAAAGATCAGCTTTTTTAAGCGCCTCGTGAATAAGATTGCTTAAAGCAATATTAGAGTGAATAGATTCGCTACCCCCTCTTAATATAATGGCATTTCCCGATTTGATAGATAAGCTCGCTGCATCAATAGTGACATTAGGACGAGATTCGTAGATCATGCCTATGACACCAAGAGCTACGCGCATTTGACCGACTTGAATACCTGATGGACGTGTATTCAAACGCATAATTTCACCAATAGGATCCTTAAGGTCAATGATATCTTGTATGCCTTTAATCATCGAATCAATAGTTTTGCTTGAAATGATAAGACGATCGATGGAAGCGCGATCTAATTTATTTTTTTTAGCTTCTTTAACATCTTTCTCATTGGCTTTCAGAATAGTTTTTGTTTTTGTATTTAAAAGATGAATGAGATGAGTTAATGCATCATTTTTTTGTTGTGTTGATGCTTTAGCCATCAGGCATGAAGCTTTTTTTGCTTCTAGTCCAATCTTTTTAAGATATTGATTAATATTTGTCATGTGTGAATTATACGCGTTAAGAAATTAACTTGTATAGGATCAAATTTTTCGGCCTCGAGATGCTATTTTTGCAAGCCCCAGGCAAAGTCTAGTCATTTCTAGCCAAGCATCACCCGGTGAAACACCCTTTGATATTTTATCTATCTCAGATAGTTTTTGAATAGCTGCTCTTAGATGTTTGAGCGAAAAAAAAGACAATGCTTGTTTAGTAAACAAAAGCTTATCTCCAAATATTCTTGATTTTGTGAGATGGTTTTCCAAAGATTGGCCTCTGAAATCAAGTTCTTTTATTTCAAGCATAGGCTTTAATACCCAAGAAAGGGAGCTTGTAATACTAATAGGATTTTGGCCTTCTTCTTTTAAGAAATTAAGCGTTGAAATGGTTTTCATCTGGTCGCCATTTAATACATATTCAGTGAGCTCAAAAGCATCATAACGAGAGACATTTGAAATAGATTGTGAAACTTTTTCATATGAAATTGATTGGCTTGGAAAAAGTAATGCTAATTTATTTAATTCTTGGTCAGCGGCAAGCATATTCCCATGAACAAATTGACTAATCAGCTGAATACTTCCTTCATCTAAGTTTATTGATAATAAAGAAGCTCTTTTCTTTAGCCAAAAAGGAAGTTCGGATGGTTTAATTTCATCAAGTCTAATTGTGTAAGCAATTTTTTCAATTTCTTTAAACCATTTCTGCAGCTTTGTTTCCTTATCTATTTGAGGCAAATGAACAACAATAAGATCATCTTGAGAAAAATTTTGGATAATTTCGTAAAAAGACTCCCCACCCTCAGCATTTATTTTTCCTGAGGGAATGATTATTTCAATAATGCGTTTTTGAGAAAACAAGCCCTGGGAGCGAAGGGATGAAGCACATTGATCCCATTTAAAATAACGATCAACAGTAAAGCTTAATTTTTCTGTATAACATAGCTCTTTTGCAAATTGACGGATGATGTCGAAAGCCTCTTTTCTTGAGAGTGCTTCATCCCCCAAAAGAAGGAATTTTGATTGCTGATTTTTTTGAAGCTCTTTACTAAATGCTTCCGAATCAAATACTGCCATTAATTATTTATTAGTATGCTGAATTTGATTAAATAGATTTGTGATAGCTTCATTACGCATAGATTCATTAAGCTGTCTTTCTTCTTCTTCTTTGCCAATAAGATTTGAGTCACTGAAGGTAAAGTCACGACGTGTTTCTATAATATTTTCTTGGCTCCAAGTTTCGCTATCTATAGTTTTAATTCGGTAACGAACTCTATAGAAAATCTCAAATTCTCGAACAAGACCTTGGCCGCTTAAAGATAAAATTCTTTTTTCGCTCTCTTCACTAAGAAGTTCAATTCTTAATTCTGGATTTTCTGTCGGAAGAATAATAGCCACTTTATTACTAGCTAGAGTTTTTTTGAGATTTTTTGTAAAACTTAATTCCTTACCTTCTAAGCTGATTGTTTTAAATGATATTTCTGTCATACCTCTCAAATGAAATCCACAGCTTGTTATCATTAGAAGCATGAAGAGCGTTATAAATTTTTCATATATGGTATTCATCATTTATCCTGTGACGATATTAATGAGTTTTTTAGGTACAAATATCATTTTTTTAACATTATCTTCATGGCCAATAAATCTTTTAACATCTTCATTTTCGAGGGCCATGCGCTCAATATCTTTTTGTTCAAGATCTGCTGATACTAGCATATTTCCTCTGAGTTTTCCGTTCACTTGGATCACCATAGCATATTCGTTTTTAATTAATGCATTAGAGTCGGCTTTAGGCCAAAGCTCTTGATCAATAGGATTATTAAAAAGGTGATCCCATAAGGCATGACATATATGAGGTACGAAAGGGTTAAGTAATAAAATTACATTTTGTATGACTTCTTGTTTCACTGAAAGTGTTACAGCATCTTCACCTTCAACTTTTGCAAAAGTATTCATAAGCTCCATTACTGAAGATATGGCTGTATTAAAACTATGTCTTCTTTGAATATCATCGGTAATTTTTTGTATAGTGTGATGTAGCTCGAATCTTAAATTCTTTGTTTGATCTGAGAGTTCGCCTTCCTTGTAGGACTCAATTTTTCCTTTAGCATGATGGTCATAAACAGTTTTCCAAAGCCGTTTTAGGAAACGATTGGCCCCCTCAACACCACTATCTGACCACTCTAAGCTTTGTTCCGGGGGGGCTGCAAACATAATAAAAAGTCTGGCAGTATCAGCACCAAATTGATCAATGAGTGACTGAGGGTCAACGGTATTGCCTTTTGATTTTGACATTTTGGTACCGTTTTTTAATACCATGCCCTGAGTCAAAAGATTTTTAAATGGCTCCTTATGTTTTATAAGTCCAAGGTCTCTTAAAAGCTTATTAAAGAAGCGCGCATATAATAAATGTAAAATCGCATGTTCAATGCCACCAATGTATTGATCAACAGGCATCCAATAATTGCTTCTCTCATCCACCATGGCATTTTGATTGTCATAACTTGGATAGCGAGCAAAATACCAGGAGGACTCCACAAAAGTATCCATTGTGTCTGTTTCTCTTTCAGCATTTTTGCCGCAGGAAGGGCAGGTTGTTTTGTAAAAAGACTCAGCTTGCTTGATGGGGGAGCCAACACCATTCATAACAATGTTTTCAGGTAATACAACAGGTAAGTCTTTTTCAGGCACAGGCACTTCGCCACATGACTGGCATTTAATAATAGGTATCGGACATCCCCAGTAACGCTGCCTTGAAATACCCCAATCACGCAATCTAAATTGCGTTGTTTTTTTACCTTTATTTAGGGATGTTAGTTTTTTAACAATGGCATCGAATGCTGACTGAAATTCCAAGCCATTAAATTCACCAGAATTAATTAGCCTACCATGCTCAGTATACGCAGCCTCAGATAAATTAATTGTTTTTGAATCTATTGGTTCAATGACCTGTTCAATTTCGAGTTTATACTTTTTCGCAAAATGAAAATCTCTTTCATCATGAGCGGGAACCGCCATTACTGCTCCAGAGCCGTAATTCATTAATACATAATTGGCAATCCAAATGGGCACTTCTTTTTGAGTGATAGGGTGGATAGCTCGAAGTCCAGAATCGATACCTATTTTTTCTGCAGTTGCAAGATCAGCTTCAGCAACACTTCCTCTTGTGCATTCATTAACAAATGCTTCAATTGTAGGATTATTTTTTTTAATAAAAGAAGTAAGTGGATGCTCTGCAGCAATAGCTATATAAGTCACGCCTAAGAGGGTGTCTGGGCGAGTGGTGTAAATTTTAACCGAATCAGCATGGTCTTTGATGTCAAATTCAATTTCACAACCATAACTTTTGCCTATCCAATTTTTCTGCATAATTTTGACTTGTTCTGGCCAACCTTCAAGGCTATCCAGATCATTTAAAAGCTCTTCCGCATATTCAGTAATTTTCATGAAGTATTGAGGAATCTCTTTTTTTTCAACAACAGCACCAGATCTCCATCCTTTGCCGTCAATCACTTGTTCATTTGCAAGAACAGTTTGATCAATAGGGTCCCAATTAACAGTAGAAATTTTTTTATAAATTAATTTCTTTTTAAAAAGCTGAGTGAAAAGCCATTGCTCCCATTTGTAATAATCTGGGCGACATGTTGCAATCTCTCTTTTCCAGTCAATAGCTAGACCTAGCTTCTTTAACTGATGCTTCATATAATCAATATTGCTGTATGTCCAATCTGCAGGAGCTGATTTATTTTGTAGTGCTGCATTTTCTGCAGGTAAGCCAAAAGCATCCCAACCCATGGGCTGTAATACATTAAAACCTAGCATGCGATGAAAGCGGCTTAATACATCGCCGATGGTATAATTCCTCACATGTCCCATATGAAGCTTTCCGCTAGGATAAGGGAACATGGACAAGCAATAATATTTTGGCTTTTTAGAATCCTCGACAACAGAGAAAGTAAGTTCGTTGTCCCAATAGGATTGAACCTTTTCTTCAATCTCTTTAAAAGGATAGGTGGCTTGCATAGATTAATTAATTAATTTGGTCAAAAATTGTTTTTTGAATATCTTTAACATCGCCGAGTCCATTAATCTTGATATAACGAAGCCGTTCATTTTCAGAAGCTGCCCATTTTGAATAATAATCAACAAGTGGTTTCGTTTGGCTATGGTAAACATCGAGTCGTTTTAGAATCGTTTCTTTTTTGTCATCATCTCTTTGAACAAGAGGTTCGCCTGTAACATCATCTTTATCTTGTATTTTAGGTGGATTGTTTTGAATATGATAAATACGACCAGATGCAAGATGGGTTCTTCGACCACTTAACCTATCTACAATAACATTATCTGGAACATCAATTTCAATAACGATATCTATCGAAATGGAGGCTTGTTTCATTGCTTCAGCTTGGGGAATAGTCCTAGGAAAACCATCTAATAAGAAGCCTTGTTTACAATCTTGATCTTGAATGCGTTCTTTAACTAATTCAATAATAAGCTTGTCCGGCACGAGAGCGCCACTGTTCATAAATTGCTTGGCTTCAACACCTAGTTTTGTATTTGCTTTTATAGCAGCACGAAGCATGTCGCCAGTAGATATTTGTGGGATGTTAAATTTGTCTTTAAGTATTTGGGCTTGTGTACCCTTCCCTGCGCCTGGCGCTCCTAGTAGAATAATTCTCATGTATTCCTCCTTAAGCCTTAATTATATCAGCCGATGTTCATTTCAAATGGTTATTAGCCTGTATAAATTAGCCTAGATAATTTGAAATTTTTACGAAATCTGATACCGATAAATTTTCAGCTCTTAACTGGGGGTTTATACCAATTTTTTCAAAGTCATTTTCACTTATAAATGATTTGAGTGTATTACGAATTGTTTTTCGTCTTTGTGAAAAAGCTTCTTTAACAATCCTTCCAAACTGTTCTATATTGTTTGCAATAAAAGGGTATTCTTCATAAGGAATAAGTCTTACGAAAGATGATTCAACTTTAGGTTCAGGCTCAAACGATTCTTTAGGAACATACACTAAATGATCCATTGAAAAATAGTATTGCAGCATTACTGACAATCTTCCGTATTCCGAAGACGAAGGGGTAGCAATCATGCGATCTACAACCTCTTTTTGCAACATAAAATGAAGGTCTTTTATGATTAAAATATTGTCAATGCATTTGAATAAAATAGGCGTTGAAATGTTGTAAGGTAAATTGCCTACAATTCTAATTTTCTGATCAAACTGATTAAAGTTAAAATTTAAAACGTCCTCATTGAATATGATGATATTCTTTTTTGAATATTCATTTTTCATCCAATTTACAATATCTCGATCAAGCTCAATTGCTAAAAGACGATTAGTTTTTTCGATTAGAGGCTTTGTAAGCGCTCCAAGTCCAGGACCTATTTCAATGAGCAGATCGTCTGGAAGAGGATTGATTGATTGAATTATTGCATGAATGATCGCAGTATCTTTGAGGAAATTTTGCCCAAATTTTTTCTTGGCAATATGCTTCATGAGTGTGATTTTTGAGCTAAGTCAATTGCCAAATCAATTGCACTATAGAAGCTATTTGGGTCTATCGTTCCTTTTCCAGCAAGATCGATAGCGGTTCCATGATCAACTGAGGTCCTAATAATAGGAAGACCGAGCGTGACATTAACACCTAAGCCAAAGTTAGCATGTTTAAATACTGCAAGACCTTGATCATGATACATTGCCAAAAAACAGTCAGCTTTTTTAATGTATTTTTCTGTAAAAAGTGTATCTGCCGGAAGTGGCCCCTCAATTAACATACCTTCTAATTTTAGTTTATGGATGACGGGTATAAGAATATCAATCTCTTCCAAACCTAAAGTGCCATTTTCGCCTGCATGCGGATTAAGGCCAGCAACAAAAATTGTAGGATTATTTATTTTAAATCGGTGAATAAGGTCGCGATGAATTGTTTTTAAAGTTTCTTCGAATTTCTCCTGTGTGATCAAACTACTTACTTGTGATATAGGCACATGAGTTGTTACAAGTGCAACCTTCATAGATTTGGAAGTGAGGAGCATGACTTCATTTTTGGCATGAGTGTAATGCGCAATATATTCAGTATGACCAGTAAAGGGTTGGCTTTCATTGATAATACTTTTATTGATAGGAGCTGTAACAAGCGCATCAAAAGATTTATTTAAACATCCATCTAATGCGAAATTTAATACATCAAAAACGTAGCTATTATTATTGGAGTTGAGGGCTCCTGCCTTAATCGGTTCGGGAGCTGCGATATGATAAACAGAAAGTGAATGGTCGCCTTTATGTTCTATCAGTTTATTTTCATGAAATGTAATTACTTTATCGAGCTGATAAGCTCTATGGGATAAGGCATTTTTATCTGCAACAACCGTAATAAAGGCTGGAAATGTTTTTTCGCTCAGCAAGACGCAAAGATCAAGGCCAATACCCGCAGGTTCGCCTGAGCTTATGACGATATGTGGCTTTAAAAAACTCAAAATAAGAAATTAAAAATTATCTTCTAAACGAAGCTCTACAAAAGAGCGATCCCTTAATTCTTGAAGCCAGTCTTGGTAAGCCTCTTCAGATTTTCGCATTTTGATTTGTTGCCTGGCTTGAATTCGAGCTGATTCCTTCGACATATCCTGAGATCTTCTTTCCAGAACCTGGATAAGATGCCATCCAAACGGAGTCTTAATAGGATCGCTGATTTGATTAATATTAAGCTGCTTGATTGTTTTTTCAAACTCAGGAACAGTATCTCCTGGATTGATCCAGCCTAAATCGCCACCGTTATTTGAAGAAGGGTCTTCTGAATATTGCTTTGCCATATCCTCAAACTTCGTGCCATTTTCTAAACGCTCTTTAATGCCGATCAGCTTTTGACGACCTTCATTTTCCGAAGTAATTTCAGAAAGTTTAATTAAAATATGCCTCACATGTGTTTGTTCAACAACTAGAGGACCACTAGACCCTTTTTTGTTGATCAGTTTAAGAATATGAAAACCATTAGGACTTCTTAAAATAGAGGTAAGTTTACCCACTTCGGTTTTTTTTAGAGCATCTACAAATAATGTTGGTAAATCTGAAGCCTTTTTCCAGCCCAGATTCCCACCTTCAAGCGCATTTGGTGTTTCTGAAAATATTGCAGAAACTTGAGTAAAATTTTTACCTGATTGAATTTGCTTAACGGCTTCCTCAGCTTTATTCTTTAATTTATCAATTTTTTCAGGCGATGCATCTTCAGGAACGCGAATAAGAATATGAGCAACTTCAAATTCGTCTTGAAATTCTTTTGATTGTGCATTTAGGAAGTTATCAATTTCTCCATCAGTGATTAAAATTTTGCTATCAACCTCACGTTCTTTCAATTGCGCAATCGTGATTTCATTTCTAATTTCTTCTCTAAACTTATAAAAATTAGTGCCATCAGTTTCTAGGTTTTTTTTGAAATCAACCACATTCAGTTTATTTTTTTCTGCGATACGTTCAATAGTTTTATCAACTTGGGCATCGCTAATTTTTAGTCCGGTTTGATTAGCAAGTTGGATTTGAATACTGTTTGATATTAATCTTTCTATCACTTGTTTTCTCAAGATACTTTCTAAAGGGATTTCAATTTTTTGACTTTTGAGATTGCTAGTAACCGAATTTATTTTTTCTTGCAATTCTTTTTCTGTAATTACATCTTGATCAACGATAGCAATAATACGATCAAGTTTTTTAATATCAGATTCAGGTTTTGTTTGCCCGAAAGAAGAGGATATTAAGCCAAAGACAATTAAGGCCAAATAAATATTTAATATTAATTTTTTAAATTGCATTTGAAAATTAGTTAAAGTTTGCCTGACGATTAACATCTGGGATTTGATTGACCGTTCTCAAGCCTGGAACATTTCTGTACAAAAAGGTATTTAATCTATTTGCATCTGATCCTATAGATCCTATACCATTTAATTCAAGCTGTACAAAAAATGCATAATTTGCTTCTGGAGTTGTTGGTAATGATATTCTGTCAAAAATTGATCTTGCAACCCAGCAGCCACCGTCGTATTCAACTCCCGCTAAAACTTCAATCGTTTGTGAAGCCTTCAAATCATAATTATAGCGACCAATAGAATAGAATCTGTTTCCAAGAGGCCACTGGCCCGCCACATTAAAAACTTCTAAATTTTGATTATTATCAATAATATTATCAATTAATCGATGGCTCACATTGAGCATTTTTCCTGGCTCTGGATTATATCGAGCCCCAAGCGTGCTTCTTAATAAACTGTTAGAGCTCGGGTTAAATTGAAACATGGCATCTAAGTTAAGTGAATTTGGTAATTTTGCTGATGCACCCATAAAAATATCTGAATTTGCTTTTTTAGCATCCAATTGATCATTACCAAAAACTCTTCTGTCTTCAAAATAATACCTTTGTGCAATTATGGCTGATAATCTCTCCTTGCCATTTTTATCTAAAATTTTAGATGTAACCGATGCAGTTAATTGATTTGCATCGTTTATTCGATCTAGTCCATTGTATTGATTTTCATAAAATAAAGTTTGCATATTTAAATCAGCAAGGCCTGTGTCAAAATTAGGTAATACTGATTGATCTTTATATGGAATGTAGACATAAAATAATCTGGGTTCAAGCGTGTTTGTATAATTTTGACTTAAAAAATTTATATTTCTGTCGAGATAAACACCGCTATCCAGAGAAAAAATGGGCGTGATTATATCTTTGTTATTATCAGGTGAATGATTAAGATTATAAGATCGTATGTTTGTAGATACTTTCGGCTTAATATATCCATAATTAGAGGTTAATGGAATAGTGATTGCTGGTGTCATGCTCAATCTACTCCCGGTAATCTGTTGGTTACCTGTAAACTTGAACTTATCATCCCTATCAAAAAGAGTCCATTGTGACTTAAGGTCTAATGTGAAATTATCGAAGTCTTTATTTCCTGAGAGATTGACTTGTGGAAGTCTCTGATATGGGGAATTTAATGCATTAGTTAATGTTTGATATTTTTCTGTTAAAACGTTTAATTTCCAAATATCACCTGAATAATTTAGATTTGCTCTTTGAGGTAAATTTACTACGCTAGTGACTTGGATCATAGATGCCAAATCAGCAAAATAATTATTGTCTGATACTTTTTGTAGGTCATAAGATCCTGACCAGCCCCTACCAAATTGATGCTGATGAGTGAGTTTTAAAAAATATCGATTATCTTGGCCACTTGCCTCATCATGATTCATGTATTGAAGTTCATTAACTCCGGAATAGTTCTCAGTTAGGTAGCGAAATTGACCTTCTGCCATAGGACCTCTTCTGCCCAAATGCCTTGCTGATAGAGTTGCATCCATATTAGGTGAAATATTAAAGTAATAAGGTATTCGAAGATCAAAACCACTTCTAGTGGTGGTACCAAATGTCGAAGATAAAAAACCAGATTGTCTATTCTTATTAAGGGAAAAGCTTGTACTTGGCATATAAAAAATAGGGACGCCTTTAAATTCAACTAAAGCATTTGAAGCTTTTACTTGATCTTTTTTTGTATCAATTTCGATATTTTTTGATTTGATATACCAGTCATCTGAATTAGCTTCACAGGTTGTTATCCTGCTAGATTGGAGGCGTTTTTTGTTTTCACCATCAAAAAAAATTGTTTTAGCATCCCCGCGATAATTATAGTTATGTTTGGTTATTTCATAACCCTTTTTAATAACTGTTTGTTCTTTTTTTTGAGACTTTAAATTAAAGCTTACGTCGTCCATCTGCCCTGTATAGTCAGTTAGTTTATAATTAAGTGATGAGCCAGTAAGGGAGATGTTTTCTAATTCTATGGATGTATTCCCTTGCGTTATTAGTTTTTCCGAGATTTCATCATACTCAATCACTTCGGCTTTAATCGTTTTATTACCTTTCTTAAGGATTGCATTACCTCTAGCTTTCATTTTGCGATCAAGAAGGGTTTCAAGATTCTCGCCTTCAATTTCAACTAAGTCTTGAGAAATTTCTGGAGATTGTTTTTCGCTTAACAAATCTTCAGCAGATGAAAGCTGAGGAAGCAGCAAAAGCAATACCCATAGCAGTGAGATTGTTTTTCTAAACATGGAATTTTGCTGAAGGAGCAAGTAGGGGTACTATAGTTTTAATGTTGAATATTTCATAAACGTTAAAATCTCATATTTTAGCTATTTTATCAACTTAAATTTATTAATAATCAGGTAGTTATATAATTTACTTAATTAAGCTAATTGCGTTAAATGTAGAATTTTTTTTAAAAATTGCTAGGTATTTTTTATTGTGACTCGCGAACTTCAAATCACTGAATGGTTAAATAATATTCTTAAAAATCAAGAGTATACGATAAAACCTGCTTCATCAGACGCTAGTTTTCGGCGTTATTTCCGCGTCATGTCTAATAATCAATCTTATATTTTGATGGACGCCCCTCCTGAAAAAGAAAATTCAAAGCCCTTTGTTGACATAGCGAATACTCTTCTTAATGCAGGTTTAAATGTCCCCAAAGTTTATGAGGCAGATCTTAAAGCAGGGTTTTTATTGTTGTCAGATTTGGGTAATAAAACTTATCTTGATGAGCTTAATCATCAAAATGCATCATTGCTCTATAGAGATGCCTATTTAGCGCTAATTAAAATTCAAAAAAATGCTGATACTCAGTCACTCAAACTCTATGACGATGCATTATTGATGCAAGAACTTAGATTATTTCCTGATTGGTATCTTAAATTCCATAAATCTTATGAAATGAATGATTCGGATAAGAATGTACTTGATTCAACTTTTGATTTGCTAATTCAAAATATTAAATCTCACACCCAAGTTTTTGTGCATAGAGATTTTCATTCTAGAAATTTAATGTTTTGTAATGGCGATCTGGGAGAAAATCCGGGCATTTTAGATTTTCAAGACGCAGTCAAAGGGTCTATCGTCTATGATCTTGTGTCCTTATTTAAAGATGCTTATATTGTTTGGAGTGAGGAAGAGGTCATAGACTGGCTTATTCGATATTGGGAGCATGCCAAACAAAATAAACTTAAAGTGCAAGATGACTTCGCAGAGTTCTATAGAGATTTTGAATGGATGGGGGTCCAAAGGCATTTAAAAGTTTTAGGTATTTTTGCCCGCTTAAATTACAGAGACCATAAAGCAAATTATTTGAATGATTTACCAGCCGTTGAAAATTACACGATCAGGGCATGTGAGCGCTATAAGGATTTCCATCCTTTATTAAAACTGATGAATAGATTAAGCTCGACATAAACTTATGAAGGCAATGATTCTAGCAGCTGGAAGGGGGGAAAGAATGCGCCCTCTTACAGATCACATACCAAAACCACTTTTAGAGGTTGCGGGAAAGCCATTGATTATTTGGCATTTAGAAAAATTAGCTAAAGCGAATTTTGAGGATGTGATTATTAATCATGCGCATTTGGGAGAAATGATTGAGGCTTGTATTGGCGATGGCTCAAGATGGAATCTTAAAATTACCTATTCTAAAGAAGGCTCACCACTAGAAACAGCAGGTGGTATTAAGAAAGCATTGCCGCTAATTGGGGATCAACCATTTTTGGTAGTTAATGCAGATATATACACTGATTTTAATTATGCCACGATAAAAAATAGGAACTTAAATGGCTGTAAAGGCCACTTAATAATGGTTAAAAATCCTAAGCAACATCCTGAGGGTGATTTTGTTTTAAAAGACAATCAAATTGTGCTAGAAGGAAAAGAAAGGCTTACATTTTCAGGGATTGCTATTTATCAGCCTGAAATTTTTGAAGATATCAGTATAGAGCCTGTTGCAAAATTAGCACCTATACTTAAAAAATTAATTGATTTGAAATACATCAGCGGAGAAGCATATCAAGGGCTTTGGTTTGATATAGGAACGCCAGAGAGATTAAATGAAATTAATCTTTTATTAAAAGAAAAATTGAAGAGCTAATTAAAAATGAACCATAAAAATTATCAAGAATTTAAAAAAAGAAGAAATACGTTAACTGAAAAAATTGGTGATGGCGTAGCAATCATTTTTAATACTGACGAGGTAATTAGAAATCGAGACAGTCATTATCCTTATCGCTCAGATAGTTATTTCCACTATTTTTCAGGATTTCCTGAGTCTCGGTCAGTATTATTTGTATTAGGTGGAAAGTCTCCAAAGACCATACTATTTTGTCGTAATAAAAATCTAGAAATGGAAATATGGAATGGCTTTATATATGGGCCTAAAGAGGCAAAAGAAGTTTTTTTATTTGATGAGTCTTATGACATAAATTTATTAGATGAGATTGCTTTAAAAGAAATTTCAGGGCGCGAAAAAATATATTATCGAATAGGGCAAGATACGCTTAATGATAAAAAAATTAATGATTGGATTAAAGTCTTGCGAGATAAGGCTAGAGCTGGAATTCAAGCCCCTCAAGCAATCGAAGATATTAGTCAAATAGCTGATGATATGAGGCTTATAAAAAGTGACTTTGAAATTGACATAATGAAGCGGTCAGCAAAAATTGCAACTCTTGCCCATAACCGTGCAATGAAATCTGTAAGGCCTAATATGTATGAATATGAACTTGAAGCTGAAATTTTGCATGAATTTATGAGTCATGGAGTTCGCGCACCAGCTTACCAGTCTATTGTTGCTGCCGGAAAAAATGCATGCACATTACATTACGTTGATAATAATTCTAAAATTCAAGATGGCGATCTTATTCTTACAGATGCTGGATGTGAATTAGAAGGTTACGCATCCGACGTATCAAGAACATTTCCCGCAAATGGTAAATTTTCAAAAATACAAAAAGATTTTTACCAATTGGTATTAGAAGCCCAAAGCGCAGCATTAAGTAAAGTCTCATCTAACCATAATTGGAATGAGCCTCATGAAGCAGCATTATCAGTTTTGATAGATGGATTCAAAGACTTTGGTTTATGCCAAGGAAGCCATCAGGAAATTTATGAAACAGGCGCCTATAAAGAATTTTATATGCATAGAACTGGCCATTGGTTAGGCCTTGATGTTCATGATGCAGGCGACTATAAGACGATAGCGCAAGAATGGAAGCAATTAAAACCAGGTATGACTTTAACAGTGGAGCCAGGATGCTACATTAGACCATCTGCAAATATTCCAAAAGAATTTTGGAATATTGGAATAAGAATCGAAGATGATGTTTTAGTTACTCATAATGGACATGAAGTGCTTACAAAAGATAGCCCAAAGACAATAGAGTCGATTGAAACCCTGATGGCAAAATGAAAAATTCAGAATATCTCATTGTGGGCGCCGGCCCAGTTGGGCTGGTATTTTCATTATTACTTGCAAAGCAAAATCAAAATTCACATCTTTTAGAATCAAGAAGAAAAAATGATTCACATTCTGACGGACGTGCATTAGCTCTATCTTACGGCACAAAACTCATTCTTGAAGATCTCGGTATTTGGAGTCCTTTAGAAAAAAAAATTAGTGAAATAAAAGATATTCATACAAGCCAAAAGAATAGCTTTGGGCGTACTTTATTATCGGCTAGCCAATATAATTTGCCAGCTTTAGGCTATATTGTCTCTTATGGTGCTTTATCAAAGGTGCTTGAAGAAGCAGTTAATCAATCTCCAAAAATAAAAATCACTCATGAGTTCGAAGTGTCGGCTATTAAAAATGAAAAAGATAGATCAATTTTGTATGGAGGCAATAAAGATCTCCCTATTGAGGCACCACTTTTAGTCTTAGCTGATGGTGGAAAAAATACTACAGCCTTAATTGAAGGCCTCAAGAAAAAAGAAACCAGTTACAATCATACGGCACTTGTAACTAAAGTCACTTCTGAGATTCCCCCTAATAAAATTGCGTATGAACGGTTTACTTCCATGGGGCCTATTGCACTTTTGCCTAATGGGCCCAAAGAATTTTCTTTGGTTTGGACTGGCAAAGATGAAGATATTCAAGCATTAGCTAAAGCACCAAAAAAATTATTTTTAGAAAAATTACATGAGCATTTTGGAGACAGAGTGGGAAAGTTTCTTGATTCTGATAATTTTATTACATTCCCACTCAAAAAAATTATCCTTGAAGAATTTCCAAAAAAACGTATGGTTGTTATTGGTAATTCTGCTCAAACAATGCACCCAGTCGCAGGACAGGGATTTAATACTGGTATTAGAGATGCCTATGATTTGTCAAAATTAATAAATAAATCAGAACCCTCCCAGGTAGGATCTGAATGTTTTATCAATCAATATTATTCGTTAAGAAAATCAGAAACAAAAAAGACACTTTTTTTTACAGATTCTTTAGTAAACATTTTTTCGAATGATTTGGTTGTCCTTTCCTTAACAAGAGGTATGAGCTTATCTCTTTTAGATAACTTTAAGCCTATTAAAAATTTTCTAGTAAATAAAATGAGTTTCGGTAAATGAAAGGAAGCTCAAGTGATGTATTGATTATGGGTTCAGGCATCGCTGGCATGGCGACATTAGTGACTCTAGATAAATATGCTATCAAGACAAGTCTGCTATCTCATTCAAAAATTATTAACAATAATGCACCTGACCCAAGATTTTATGCCATTACACCCGGCGTTAAAGAATGGCTAGAAGAAAATGGCGTTTGTGATTTCTTGCACAAAGATTTCATGTCTCCAGTAAATAAAATCAGGGTTTATTCTAATAGAGAAAATGCATCATTAAGTTTTGATGCCTATGATGCTGGAATGAATGAGCTTGCGTTTATTATCAATCATGATGATCTTGAAAATGCTTTTAAGAATCGAATAAGCAAAATTAGTTATAATGAAATAAAAATTGATAGCGCTGAGTCTTTGAATATTGAAATGGATCATATTAATCTTGTTGATGCAAAGAGCAAAAGATATCAATTTAAATTGGTCATTGGAGCTGACGGTTCCAATTCATGGGTGCGAAGCCAGACATCTATTGACGTTAAGAACAAAGCATTTAATCAAACGGCTTTAGTATTTAATATTAAAGGTACTAAAGCTCATCAAGGATGTGCTTATCAAAAATTCATGCAAGATGGCATCTTGGCGCTTTTGCCTATTCACACAGATGAATATTCTGTCGTTTTTTCTTTAAATGACAATATCCTAGATGAATATAAAAAGTTAGATGATCCAATGTTTCTGCTTAAGTTAAAAAAAGACTTAGGTGAAAAGTTTGGAGATATTAATATTTTGTCTAAGAGACAATATTTTCCTTTGAGTATGAAAATTAATGAATCATTAATTTCAGATCGAGTTATTCTAATAGGAGATGCCGCACATCAAGTTCACCCTCTCGCAGGCCAGGGTTTAAATTTAGGTTTAAGAGATGTGATAGAGTTTGATGAATTGTTAAACTCAAATAAAAAATATCATCATGATCTTGGTTTAAAGCAATTCCTTAAAAAATACAATCGAAATAGAAAGACCGATATATTATCTTTAACTTATTTAACGAATCATTTGAGCCATATTTTTTCATCCCAGAGCCTTATTCCTGAATTTGTGATTAATTTTGGATTTAACAAAATAAATCAAAACCATTTAATTAAAAAAATTCTTATAGAGAAAGCAGCTCATTAGATGACAATTTTTAAAAAAATCGCCTTATTTATTTTATTTTTCCCTTCATTCTATTTAATGGCTGATGAAGTTAGCCTAAAAAAAATGATTGAGGCCTCTTACCCTAAATATAAAGTAGAAAGTATTAAGAAGACTTCCTATAGTGGGCTTTATGAAATTTTTATGGGGGGTCAAATTATTTATACTGATGAGAGGTTTTCTTTTCTTATTGCAGAAGGCCATATCGTAGATCCTAAAACAAAAAAAGATTTAACCGGCGAGCGCCTTGAGGATCTCACCAAAGTAGACTTTTCATCCTTGCCCCTTAATTCCGCTATTAAAACAGTTAAAGGCGATGGCTCGAGAAAGTTAGTTGTTTTTGCAGATGTGGATTGCCCTTTTTGCAAACGTCTTGAGCAAAATGAATTTACACATCTTAATAATGTGACAATTTATACATTTTTATTCCCTATCGAAAAGCTTCATCCGGACGCAAAGAATAAATCACAGTTGATTTGGTGTGCCAAAGATCGCTCAAAAGCTTGGGCAGATTGGGCAATTAACGATGCACTCCCTTCAGGGAAAGTCACATGTCAGCCACCTACAGAACTAATATTAGAGTTAGGCTCAAAATTAGGTATTACATCAACGCCTACCTTGATTTTTTCAGATGGGAAGCGAATGTTAGGGGCTCAACCCTATAAAGAAATAGAAAAAGCGCTCAATAGCACCAAGTCTTAAGCCTTTTTTAAAGTAACAAATAGCTTGACATTTATAGCTAAACCACGTAAAAAAGCTCCCAGGTGTTTGGTTTCGAGTTTTATTTAGCTAGCTTTAATTTATATTTAAGTAGTGCTTTAGTTCTTGATTCAAACTTTTGGGGGGCCTCCCTTGTTTAAAGTTAAGGATTTATGAAATGGCAACAGGTACAGTAAAATGGTTTAATGATTCAAAAGGTTTTGGTTTTATTACTCCTGATGATGGTGGTGATGATTTATTTGCTCACTTCTCAGCAATCGTAGATACAGGATATAAAAGTCTTAAAGAAGGTCAAAGAGTTACTTTTGACGTTACAGACGGACCAAAAGGCAAGCAAGCTTCAAATATAAATAAAGCCTAGTTCCAAACTAAATAAATAAGCCCGCTTAAGCGGGCTTTTTTTTTACATGTAACTTATGATGACATCAGCAAAATCATCTGTAGATAATGGCAAGACATTATTTAATTGTGATGAGAAGTCTTGAGTGACTTTTTGAGCCGCTAATGTTTTTCTGAATGCTAACGAGATGGTATCGGCAGCTTCAATCCAGCCAATATGCCTTAACATCATTTCAGCCGACAGAATTAAAGAGCTAGGATTGGCAATTTTTTTACCTGCAATACTTGGTGCGGTTCCATGGGTAGCTTCAAAAATAACCGTTGAGTCTGATAAATTAGCGCCTGGAGCAATGCCAATACCACCAACTTGAGCAGCTAGCGCATCTGAAATGTAATCCCCGTTAAGGTTGAGGGTGGCTACGACATCATATTCGCTTGGGTGAATTAATATTTCTTGAAGAAAAGCGTCAGCAATGCAATCTTTGATGATAAGACCATTAGAGCAAACAAAACTGGATTTACCTTCAATAGGTTTAGCCCCAAATTCATCTTGAGCTAATTGATAACCCCATTCTTTAAATCCACCTTCAGTAAATTTCATAATATTGCCTTTGTGGACTAGTGTGACTGATCTTTTTTTATGTTCTATAGCATATTCAATCGCTTTTCTTATAAGCCTTTGACTACCTTCCTTAGAAACAGGTTTAATACCTATAGCGGTTGATTCTGGAAAGCGAATTTTATTTTTAATGCCCAATTCTGAGATCATTTTTATAATTTTTTTTGATTCTTCTGAGAATGCTTGCCATTCAATCCCCGCATAAATATCTTCTGTGTTTTCTCTAAAAATCACCATATTAGTTTTTTCAGGATTTTTTAAAGGACTTGGAACACCATTAAAATATTCAATCGGTCTTAAGCAAACATATAAATCGAGCCCTTGTCTCATAGCTACATTAAGTGATCTGATGCCGCCACTGACAGGCGTTGTGAGAGGGCCTTTAATAGACACAACAAACTCTTTCATAGTATCTAGAGTTTCTTGAGGAAGCCATGTGTCTTTATCGTATATTTTTGTGGCTTTTTCTCCGGCGAATACTTCCATCCAAGCAATTTCTTTTTTTCCATCATAAGCTTTTAAAACAGCTTGATTTACAACCTTTAACATCGCTGGAGTAATATCAACACCAATACCGTCACCTTCAATAAATGGGATAATAGGATGATCTGGAACATTCAAACTTAGATTTGAATTGACTGTAATTTTTAAAGCATTTTTTGGAAGATTAATTTTGCTAAGCATTCATACTCACTTTAAGTTTAATGAAAATATTATTTAATAAGCCTTATGGTGTCGTTTGCCAGTTTAGCAAACATGACAAACATGAGACATTAAAAGACTTTATTCCAATACCCGGTGTTTATCCTGCAGGCAGGCTTGACACAGATAGTGAAGGTTTAATTATTCTAACTGATGATGGCTTATTTCAACATCAAATTAGCGATCCAAAATATAAAATGCAAAAAACTTATTGGGCGCAAGTTGAAGGCGCCCCAAAAGAGAGTGATTTAGATGAATTAAGACATGGCGTTGATTTGGGCGACTTTAAAACTTTACCTGCAGAAATAAAAATTATAGATCAGCCAAAAACCTTATGGGAAAGAACGCCTCCTATTAGAGAAAGAAAAACAATTCCAACGACTTGGCTAGAAATTAGAATATCCGAAGGTAAAAATCGTCAAGTAAGAAGAATGACAGGAAAAATTGGATACCCCACATTAAGATTAATTCGATTTGCAATCGGAGCTTACACACTAGTAGATCTGGATCTAGGTATGTATAAAATTATCCGTGAATAAAAAATTAGTTTTAATTATGAGATTTTATGAAACTGAAGGTCCGGGCTATTTGGCTGATTTTTTAATTCAAAATGCTATTCAGTATAAATTGATTAAAGTAGATCAGATGGATAATATTCCTAGATCTATTTCTGAATATGCTGGTTTGATTTTGATGGGAGGCCCCATGAGCGTGAACGACGATTTGCCGTGGATCAAAGAAGTGGTTAAATTAATTCAAGAAGCCATATGCTCTGATATACCAGTTCTTGGGCATTGCCTTGGGGGTCAGTTAATCAGTAAGGCGCTTGGTGCAACCGTTAAAAAAAATTCTTGTAAGGAAATTGGATGGTTTGAAGTGCAAACCCTTAACCACAATTCTCAGCAAATAGAATCTTCAAAAAAATGGTTTGATGATTTATCAGAATTTGAAGTTTTTCATTGGCATGGCGAAACTTTTGAATTGCCACAAAATGCAATTCATCTTTTGACCAATAAAAATTGTCATCATCAGGCTTATAGCTATTTTGATAAGCATATTGCATTTCAATGCCATATTGAAATGATGCCTTCCATGGTAGAAAGTTGGACAAAAGCTGGGGCGGCTGAAATGGAAAATGAAAAAAATAAAGAAGCGATTCAATCGCCAGAAGTGATATTAGAAAATGTTTCTATCAAATGTGATCAATTGAATAAGTTAGCTTATCGAGTTTATAACCAATGGATTAAGGACTTACGACTCAATTAATAAATTAAAGGCTGCAATCGGGTTATGATAATATTTAAATATATTTATAAAAAAGCATATCTATGTCGGGTAATACTCTAGGCACTTTATTTACACTCACCTCTTTTGGTGAATCTCATGGCTCAGCTATAGGTGGAGTCGTAGATGGTTGCCCGCCTGGCTTGGATTTGTCGGAAGAAGATTTGCAATTAGATTTAGATAGAAGAAAACCTGGCACTTCTAAGCATGTTACTCAACGTAATGAGGAAGATAAGGTCGAGATTTTGTCTGGCGTCTTTGAAGGCAAAACAACTGGCGCACCTATCGGATTTATTATTCGAAATACAGATCAAAGAAGTCAAGATTATTCAAAAATTAAAGATGTATTCCGTCCCGGACATGCAGACTACACATATGCCCATAAATACGGCATAAGAGACTATAGAGGCGGCGGAAGATCAAGTGCTAGAGAAACCGCTGTAAGAGTTGCTGCAGGGGCTATAGCTAAGAAATGGCTAATTAAAAAATATGGCATCAAAATCCGAGCTTATTTAAGTCAAATGGGCACCATTCAAATAACATTTAAAAATTGGGAAGATGTAAATCAAAATCCATTTTTTTGTCCTAATCAAGCCCAAGTTCCTGAATTAGAAAAATATTTAGATGGCATTCGCGCAGAGAGAGATTCAGTCGGTGCCAAAATTACCGTAGTGGCAGAAAATATGCCAGTAGGCTTAGGTGAGCCAGTTTTTGGTAGGCTGGATGCTGAAATTGCATACGCAATGATGAGTATAAATGCTGTAAAAGGCATTGATATTGGAGAAGGTTTTGGCTCGATTAACCAAAAAGGCAGTGAGCATGGCGATGAATTAACTCCCCAAGGTTTTTTAACGAACCATGCAGGTGGTATTTTAGGCGGCATATCAACCGGACAATCTGTTATTGCGCATATAGCTTTTAAGCCAACCTCAAGTATTCCCCAAGACCGAAAGTCAATTAATACTGAAGGTGAAGCTGTTCTGATGCAAACAACAGGTCGTCATGATCCTTGCGTTGCAATAAGGGCGACACCGATTGTTGAGGCTATGTTAGCTTTAGTCATTATGGATCAAGCATTAAGACATCGCGCTCAAAATGCCGATGTCGTTTCTCATACACCAAAAATTTAGTGAGTGCCACGCATAATCTTCACTGGCGCTTATCGCGTTTTTATTTTTTCTATTATTTTTTTGTGGGCTCGTTTGTTCCATACTGGGGCATTTATCTTCAATCTCAAAACTTTTCACCTGCAAGTATTGGTATTCTTCTTTCTTTATTTCAAATAAGTCGTATCGTTGCTCCCAATTTTTGGGGTTGGCTGGCTGATCACACAGGTCATCGTGTTAAATGGATTAAACTTACATCGCTTTTGGGTTTGATCGGGTTTGTTGGTGTTTTTTGGGCAAAAGGATTTTTTTGGATTTTTTTGATAATGTCAGCCTTAAGTTTATTTACGAGTTCAACTTTGCCGTTAGCAGAATCTTTAACTCTTGCGCATTTAGCAACTACAGATGGACATTACAGCAGAATAAGATTATGGGGATCAATCGGATTTATTGCGGCATCTTTATTGTTAGGTTATCTAATTGATCTTCAAGGGATTAATATTTTGTTGTGGACTTTATTAATTTCTCAAGCAATTATATTTTTTTTATCAAACACTATTCCTGAAACTCAGGAGATCCATAACGCAAAAAACGATTTATCTATTTGGAACATTATTAAAACTCCTTCTGTGATAGCGCTTTTAATTGGCTGCACATTAATGGTTTCAGCACACGGAGTGCTTTACAATTTTTATTCAATTTATCTCAAAGAGCATGGTTATAGCGGCGGCACGATAGGGTGGCTTTGGGCGACTGGCGTCATCTGTGAAATTTTGATTTTTATGTTGATGCCAAAAATTTTACATCGCTATTCACTTAAAGCAATTTTGCTAATGAGTTTATTTTTAGGCGTCATTCGGTTTATTCTTATTGGAGTCTCTCCCAACCATCTTTATCTATTATTTGTAGCACAAATGTTTCATGCTGCAACTTTCGGAAGCTTTCATGCAGCATCCATTGAAGTTATTGCTTACTATTTTAAAGGCCGGAATCAAGCGAGAGGGCAGGCAATATATAACAGTGTAGCTTATGGCATTGGTGGCACTGTCGGAGGATTGGGAGGGGGTTATTTAATTCAATATCTTGGAGGGCAGATTGGATTTATGATTGCTGCCATATCTCCACTGATTGGATTTTTAGTGATTTGGTTTGGATTAAAACTAGAGATTAAAGGAAATAAAATATTTGGCTAATTTAAATTAGCTGAAATTACCCTTCAATTAAAGCGTAAGCAGAATGATTGTGAATGGATTCAAAGTTTTCGGATTCAACTACGAAATGATCAATTCTTTTTTCTAATTTTAATTGGGCTGCAACATCTCGCACCATATCTTCAACAAATTTAGGATTATCATATGCTTTCTCAGTCACAAATTTTTCATCAGGTCTTTTTAGAAGACCATAAAGCTCACATGATGCTTGTTTTTCAATAAGCTCAATTAATTCTTCAATCCAAATAAATTTATTAATTTCAGCGGTGACTGTGACGTGAGATCTTTGGTTGTGCGCGCCATAATCTGATATTTTCTTCGAGCATGGGCAAAGGCTGGTTACTGGCACAATTACTTTAATTGTATTCTTAAATTTTCCATCAATAATTTTTCCAATAAAACTTATATCATAATCCAAAAGGCTTTTAACTCCGGAAATAGGCGCGGTTTTATTAATGAAATATGGGAATGTCATTTCGACATCACATGACTTAGCTTCAAGTCGTTCCATCATTTCTCTTAAGATATTTTCAAAAGACTCAACAGATATTTCTCTTTCATTCATGTTTAGGATTTCTACAAATCTAGACATGTGAGTGCCTTTAAAATTATGTGGCAAATAAACATACATATTAAATGTTGCAACAGTGTGTTGTGCCCCACCTGTTTTATCCTTCACAAGCACAGGATGTCTTATAGATTTAATACCCACCTTATCAATATCCAAACTCCTTAAATCAGGGGTGTTTTGAACATCTTCAATTGGGCATGTGTGTTTGCTTGTTGTCATAATTAATTGTTAGGTATTAATACTTGAGTGTAACACTAGGTTAATTTTTTCTCAATTGATTTGATAATAGAAGAAGCATCCAAACCATATTCTTTACGAAGTTGTTCTTGACTGCCTTGTTCGACAAACTTATCAGGTAAACCAAGGAGTAATGTTTGACATTTTAAATCATACTCACTGATAACTTCTAGAACTGCTGATCCAGCACCGCCCGAGATTGCGTTTTCTTCTAACGTAACAAGGAGCTTATGCGATAACGCCAAATCACGAATTAATTTAATATCGAGAGGTTTAATAAATCTCATATTAACCACGGTCGCGTTAATCTTATCTGCAACTTTTAGAGCTTCATTCAACATATTGCCGAAAGCTAAAAGAGCAATCTTTTTTCCTTTTTTAATAGTTTCAGCTTTGCCAATCGGGATAGCTGCCATCTTAGATTTTACTATTGCGCCTGGCCCTTCACCCCTTGGGTAGCGAACTACTGAAATACCCTTAAATTTAAATCCGGTAAAAAGCATTTGACGACATTCATTTTCATTGCTTGGCGCCATAATCACAATATTTGGAATACACCTTAAGAATGACAAATCAAAACTACCTGAATGTGTAGGCCCGTCTTGGCCTACAATTCCGGCCCTGTCGATAGCAAACAACATAGGAATATTTTGTAAGGCGACATCGTGTATTAATTGATCGTAAGCTCTTTGAAGAAAAGTCGAGTAAATGGCAATGACAGGTTTGTAATTTTCACAGGCAAGCCCTGCTGCAAAAGTTATTGCATGCTGTTCAGCAATCCCTACATCAAAAAAACGATCTGGAAATTTTTCAGCAAATTTATTTAAGCCAGAGCCATCTGACATAGCAGGAGTAATTGCGCATAGTTTTTTATCAATCATAGCCATATCGATAATCCAATTGCCAAATACGTCGGTGTAAGAAGTCTTTTTTATTTTGGATGGTTGGGTGCCATCATCTAGATTAAATTGACCTACGCCATGAAACTTATTGGGATCAATTTCTGCGGGCTCATAACCATAACCTTTTTGGGTGGCCACATGAAGGAACTGGGGCCCTTGAAGCTCTTTAAGATTGCTGAGCGTATCAACTAATGCGTCAATATCATGACCATCAATAGGACCTATATAGTTAAAGCCGAATTCTTCAAATAAAGTGCCAGGAATTACCATGCCTTTGACATGCTCTTCAGCACGCTTCGCAAATTCAAGCATAGGAGGGATAGCAGATAAAACTGCTTTACTTGAACGCTTAATACTTCCGTAAAGATTTCCTGACATAAGTTTTGCTAGATAGTTATTAAGCGCACCGACGTTTTTAGAGATCGACATATCATTATCATTCAAAATAACTAAGATATTATTTTTTGAGTTCCCGGCATTATTAAGACCTTCAAAAGCCATACCTGCGGTCATGGCTCCATCGCCAATAATTGCAATTGCTTTGTGGTGCAAGTTTTTCTTTTTAAGTGCTTCAGCCATACCTAAGGCAGCTGATATTGAGGTGCTTGAATGACCAGTACCAAAAATATCATAATCACTCTCTACAATTTTTGGAAAACCTGAAATTCCAGACATGGCTCTTAATGAGCCCATTTTCTTTTTTCTTCCGGTTAGAATTTTATGAGGATAGGTTTGGTGCCCAACATCCCATATGAATTTATCTAGAGGGCAATCAAAAACATAATGAAGCGCAACGGTAAGCTCAATAACACCAAGATTTGATGAAAGATGGCCGCCTGTTTTTGAAACGCTTTCAATAATGAAAGTTCTTATCTCATCGCATAGTTTAGTAAGTTCGTTGCGATTAAGTTTTTTTAAATCTTTTGGTGAATTAATTTTATCAAGGAGATTCATATTAGTGCGATCGCGTCATAATTAATTCAGCCATACCAGCTAAATAATATGCTTTATCCCCGAATGGTTTGAGAGCGGTTAAAGCTTCTTCGTAATATTCAGCAGCCAATTCCTTTGATTTAGAAACACCTAGCAAAGACACAAATGTAGATTTATTATCTTTTTCATCTTTGCCAGGTGTTTTACCTAAAATCTCTTGATTTGCTTCTTTATCAAGAATGTCATCTTGAATTTGGAACATTAGTCCAATTAATTTTGAATAGGTATCTATTATATTAAGTATATTTTTGTCGTGACTTTTAGAGGCAAGCACCGTCATTAAACAAGCTGCATTAATAAGTGCGCCAGTTTTATATTGATGCATCTTTTTAAGCTCTTCTAATGAAATTTTTTTATTAGTATTTGCAATATCTAAGGCTTGACCTTTTGCCATACCTTCAATACCAATAGCGTTAGAGAAGGCGTGAATCATTTTTAATTGGTTGTCTGGGTTAACTTGAAGAGACGGTGAAGATAAGTAAGAAAAAGCAATAGATTGCAAAGAATCTCCAACAAGAAGCGCAGTGCTTTCACCAAATTTTTTATGGCAAGATAATTTTCCACGTCTCAAATCATCGTTATCCATACAAGGCATATCATCATGAACTAAAGAATAAGCATGTGCAAACTCTAGGGCACATATAATATTTTCAATCGCAATCAGGGGGGTCTCTATAATTTCTGCAGTTGCAAGTACAAGGAGTGATCGCATTCTTTTTCCGCCATTAAGAACGCTATACCTTATTGCTTCATTTAAGGGTATTTCATGGCTAATTTGAGGTAATTTTTTTTCAAGCAAAGCTTCGACAAATGCTTGTTTTTCTCGGAGCCATTCATGAAAATTATTCATTAGCTGACTTGAATTGTTCGAGTGTATTTTCTGCAGAAAGCACTAAAACTTTATGTTCAATTTCTTTTAGAGAGTCTTGACATAATTTAAGAAGAACCATTCCTTTTTCATAAGATTTTATAGATTCCTCGAGCGCCATATCACCTTGTTCCATTTTTGAAACAATAGATTCAAGTTCTTTAAGGTTTGTTTCTAGTGAATTTTTATCCATAAAAATTATCTTTAGCTAAGTGAATGATTCAAGAAAATTGATAAATCATCAATTTCTTTTTCGCAAATTTCATGCCCTATAGGGTATTTTTCAAAAATTGCAGAATTAAATTTTTTTAATAGTTTTTTATAGGAGTTATCAGCAATTTGTATATCTATAACATTATCATATAGGCCATGAGCCATAAAGATTGGCATATTGATTAACTCTTTTTTTATAGGACCTGTAAGCTTTTCTTTCAAAGGAAGATAACCTGATAAAGCAGCAATGCCACCTAATTTTTTATGATATTTTAATCCTAAATAAAAACTCATAGCAGCGCCTTGAGAAAAGCCCCCAATAATGATTTTTTCGGAAGGTATGCCAAGGGAAATCTGCTCTTCAATAAGCTTTTGAATGATTAAACTTGATCTTTCCATTCCTAATTCATCTTCATCTTTTTTTAAGGATAAATCATATAGATCATACCAGGCTCTCATTTCAAAGCCTTGATTAATGGTTACTGGCTGATAAGGCGCATGAGGTAAGATAAACCGAATTTTGTTGAGTTGTGGTCTTGCAAAAATGTCTTTAAGGTTAAATCCATCAGCACCCAAGCCATGAAGAAATATCACTGCTCCTATGGGCGCCGTCGTACTATTAATTATAATCGGCATCATAAATAAAAAAAGCAGAATTAAATTCTGCTTTTTTCTAAATAAATTAAATTATTTGGTTTCAGCTAATTTCTTAAGTGCCGGAAGTCCTGCATCATAAATTTCAGTCACAGCTTTTACTGCTGTTTCATCATCTTGGCCAGCTGGAATAGGTGGGTTGAGTTTATAAACCCTATAAAAACGACCAACCCATGTTACAGTCGATTGGTTGGGATTTGAGCCTTTTGCTACAACAATAAATGAATTGTAATCAGCCACAGGTATGGCACCTTCTACAATTTCATATTTTAATTTCATGGCTTCTTCATCGATACCTTTAAGTCTCTCAATGACTTTGCCTCCAGATTTTAATGTAAGTATTCTTGTTGTATCTTCACCTTTTTTTTCTACTTTGCTATCAGTTACAAGGGGTATCCATTTTTGAACAGCACCAAAATCTTTAACAATTGCCCAAACTTTATCAGGGGATGCATTGATTGTAATTGACTTTTCAACTTTTTGAGGCGATGGGCCGTGAGCAAATACATTGAAGGATATAAAAATAAGCAAAATACTGGTAATAATTTTTTTCATTTGAATTAAGGCCTTTATTGATTAATTAACTTATTAATTATAAATTGTTTTTATATATAACATTAGTCAATTTTAATAAATTGACCAAAAGATCGACTTTGCTTGCCCGTTTTAATTTCATAGAGATACTCTTGTTTTTCTAAGTCAATAATTGAAATTGAGTCGCTTCTCCAATTAGAAGTTATTAGCATATTATTTTGCTCATTAATATCGATACCTTCTGGATTTCCGCCCACTTTAATCTTTTTGACTTCCTTTTTTGATTTAAGATCAATGACGCTAATATTGTCATCTTGAGTATTTGTAACAAAGGCAAAATGATTGTTTAAATCAGATACCACGCCATAAGGATGATCGCCAACCTTAATAGTCTCTGAAGCAAATGAACTGGTATTCACAATAGATATTGAATCATCTAGGACATTAACAACAAAAAGCAAGTCTTTGTTAACAAACACGCCGTATGGATGCATACCTACTTTAATTTTGTTAACAAGATTTAAATCCGATTGGTTATATATTTCAACTGTATTTTCGTCGCGATTGGAAATAAAAAGATACTTCCCTTTAGTGTCACAGATTATGCCGGAAGGTGATTTGCCAACAGTCATTTTTTTAATCACCACTAAAGATTTTGTTTCGATTACATAAATCTCGCTATTAAACCAATCGCTCACAAAGATATAATCATCATTGGTAGATTTAGTAATTCCAACTGGCGTTCCGTTAAGTTTGATTGTCTTAATAACCTCATTACGTTGAAGATCTAAAACGCTCACAGAACTATCATTGGCATTTGAAATATAGGCATAAGATTGCTTTAAAGAAATAGCAATGCCTACAGGACCATTGCCTACAGAAATTTCTTGTCTAATTTTTTTCTTTTTGATATCAACGACACTAACTGTATTCGAGCCTTGATTAGTAATATAGGCAATAGGTGCGCTGAAACATCCACTAAAGGATATACATAAAATAACTAAAATAAGATTTTTAAAAGTCATGTTTTTTCAATTTTTTCTTAATAGATTCTAGCTTTAATTCTGGCTTTTATTTAAACTAAATCAATAAAAAAACTGAAGTAAATCTTAAGGTATTTCTATGATTGATAAAGATGGGTATCGGCCCAATGTTGGCATTGTAATTTGTAATGCTGAGAATCAAGTTTTTTGGGCAAAGCGCACACAAGAACATGCTTGGCAATTTCCTCAAGGTGGCATTCAAAAGGGCGAGGCGCCAGAACAGGCTATGTATCGAGAGCTTATGGAAGAAGTGGGATTAAAGCCGCATCATGTAGAAATACTTGGCCGAACAAAAGACTGGTTGAAATATGAAGTGCCATCGCAATGGCTTCGAAGAGATTTTAGAGGTACTTACAAAGGGCAAAAACAAATATGGTATCTATTAAGAATGAAGGGTCAAGATACCGATATATTCTTGAGAAACACCAAAAAGCCTGAATTTGATGCATGGCGATGGCATGATTACTGGTTGCCTCTTAGTGAGGTGATTGAATTTAAGAGGGACGTATATAGATTGGCTTTAAATGAGCTTCGTTTATTTATAGACAATTAATTTATTTTTTTAATTCAGCAATAATGGTTTCGCCATTAAAAACTTTTTCGCCTAGAGAAACTTTTATCTTTGAATTGATAGGTAAGTATAAATCAACACGCGAACCAAATCTTATAAACCCATATCTTTCACCAACCTCCAATACTTCACCTTTATTTACATAGCATAAAATTCTTCTCGCAATTAAGCCTGCAATTTGAACGCAAGTGATATCAAAACCTTCTTTAGTTTTAAGATGAAGTGCGCATCTTTCGTTCTCTAATGATGCTTTTGATAAGGCCGCATTTAGGAATTTTCCAGGGAAATACCATTTATTCATAACGGTTGATTTGACCGGGCTTTTGTTCGAGTGGACATTGAAGACATTCATAAAGACACTTACTTTAATTGCACGTCTATTAAGGTAATCGTCTTTGCATTTTTCAATTACAATTACTTTGCCATCAGCCGCTGATACCACAATATTTTTCTTAGAAGGCGTATTTCTTTTTGGATCTCTAAAAAATTGCAAAATAAATAATGAGATAATCCAAAGAGGAATCGACCATAAAGTGCATATATTGAATGCGAAGGCTGATATAGCAATCGATGCTATTAGAAATGGCCAGCCTTCTCTAGCGATTATAGGGTAAGTTTTTTTTACCATGAAGCTAGTTTTTGCTTTGATCTACAAGCTTGTTTTTAGCAATCCAAGGCATCATTGATCTTAATTGTGAGCCGACTTTTTCAATAGGATGTTCAGCATTCAATCTTCTTCTTGCTGTCATTTCTGGATAGTTTGTTTTTCCTTCAAGGATAAAACGTTTTGCATATTCACCGTTTTGAATATTTTTCAAAGCTTCTTTCATTGCTAATTTGGCTTCATTACCAATCACTCTTGGGCCAGTCACGTATTCACCATACTCAGCATTGTTTGAGATGGAATAGTTCATATTAGCAATACCACCTTCATACATTAAATCTACAATTAGTTTAAGTTCATGTAAGCATTCGAAATAAGCCATTTCTGGAGCGTAACCTGCTTCAGTTAATGTTTCAAAGCCTGCTTTAACGAGCTCAACTGCACCGCCACATAAAACAGCTTGTTCTCCAAACAAATCAGTTTCAGTTTCTTCACGGAAATCTGTTTCAATGACACCGCCTTTAGTGCCTCCATTTGCCGCTGCATATGCCAGCGCGATGTCTTTAGCTTTACCAGATTTATTTTGATAAATCGCAATTAATGTAGGTACACCACCACCTTTGAGATACTCTGAGCGCACTGTATGGCCAGGGCCTTTTGGCGCAATCATAATGACATCAAGATCTTCCCTTGGAATAATTTGGTTATAGTGGATATTAAATCCGTGTGCGAAAGCTAACACTGCATTTTTTTTCAAGAATGGCGCGACCTCTTGATGAAAAATTTGAGGCATTGTTTCATCTGGGATTAAAAGCATAACGACGTCAGCATTTTTAACGGCTTCATTGATTTCTAAAACGTTATGTCCAGCATTTTTGGCTTTATCCCATGAAGCACCACCTTTTCTAAGGGCAACAGTGACGTTGACGCCTGATTCTTTTAGATTGGCTGCGTGAGCATGGCCCTGTGAGCCATAACCTACAATAGCAACATTCAATTTTTTAATTAAATTTAAATCAGCATCTTTGTCGTAGTAAACCTTCATAATAACCTTTCAGTTTTAATTTATACTTTTAAAATTCTATCACCGCGTCCAATACCTGACGCACCAGTTCTCACTGTTTCTAAAATAGCGGCTTTATCAATACTTTCAATATAAGCATCTAATTTACTAGATGATCCTGTTATCTCAATGGTAAAAGAACTGTCAGAAACATCGATAATTCTGCCTCTAAAAATATCGCACATCCTTTTCATCTCATCTCGATATTGAGCATTCGCTTTTACTTTAACGATCATTAATTCTCGTTCAATGAATCGACCATCATTAAGATCTAACACCTTTACAACATCAATTAATTTATTTAACTGCTTAATGATTTGTTCAATAATTTCATCCGAACCAGAAGTTACAATGGTCATTCTTGATAGCGTTGGGTCTTCAGTGGGCGCTACAGTTAAAGATTCAATGTTATAACCCCTTGCAGAAAATAGTCCTGACACTCTTGATAAAGCCCCAGACTCGTTTTCCATCAAAAGAGAAATAATATGTCTCATTTATAGATCCTCAGCTGTAATCATTTCTGATAAGCCTTTTCCATTAGGAACCATTGGAAATACATTCTCTTTTTGATCGGTAATAAAGTCCATAAAGACTAAACGTTCTTTAAGTTTATTGCTAAAAGCTTCTTTCAGGGCCGGTTCAACATCGCTAGGTTTTTCAATCTTCATTCCAACATGCCCATAGGATTCGGCTAATTTTACAAAATCAGGTAATGCTTCCATGTAGGACTCCGCATAACGATTTCCATAAAAAAATTCTTGCCATTGTCTTACCATTCCCATGTAACGATTATTAAGATTAATAATCTTAATAGGCAAATGGAATTGCTTACATGTAGATAATTCTTGAATACACATTTGTATGGAAGCCTCGCCTGTAACGCAAGCAACTTGTGCATCAGGGTGTGCTAATTGAGCACCCATCGCGTAAGGTAGGCCAACGCCCATCGTTCCAAGCCCGCCCGAATTAATCCATCTTCTGGGTTTGTCAAATGGATAATATTGCGCTGCCCACATTTGGTGCTGCCCCACATCGGAAGTTATAAAGGCATCACCCTTTGTGACTTTATGTAATGTTTGAATAACAAATTGAGGTTTAATAAGCTTTTTGTCATTTTTAAAGCTTAAACAATTCATTGATCGCCATTGATCAATATCTTTAAACCAATGTTTAAGATATGAGTTTTGTTTCATTTTCTCTTTAGATAAGAGATCATTGAGTTCAGTAAGTACCGAAACGACATCGCCTACAATAGGAATATCGATTTTTACTCTTTTAGAAATAGATGATGGATCAATATCAATATGAATGATTGTTTTTGGTTTTGATAAAAAATGTTCTGGATTGCCAATTACCCTATCGTCAAAGCGAGCACCAACAGCCAGCAATACATCACATTCTTGCATCGCCATATTAGCTTCATAAGTGCCATGCATGCCTAACATGCCGAGAAACTGTTTATCGCTTGCTGGAAAGCCACCTAAACCCATAAGTGTGCTTGTGATGGGGGATCCAATAGTGCGAACAAATTTGGATAATTGTGAAGACGCGTCCCCTAATACAACGCCACCACCTGAATAGATCATTGGTCTTTTCGCATTTAAAAGTAGCGATAACGCTTTTTTAATTTGACCACTATGACCCTTAACAATAGGGTTATAAGATCTTAAATGCACCGATTTTGGATAACTAAATTCGTATTTTTCGGCTGTAATATCTTTTGGTATATCAACGAGAACAGGGCCAGGCCTGCCGCTTGATGCAACATAAAATGCTTTTTTCATTGTTGATGCAATATCTTTAATATCTTTAACTAAAAAATTATGTTTTACACAAGGACGAGTAATACCAACCGTGTCACACTCCTGAAATGCATCTTGACCTATAGCGTAAGTGGGAACTTGACCGCTAATGATCACCATAGGAATGGAGTCCATGTAAGCGGTAGCTATACCAGTTACTGCATTGGTAGCACCAGGACCTGAAGTTACAAGT